>JAJQCO010000077.1 GCA_021202655.1 Clostridiales bacterium | reverse complement strand
GCAATAAATACTATAGTGTGTTAAATTTTCGTTAGCGTTTATTGATGAACATATTCCAAAACTTTTGTATTCTTTGCAATATTACAAGAATTGTGAGTATTAGAGCAAAATATAGTGTTACTGATTTCATGAGATGTCGCTGACCTGCTCATTTTGTGTAGAAATCGCTCAATGTGAGCACGCTGCTCAAAAGATCCGTGCAGTGGTGTCAAAACGACCGGTATTTACATTCCGGCGGATAAAAGGTTTCCTCCACCTTCTTAGGCGGCATGACCTTCAGGTCATCGAGAGGGATCCCGATTTCCTGAAAGCGGTTCATAATGTGGGTGACGGTACTGCTTCCGATGTTATACCGTCTCTGTGTGGAGAGATAGCCAATGCCTTTCTGGCGCAGCTCAAGTCGCGCCGTTTGTATCGGAATGGCCACGCCGTTAATCTGGAATGTGTACGCCACTTATTTTGGGAAGCTCACGCCGTTGGGCCGGAATTTGCACTCAGCAGCCTGGTCAATAAAGGCGCGACTACCGAAAACCTGAAGACGGGGAACGGGCGCATTTATAATGACTCCACTGTTTATTCTTGCGCAAATGTACCATTGTTCCGAAGGAACGGATACTGCTGTTCCGAAGGAACGATACCGTCAGTCCGGGACAGCGGATACCGCTTTCATTAACAAGTTACCTGTGCGAGTTTACTCGCTTAATGCCGGGTCCATCCCGTACACTTCCCGCATGGACTTATAATTCGCCGGGTCAGTAGGGACGATGTTAATCTTAAAACCGTCATATTTGATACGGTCGATGATAGCTTCCGCAAGTAGACTGTTGTCCCCGCCAAGCTGGTCATACCAGCCATTGGAATCATACTGTGAACAGAAAATCGAGGATGATCTCTTGCGTCTCCTGTGAAGCGGTTCCAGAATATCGTGTTGCTCTGATTCGTTAGGCTTAAGGAGAAGCCATTCATCGATGATGAGCAATAGCGGGTTGGCATATTTGCCCTGTACCTTCTTGTATGTGCCGTCATTACGGGCCATCTCCAGCTCAAGGAGAAGGTCAGGGAGGCGGACATACCTGGTCTTAAAGCGCTGTTTACAGGCTTCCATACCGAGCGCACAGGCCAGATAGGTCTTACCGCTGCCGGTAGCGCCGGTGATGAAGACATTCCTGTGGTCTGCGATGTATTCACAGGTCGCAAGCCTTTCAATCAGACTGCGGTTGAGCTTGCGCCCGGAATTGTAGTCGATCTCAGAAATATGTGCCTCCGGCTGGTCAAAACCGGCATCCCGGATCAGTCACTTTAAGCTGTTGCTCTTACGGTTGCTGTATTCAACGTCAACAAGCATTGCGAAACGGTCTTCAAATGAAATATCTTTCATCTTGGGGTCGTCAACCTGGATACGGAAAGCGTCTGCCATTGACGTCATGCGCATTTCAATTAATTTATCAGATGTGCTCTGGATACTCATTGTCTTTACCTCCTGTAGTAATCAGCGCCTCTGGTGAGGGCATGACTGTTCTGTGCTGTAGTCTTATTTTCAGTTGCTTTTCCGTTATCATCCGGTTCTTCCCGGTCGTTACCGGTATCAAGAATGTTTCTGATGCTCTTGTAACTGGGAGCGGGTGTAAAGGAAAGCGCCTTTCTGCAGGCAGCTTCCAGCCGGTTGACAGAAGAATACTTGTCGGCCAGCTTCAGAAGTCCCATACAGCTCCTGTAAGACTGCTGTTCCACACGTTTGGAGGTGAGGATGCCATCCACCACCTGATAGGTATTTTCGCCGATGCGCTCCGCCCATTTGCGGAAACGGTCGCCATTCCATTCCAGATACTGCTGGTGGGAAGGCGGCATATGCTCGGTAACGGTGCTGTACTGCCCTTTACGGCCGTATAAACGGCGGTGAGAGGCGATACGGTTGTTATTATAGAAAATTTCAACCATCTTATCCGTAACCCGTACATCGACCTTGCGCTTGATATATTCATACGGGACAGAATACAGCATCCCGGCGCAGGAGATGTGGTAGTTGAACTGGACGGTAGCCTGTTTCCATTCCGCCAGTTCATACGGATAAGCGGGTAGGGGAGCCAATAGAGGAAGCTCCTCTTCGCGAAAGATATCATACCGACTGCCTTCTTTCTTCTGGAACGGGCGGCGGCTGAATTCTTCCAGCTTTTGCCGGATTGTCTGATTCAACTCCGCAAGGGAGAAGAACTGTTCATTGCGGAGTGCGGCAGTAATCCAGGTAGAGATGTTGCCTACGCTGCCTTCAGCATTCGGCTTGTCCTTGGGCGCACGGACGCGAGCAGGGATGACAGCGGTGCCATAGTGTTCCGCCATCTCCTGATAAACGGCGTTGATCCGCTGATCCTTCCAGCCCTTGTTGTGATCAACAGCGGTGCGGCAGTTGTCCGGTACGAGGATTTTGGCTACTCCGCCAAAGTATTCGTACATATGGACATGGGCCATGATCCATGAGTGCTGCTTTTCATCAACAAAAGCCTCGACATACGGATACAGGCTATAAGTCATGACTCCAACAAAAAGATATGCATTGATGACTTCGCCAGTATCTGGATCGGTGATGTGGACTGGATCACCAGCCCAATCAACTTCAACCTGTTCCCCAGGCTTGCGGTTAATGTGCATCGTAGCACGCCGTTTCTGTTCATCCTGCTGGATGTAATAACAGAACTGAGAATACATGAGCGGATCATCGCCGGCCTGCTTACATTCCTCCAGATACTCTGTCCACAGGAGCTTTTTGTTGACCCCATTGCGGAGGAATTCCTTACGGATGTACTCATAATCAGGCATCCGTTTGTGGGAGACAGCGGAAGTATCCGCTTTCTCCTGAAATAACATTTTTGCCAGCGCATCATCTGTCAGCTTCGGATCCAAGGGCCATGCAAGGTTTATCGCTTTAGCCGCCTTGATCGTCTTGTTGACCGTCGTCTTGGAAACATTACAACTGAGTGCGATGTTTGACTGGCTGAGATTCAATCCGGCAAGCCGGATGATCTCACGGTACTTGGTCATAAATGGTGACCTCCTTCATCTGTATTTACGCTGTACAGCGCATGGATACAGTATAAAGGATTTATTTTATCGGCGGTATCGACGGCCGGAACGCCGGTATCGTGTCAAACGGAGTGATGGTATCTATTATTCCGGATTAGCGGTATCACGCGTCCGGATTGGCAGTACAGAAATGGCCGGAATACTCATGGGGCTTTTATGCGGCGTCCGTGATCAAGGATACGCTGTTTACCGCATTATTTGCGCTGTATTGCTGCAAGACGATGGATTTGTTTCAGAAATGCTGCGATAAGAATGACGGTAACGCAGGTATTGCGGACTGGATGATTTATGGCCTGTTAAATTTTCTGATATGTGCGATTCGCAGCGAAGGAATATGTCGGGTAATTCCTGTGTGCGTTCTGATGTGTCTGGCAATGAGGCGAGGAAGAAGAAAAATGGCGGTTACAGCGTTGGCTGTGATTTGTGTATTTGCCGTGTACAATATGGTTGTACTTCCGTGGATGGGGATAGGAAAGGCTCCCGGAAGGGATATGGCGAGTATTCCGTTTCAGCAGACAGCGAGATATTTGAGAGATTATGGATGGGATATTCGTCCGGAGGAGCAGGAGGTACTGGATCGGGTTTTCCCGGAGGTTTCGATCGCAGAACAGTATCAGGAAGAACTGTCCGATCCGGTGAAAAATTATGCTTATGCATTTGGGAAAGAGGAAATTCTGGATTATATCAGGGTATGGGCTGCCATGGGAATTCGGCATCCGGACGTATATATTCAGGCAACGATGAACAACGCATACGGTTATTTTTATCCGTTTCATAATACGAGAGTTATGGCTGCATATCAGAATTATATCAAGGAAGGTCTGGCGGATCTGGATATTCATTATGTGATGAATAAGGAGACAAGAGACGCGCTTACAGATTATGCGGAGCTGTGGCGTGTATTTCCTGGCGTTTCCATCCTGTCAAATCCTGGAACAGCGGGCATTGTAATTCTAGTCATATGGATGTTGTTGGTGAGGAAACGATTTTTCCGGGAAATGGCCGTGTTGAGTGTGGCGGCGTTGCATCTGATGGTTTGTGTGGCTTCGCCGGTAAATGGATTTTTGCGATATGCCATGCCGTTGATGGCAGCCCTTCCTGTACTGATTGCGTGGTGTTGGATGCGATATAAAAAAACGGGAGTTTCTTTACAATTCGAACAGGATATTATATACTGAACCGTGGCATAGGCAAAGAGATGCAAAATGAGATGTGGAAAATAAGACAGGATAAGAGGATTACGAGATGGACAAAATAGCGGTATTAATTCCCTGTTACAACGAGAGTAAGACGGTAAAAAAGGTAGTGGAGGACTGGAAGCAGGAGCTTCCAGAGGCGGTTATCTATGTATATGATAACAATTCGTCGGATGATACGGCTGCCCTGGCGGAGGCTGCGGGTGCGGTGGTGCGCCATGAATATCAGCAGGGTAAGGGTAATGTGATCCGGCGGATGTTCCGGGAGATTGATGCAGAGTGCTATATTATGGTGGACGGAGACGACACCTATCCCGCAGAATATGGACGGCAGATGGCGGATCTGGTGCTGGAAAAAAATACGGATATGGTGGTTGGAGATCGACTGTCTTCGACCTATTTTGAAGAGAACAAAAGACCGTTCCATAATTTTGGAAACAGTCTGGTGAGGGGGTCAATCAACCATTTGTTCAAGACAAATATCCGGGATATTATGACTGGATATCGGGCGTTCAGCTATCTGTTTGTAAAGAGTTTTCCAGTGCTGTCGAAGGGGTTTGAGATTGAGACGGAGATGAGCATTCACGCGGTTGAAAAAAACATGCGGATAGAGAATGTAATCATTGAATATCGGGATCGGCCGGAGGGCAGTGAGTCTAAGTTGAATACATATTCCGATGGAATGAAGGTATTACGAACAATCGGACGTCTCTATAAGAACTATCGTCCGATGGGCTTTTTTGGTGGTCTGTCGGCTCTGATGCTCGTGGTGGCTGCCGCGATGTTTCTTCCGATCCTGGTCAAGTTTTTCCGCACAGGGATGGTGCCAAATTTTCCGACTCTGATTGTCAGCGGTTTTATCGCGCTGGCGGCAATCGTTTCGTTTTTTGTCGGCCTGATTCTGGCGACGATTGTGGAAAAGGATCGGCAGGCGTTTGAGTTCCGGCTGATAATGATAGAGATGCAAAAAAACAAAGTGCAATATTGAATAGACAGTTTTGGAGGAGAAGCATGTACGGACATAATAAGCTTCGCAAACAAAATGTTTCTTTATATGTTTTGGCATTTTTGATACCATGTGTTTTGATGGGGATTGCCATGAGAAAGAATGGAGTGTATCCATTTGTCGATAAATCTATGTTTCTATGGGATCTGGAACTTCAACATAAGGATTATTATTCTTATCTGTGGGATGTGTTGCATGGTGAAGCAAATTTACAATATTCATTTTCAAAATCACTGGGTGGACGAATGGTTGGGATACTTGCATTTTATGTGTCAAGTATTTTTAATTTTGCGCTGCTTTTCATAAAAAAACAGGAAATTGCGGCATATCTGTCTTATATTACGATAGTCAGGATCTCATTGAGCAGTGTGTTCTGCGCCTTTTTCTTGGAACATCGATTTCAATTGAAACGGTTTCTGGTTTTGTGTCTGGCGATGTCTTATGCGATGATGGAATATAATGTCTGTTATTGCAGAAATCCAATGTGGATGGATGGTGTATTGTTCCTTCCGTTAGTATGTTGCGGTGTTTATTATGTTACTGCGAATCATAAGAGGGGGCTTCTTTGGGGAAGCATAGCATTATCCATTTTGTGTAATTGGTATACAGGATATATGCTATGTCTGATGTCGGGAATATATTGCTTGTTTGAAATTTTGATTTTGCAGGATTTTGATGGAAAAGATTGGAAAGGATTACTTAGAAAATTTGCGAGATATATTTTTTGTGCGTTGTTGGGAATTTTAGCGAGTGGCGTGATTTTGGTGCCGTCGTGTGTCTCTCTGGTAGGTGGGAAAGCATCGTTCCATTTGCTGTCCTTTAAACAATACATGTCTTTGTCGCAGGTGTTGGATGGTTTTGCGTTGACAGCACCATACAATAAGTCAACGGCACCACTTTTATACTGTGGCGGATTTGTGCTTTTCGTTGTGATTTTTGGATTGATAGATCGAAAAAATTCTGTAAAAAAACGGATCGGCTATGCACTATTATTGTTCATATTGCTTTTGAGCTATTCGTTGAAGGATGTCAGTTTGCTATGGACTGCTTTTGTGGAAAGTTCGTCTTATTATTTTCGTTTTTCATTTATCAGTGGATGGATTATGGTAGTTATCGCTGCAGATGTATTGAATGGTTGGGAAGAACGAAGGCTTTTGGATTTGGCGCCGACGATCCTTGGAACAATGATAGTAATGGCCATTATATTGGATACAAATATCAATGATAAAAAAGTTGTTTTATATTTAATTCTCGCAGAAGGCTATGCGGTTTGGGTTACGATGCTGATTTTTATGAAGAACGGACGATTGCATGATGCGATCTATATTGTACTTGGTATTTGTCTGGCTTTTGAATTGACGTGGAATG
>JAJQCO010000050.1 GCA_021202655.1 Clostridiales bacterium | reverse complement strand
GGATATGACAATCGGCATCGCAACCGCGGCAGTCGCCGTATTTGATGTGACGTCGGACAAAAGCAACGTCATCGCGACAATAACCAGAATCGTCACATACCCTCCGGTCAAATTCAGCGTCGAAACAAAATTGCCCAGGTCCTTCGCAGCGCCGGAGCTGTTAATCAGTGTTCCCGCAGCCAGCCCGCCGGCAAAAATATAGATCAGTTCCCAGATAATTTTTGTCTGCACAGATTTCCATACCATCAGGCGTTCGCCTTCCTTGTCTGTGATCAGGAAAGAAATCATGGCACAGATGATAAACACATAGGCTGGTTTCAAACCAGGAAGCAGAGACTGATATAACTGACGGGTAAAAGAAAGGATCGTGGCAAGCAGAAAGAGCAAAAACGACATCGCCTCCTCGAAGCTCATCTTCGGCAAACGATTAAACTGCTCGATAAAATATTCCCTTGATCCCCCCAGCGAATCCTTCCTTCCGACGTCTCGCAGCACAAAGAAAATATTACTGACTGCCAGCACAAGCATGATAGGAAAGAAACGGATTACCCATGAAATATACATGTACTCGCTGCCTGTCAGCTGCTGAAGATAATCCACGGTCACAAGGTTCATGGCTCCCCCTAACGGAGAAGCCAGCCCTCCCAGACCGGTTGCATACACAATCGTAAGCAACAGCTTGGAACCGATCTTACTGTTCTTAATATCTCCCTGACCAATATAGTTGAGCATCGACACGGCAATCGGCGTTATCGTCGCGCATACGACAGCATTGGGCAGGACTGCAGACAAAATCATTGACAACAAGAACCAGAAAACCAGCTGCATCCGAAAATTGCTCCCCACAAGCCGCAGAAAAGCAGCCGCAATCCTTTTGTCCAGCCCGGTTTTCTCCCATGATACGGTTAAAATCGAGGCGCCCAGCAAAAGAAGAATGGTTTCCGACGCATAGTTCGCAATCACAGCCGACATATCCGCCATTTGCAAAACAGCATTGACAGCAATCGGCAAAAAAGCCGTCACCGCATAGTCAACCGGCCCCATAACCCACCAGTACGCCATCCAGGCAACCGTGCCTACCGCCGCCTTGCCTGAAAAAGTGGAAAAAACAGATCCCGGAAGCAGTAGAATGGATAATACAAGCAAAAACGGCCCCATCGCGAGATGAAAAACCTGTGTTTTTTTCATCGTGACCTTCCTTTCTCTAGCGAGCCTTTAAAACCTTTCTCTGAAGCTTCCCGTTAAAGGTTCTGGGAATCTTATCAATACATTCAAAATACCTCGGAATTTTAAATGCTTCCAGATGTTCGCCAATATAATCCCGAATCGCCTTTGCATCAAAGGCACATCCCGGCTTCATTTCCACAAACAGCTTCGGAACATTTCCCGACATGGCGTCCGCCACAGAAATACAGCCGCAGTCTGCAATGCCTGGCATCTGTCTGACAACATCTTCAATCTCATCCGGGGATACCTTCTTGCCGCCGATATTAATGATATCTCCAACCCGGCCAATGAGAATAATATCGCCATCCTCATCCACATATCCTTCATCCTTCGTGTAGATATACCCATTCTCCATTGCCAGGTCTGTCTCCTGCGGATCCTCCCAATAGTAAAGCATATTCATGGCGCCTTTACACGCAAGCAGACCCGTATGTTCCCTGTCCGAACAGATCGACCGGCGTTCCGGATCCGTAATGATAATCTCCGTATTTGCAGTCGGTCTGCCAATGCATCCTTCTTTTTCATCGCTCCGGTTAAAATTGTATACCGAAGCACGACCACTCTCTGTACTCCCATAATAATTGTACAGGGGAACGCCCTCCAACAGCTCCATCAGCTGTTTTTTATCTGACGGCGCCATGGGCGCGGAACCAAATTCGATATAGTTCAGCCTGTCCCTGTACTCGCCAAGCTTTTTTCCCGACAATTTCAGAATGACCGCCAGCGCGGAGGGAACCAGATCCATCGCATTCACCTGATACTGATCCATCATCTCATAAAATTTCCTCATATTCATGAGATTATCCACCAGAACAGCTGCGCCGCCGCAGACCATATTCGCATAATAGCTCCTGAGACCGTGAGAATGATTCAGCGGCGAAGGGATCATCTCGACATTATCACTCTGCATATGTGACCCGCAGACAATATTTTCCGCAACGGCGACCGCGCTATTATGCGTCAGTACAATCCCCTTCTCCTTACCGGTTGTCCCCGTACTAAACAGGATTTCACTGATTTCCTCTCCCAACGGAATCCGAACATCCACCTCTGCTCCGTCTTCCATTCCTGAGATCCTGTCTTTCAATTCCGCATATGTGCAGGATTGGCTGTCCGGGACTTCCACCTTTCCCGACGAAATCAGAAGCTTCGCACCGCACTGCCCTGCGATTCCCGCCATTTTCCCGACCGAGCATCGACCCTCCATCGGGACAAATATCGCTCCCAGAAGATGCAGCCCAAATTCAATCGCAGTGAAATCCGCCCGCTGAGCCGCCTCCACGACAACGCAGTCGCCCAAACCGACTCCCATGATTTTGAGCACGGCAGCTGTAGCTTTGATCAACGCCGCAAATTCTCCATAGGAATAGGATGCCTGCGTATCCGCCGTACACAATTTTTCCGGATTCCGTTTTGCATGATCCAGAATCGCCTCCACAACAGATTGATATTTCATAATTCAAAATCCTCCTCTTCCTGTATCTAAAACGCTCCATATACAAAGCTTGCCGCATTGTATCCCGGACCATACATTCCCAGAATCACAATAGCAAACATCGCGGCATAATAGACCACCCACCGAAGAGGAAGAGGCTGTTTCGCCAGCGATTCACGGATTTTCATCCCCTTTTCATGGCGCGCGTCCACAAGCATCAGAACCAGAATCCCGAGAAGCGCCACGCCAAAGTCCTTACTATCAAGGCCATAATTATACAGACTTCCGTCAAACAATACCCAGAGTCTGTGTTCCGCAAACAGCTGCTTCCACAGCATCAGACAGCCCCGCAGCCATCCGGTGACGGTAAACATCCTTCCTATGGCAAAACACAGGACAACCCGGACAGACTGCCAGATCCGAAAATATAACGCCCCGGTATCAATCCACAGAGCCTTCGTCAGTCGATCCGTCCACGGCTTCAGCTCTGTCGAAACCGTAATCAGCGCACACCAGTAAAGCCCCCATACAAGATATCCCTTTCCGTTCCCATGCCATAAGCCTGTAAACAGCCAGACAATAAACGAGGGGATTAGTGTCTTCAAAAACGCAGACAGCCAGACCTTCCCGCTCTTGTTCATATTCCAGATCCATTTCATAAAACGCGGATTTGTCGCAATCGGAAGATAGATATATTCCTTCGTCCAGTCGCCCAACGTCATGTGCCATCTTCTCCAAAATTCCGCAACATTCCTTGAAAAGAAAGGCTGGCGAAAGTTCACCGGCAGTTCAATGCCGACTGCCTGTGAAATGCCTCCGACGATATCCATACATCCGCTAAAATCCGCGTACAGCTGAAATGCACACAGCACAACCGCAAGCAAAATTTCGACTCCCGCAAAATCTGTCGGCGAATCGAAAACACAATTTGTAAATACAACCAGCCGATCTGCGATCACCAGCTTTTTTATGTACCCCCAAAGCATCAGCTGAAGACCAAAACAAACGCGGTCAAAATCAAACGATGGGATCGCATTCATCTGCTTTAACAGCCTGCTGTATTTGCTGATCGGTCCCTGTACAATATGCGGAAAGTAGGTCATCGCGGAAAACAGACTGATAAAATTGCGCTCCGGCTTTGTTTTTCGCCAGAACACATCCAGCATATACCCAATCGCCGAAAGACTGTAATAAGAAATCCCCAGGGGCACGATGATCCCCTTCCCTCGAATCCAGTCACGGAAAGTATCTACGGAATCAAACGCCAGCAGCTTTCCGACCTTGACATAGATCCAGATCACCAACAGCAGGAACATTCCCGACAGCAGATACTTCTTTGCCCGTTTTTTGTACTTCACCAGGATAACCGTCCGTTCCTTTGGCGTCATACCGATCGTCTCAGACTCAAATCCCTCATAGATACTCCCCATTTTCCTGGTCACCAGATACACGATGACCGCCGTGCCAAGCACGATGACCAGGGCCGCAATTCCCACAGACCAGACGTAAAACACAAGATTTGCAATCAGAATCCACAATATCTTCGCCCGCTGGCTGCGAAGCAGGAATAAAATTCCAAGAAAAATCAGAACACAACAGAAAAAGACCAGGGTCGTGTAACCCATGGTTGTCCCCGTTATTATGTAATTTATCAGTGAAATGATGCGCTGCATTTGTATGTCTCCTCGTATTTGCTCAGCAAACTCTATTTTCTCATTTCTTCGGAACGATTTGCGTAACCGCACTGGTATCATAAGTAATTTGATCAATCACAGCATTGGTTAACATATCATATATCACAATATTCAATCAAAGCTATCGGTTGGAATATTCTGTTCCATCAATCATAATAGAAGAAATATTCCCTGAATCAGCCCCCCCGCTTATCAGTTTATACTCATTTGTGCAAACCTCCAACGGAGATGTATCATGACTGGTTTCTTCTGCCAGGATCGTACCGTTTTCTACAACCGCTATATAGGAGTCTCCACTGCCTAAATCCGCCAGTTCTGTAAGTCCCATTTCTCTCAATGCATCCCGAACATCATCCGTCAACGCATTTGCAGCTTCTTCTTTTGCCGAGATATATATTGCACATCCATCTTCTTTCCAGAACGCATCCAAATAAGAAATAAGACCACTATCGCCTGTTTGTTGAAGAGTTGTTTTGGACAGCTTTTCCTGTCTGCAGGCCCTGTCATACAGATAAAGCTGACGATCAATCCCGCTAAGTTCACTTAAAGGAGTCCCTGCTTCTTTCATATCTTCTAAGCGTTTCCCATAATCAAGCGACTCACGTTCAGAAGCGGAACAAGTGTCAAAACATACATGATCTATAACTTCTTCCAGCTTCTTATCATAAACAACCATGTTTAACCCTTTTGAATTCTTTGAATAATTCTTTCCGTCAATCAAAACAGACGAAGTATTTCCAAGAAAGTGCCCGCCACTTGTTATTTCATATTCTACACCATTATCAAGACTACCTCTATATTTGCTTTCCTGGCCCTCCTCATTAGATCCGGGATCTTCTTTCGTAAGTTCTACTACGATTTCACCCTCATCAATCACCGTCAGGTAGGAGGCTCTATAGCCGAGTGTTGATAGCTTTTCAAGTCCCATGGATGCAAACATATCACGTTGCGTTTGTGTAAGCTTACTGGATGCTTCATCTTTGGCAGAAATAAAGATCACATAATCATCCTGTTCCATCAAATAAGAGATATATTCAACCGGATCTGTCATTTCATTCAGCTTAATACTTGCAATATTTCTGTGATAATCGGCAAGTTCATCCTCCATGAACGCGTACCGTTCATCGCCTCGCACATCACAATTATCACACTCTTCGATCAGGTAATTCCCAAACCAGTTGGTGAATTTCGTGGCGCCATAATAATTCATGTGAGTATTAGAGTCATAAAAATCGGTTGAATAATTAAACCCTACCTCCAAAAGGTATGGTTCAAAATTAAAATCAATAAAATCGAGGCCGTACTCTTCAGCTATCGCCTCCGCGCCGTTGTGATTAGAAAAGTTCCAACCATTTTGCAAGGTTTTAGTAAGCACCAGTTTTATGGACTTTTCTTCGCAAAAGGTTATCATTTTCTCTAAATAATACAATGCCTCAGAGTTAAATTCAGTTTCTACAGCGCCTTCATCCGGAATGTATAATGGTAACGCAATTTCGCTGTATGAACTCACCTTATCGATTGTCCTAGTCGTAGTAAACCAATATCCCCTTGATGATATATTAGCTTCCTCCTCAGATTTTTCAAAATCCGTTTCCGTCAGAGATTTCCAACGTTCATGATATGAAAAAATCGGAAACAAGTAGGAAAGTGCTTCATCAAAATCATCCGCCCATTTTTTTATTGCATGAAGTTTCACAGAGGACAGCTTCATATGATCCAATGCCTGATGATAATTAGCTTCGGGCGATTCTTTCCTTAGCATAGAAACATCCAAAACAATCGTATCTAATGTTTCGGAATGCAACCTGTATGCTTCTTCTAACCAATAATACGATGCCAGCATAGGTTGTCTACTAGTTCCCAAATTACAGGAACAGATCCCATAATCCTCATATAATTCCGCAGGAATGAATCCATATGCTGTTATACTGGCTCCCAGGAAGATAGTTTCAATCGTATTTTCCGGCTCTTCATAAAAGCCTTGAAGAGAATTATATTCATTATCTTTGTCCCATATCGGCTGCACAATATAATTACAGACGCAAAAAACGCCGACTGCGATAAACAGGAATATTGCAACTTTTATTTTGCGTTCAAATCTCGCAAATATTTTGTCAACAATCATTTTGAATACATTGTAGATTTTAGTAAAGCATTCTTTAAGCAGACATATTAAAGCAATCATCTTTCGTTCCTCATTACTTGACTAAATAGTGTACGTTCATAAAAAACTGATCAGCTTTTGGCCCCTCATATCATCATGATATTTTATATCTTTGATTATTTATATACATCGTTAC
>JAJQCO010000081.1:782-6691 GCA_021202655.1 Clostridiales bacterium | reverse complement strand
GTGATGAACTGCATTTATGTTTCGGAGATTTTCCGCAGCGCCGGGATGAGGACAGAGATTCTGACGCCGTTTGCCTGCGGGACGATGACGAAGCTGTTCTCGAAGGATCTGGCGAATGAGTATTTCGCGGACGGGAAGGTGATTTTCTTCGCGGGAGGAACCGGCCATCCGTATTTTTCGACGGATACCGGCATCACGCTGCGGGCAGTGGAGATGGATGCGGACTCTATTTTGCGAGCGAACTCCATCGACGGGATCTATGACAGTCATCCGGCGGTGAATCTGGCGGCGAAACGATATGATACGATCGGCATTCAGGAGGTGATCGACCGCAAGCTGGCGGTCGTGGATCTCACGGCGTCCATCATGTGCCTGGAGCACCGGATGCCGATGGCAGTCTTTGACCTGAATGAGAAGGACAGTATTGCGAACGCGATGCAGGGAAAGATTAACGGTACGATTGTGACCGTGGAATAACAGGAGGGGAATTTGAGATGCTGGCAGAGGAACTGAAGGTTTATGAAGACAAGATGGAGAAGTCGTTAAATGTGCTGCTGGACGAGTACGGCTCCATCCGGGCGGGACGCGCAAACCCGCATGTGCTGGACAAGATCAAGGTTGATTATTACGGGACGATGACTCCGCTTCAGCAGGTGGGCAACGTCAGTGTTCCGGAGGCGAGGATGATCGTCATCCAGCCGTGGGAGAAGTCCCTGCTCAAGAAGATTGAAAAGGCGATCCAGACCTCGGATCTGGGGATTAACCCGACGAACGACGGCAGCGTGATTCGTCTGGTCTTCCCGGAGCTGACGGAGGAGCGCAGAAAGCAGCTCGCAAAGGATGTCAAGAAAAAGGGCGACGGCACGAAGGTAGCCATGCGCAACATCCGCCGCGACGCAAACGAAGCATTCAAGAAGCAGGAAAAGTCGGGAGAGATGTCTGAGGATGACCGCAAGCTTGCCGAGGAGACGCTGCAGAACCGCACTGATAATATTAGCGAGTTGGTCGAACGTGCGATTGAAGCGACGACAACAGTCCTCATGCCAGTATAGACGACGAGAAGGTTTCGTCTGCGCCCGGCGGCCTGGCTTCCGGGCGGGATTTTCACAGCATACAGGACGGAGAAAGACAGGCGGGAGAAGGGAGCAGAATCCCTGATCCCGTTTTTCATCATGTTTATCGTAACATCAGGGAGGAAGATTATGGAAACAGATCTTGAGGGGCTTCAGATCCCCGGACATGTGGCGATCATTCTGGACGGAAACGGGCGCTGGGCGAAGAAGCGCGGTCTGCCGCGGACGATGGGACACAAGGAGGGCTGCGTCACGGTTGAAAAGACGGTGGAGATTGCGGCCCGGATGGGAATCCGTTATCTGACGGTATACGGATTCTCGACCGAGAACTGGAAGCGTTCGGCAGAAGAGGTGGGGGCGCTGATGCAGCTCTTCCGCTATTACATGATGCGTCTGTTAAAGATCGCGTCGCAGAACAATGTCCGTGTCAGGATGATCGGAGAGAGGAGCCGTTTTGACCAGGATATTATTGACGGGATCAACCGTCTGGAAGCAGAGACGAAGGACAACACCGGCCTGACCTTTGTGATTGCGGTTAATTATGGCGGACGCGATGAGATCACCCGCGCGGTGCGCCGTCTGACTGCCGATTGCGCGGCAGGAAGGCTCGACCCTGCTTCGATCACGGAGGAGACGATTTCCGGCGCCCTTGACACAGCCGGGATTCCCGATCCGGATCTGCTGATCCGCACGAGCGGCGAGAACCGCCTGTCCAATTACCTGATCTGGCAGACTGCATATACGGAGTTTTATATTACAGACTGTTATTGGCCAGACTTTAATCGCGATGAGCTTCTGCGCGCCATTCGCGCGTACAATTCCCGCGATCGCCGCTATGGCGGAGTGAAGGCGCAGTGAAAGAGTATTTTCTGGAAATGATGGAAAGGCGGGGAGGTCCGGCCAATGTTTACAAAACGACTGGCGAGTGGTATTATTCTTGTGATTCTTGCTATCATAACAGTAGAGAAGGGCGGTCTTCTCCTCTATGGCGTGATGGCGATCGTCTCTCTGATGGGGATGTTTGAGCTCTATCGTGTGCTGAAGATCGAGAAAAATCCGATGGGGATCATCGGTTATCTGACGGCAGTTGTCTATTATGGCCTGGTGTGGTATGACTGTCAGCAGCATGTGACCTTCATGTCGATTGTGGCGCTGATGGCCATGATGGGCGTCTATGTGCTCACCTTTCCGAAGTACAAGACAGAGGAAGTGACCGGAGCCTTTTTCGGCGTGTTTTATGTGGCGGTGATGCTTTCCTATCTGTATCAGGTGAGGGAGATGTCAGACGGCGTGTACCTTGTGTGGCTGATTTTTATCAGCTCGTGGGGCTGCGATACGGGCGCTTACTGCGTGGGGAAGCTGATCGGCCGGCACAGGATGACGCCTGCCTTAAGTCCAAAAAAGACGATCGAGGGAGCGATCGGCGGCATTGTGGCAGCGGCGCTTCTGGCCTGTCTCTATGCCTCCGTTTTTGGCGGGCGGATGACAGAGATTGAGAATCCCCGCTATACCTGCGCGATCGCCTGCGCGGTGGCGGCAGTGATCTCTCAGATTGGAGACCTTGCGGCGTCGGCGATCAAGCGCAACCATGACATCAAGGATTACGGAAATCTGATCCCGGGCCACGGAGGAATCCTGGATCGCTTCGACAGCATGCTGTTTACGGCCCCGGCGATTTATTTCGCAGTTATTTTCCTGAAATAGGAGTAAACACAAATGAAGAAAATTGCCATACTCGGGTCGACCGGTTCCATTGGAACGCAGACCCTGGAGGTTGTAGAAAACAACAGCGATATGCAGGTGACGGCTCTGGCGGCGGGAAGCAATATCGCTCTTTTAGAAAACCAGATCCGCCGCTTTCATCCGTCTCTTGCCTGTGTCTGGGATCCGGAGAAGGCGGCCGAGCTGCGGGTGGCGGTCCACGACCTGGATGTGAAGGTTGTATCCGGGATGGAGGGACTTCTGGAGGCAGCCACAGAACCGCAGTCAGAGATTCTGGTGACGGCGATTGTGGGAATGATCGGCATTCGTCCGACCATCGCGGCGATGGAGGCGGGCAAGGATATCGCCCTCGCGAACAAGGAGACGCTGGTGACGGCCGGTCATCTGATCATGCCGTTATCAAGGGAAAAAAAGGTGCGTATCCTGCCGGTGGACAGTGAGCACAGCGCCATCTTCCAGTGTCTGCAGGGAAATGAGGGAAATCCCATCCACAAAATTCTTCTGACCGCATCCGGCGGTCCGTTCCGCGGGTGGAGCAGAGCGCAGCTTGCCGCGGTTCGCCCGGAGGACGCGTTAAAGCATCCCAACTGGTCGATGGGCCGCAAGATCACGATCGACTCCTCGACCATGGTGAACAAGGGACTGGAAGTGATGGAAGCACACTGGCTGTTTGATGTGACGATCGACCAGGTCGAGGTCGTGATTCAGCCGCAGTCGGTGATTCATTCCATGGTGGAATTTGCAGACGGCGCGGTGATGGCGCAGCTGGGGACGCCGGATATGAAGCTGCCGATCCAGTATGCGCTCTGCTATCCAAACCGGCGCGACCTGCCCGGGGCGCGGCTTGATTTTGCGGCGCTGGGGTCGATCACCTTTGAAAAGCCGGATCCGGAAACCTTCCGCGGCCTTGGGCTCGCGCTGGAGGCGGGACGGCGCGGCGGGACGATGCCGACGGTCTTCAATGCGGCGAACGAATATGCGGTTGCGAAGTTCCTGAAAAAGGAAATCCCGTATCTGACGATCGTTGAGATGATCGAGGCGGCCATGTCGCACCACACGGTAACAGAACATCCGGATGTGGAACAGATTCTGGCGGCGGAGCGGGAGACAGAGGAATATATTCGTTCGGCATTCTGACGAATAGATATATGCGCAACAATGGTTGACAGGAAAGTGGGTGTGAAGTTGCTGAGTATTCTGGCAGCAGTTCTGCTGTTTGGGTTTATCGTGCTGGTGCATGAGTTTGGACATTTTATTCTGGCGAAGGGGAACGGAATCGCGGTGCTGGAATTTTCCGTGGGGATGGGGCCGCGGCTTGCGACTCTGGTGAAGGAAGGCGGGAGCTATCGCCTGAAGCTGTTCGCGAGAGCCGAAAAGGATGGGCTTACGCCCCCGTCGGAGGATACGTGCTATTCGTGGAAGCTTTTTCCGTTTGGCGGCTCCTGCATGATGATGGGCGAGGATTCGAGCCAGGACGATCCGCGGGCCTTCCACAATAAGCCGGTGCTGGCGCGGATTCTGGTGATCGCTGCGGGACCGGTATTCAATTTTATCCTGGCCTTTCTCTTTGCCATGGTGCTTGTGGCACACTCCGGACATGATTTCGCTGTGATTTACGCGGTGACCGAGGATTCTGCGGCGCTTCAGGCGGGTCTTCAGGCAGGGGATAAGATCACGGGAATCAACAGCCGCCGGATCGAGGGATACCGGGATGTCCTTCTGTATACCTATTCGCATCCGGGCGATGAGATGGTGATCCGATACCAGCGACCGGTGGGAGGAAGCTGGGAAAACGGAGGGGCGGCGGAAAACCGGACGGTGACGCTGACGCCGAAATACAGCGAGGAGTATGGCTCGTATCTGATCGGGGTGCAGTTTGCCGGTTATGAGAAGGTGGACGGCATCGGCGACATTCTCTATTATAGCCTGTACGAGATCCGGTATTGTATTCAGTCGACGATTGACAGCATCGGTATGCTGGCCAGAGGGACGGTGCGGGCGAATGAGGCGGTGGCCGGACCGGTCGGAATCGTGACGATGGTCGGCGAGACCGTCGAGGAGGGAAGCGAGGCCGGCGTCGGCGCCGTGCTTCTGATTCTCTCAAACTGGATTCTCCTTCTTTCCTCCAGCCTGGGAATCATGAATCTTCTGCCGATTCCGGCTTTGGACGGGGGACGTCTCCTCTTTCTGTTCGTCGAGCTGATCCGCGGAAAGCCGGTCAATCCTGAGATGGAGGGCAGAGTTCATCTGGCCGGAATGATGCTTCTGATGGCGCTTATGGTGTTGATTTTGTTTAATGATATCAGCAGGATCCTTTAAAAAAGGCGGATCGGCTGCGATGGGAGTAGATGAGATGAAGACGAAGGAAGTTCAGATCGGAAACCGGGTGATCGGAGGCGGACATCCGATCCTGATTCAGTCGATGTGCAATACGAAGACAGAGGATGTGGAGGCGACCGTATCTCAGATTCTGGAGCTGGAGGCGGCGGGCTGTGAGATCATCCGCGTCGCGACGCCGACGATGGAGGCGGCGGCAGCGATCCGTGAGATCAAACGGCGCATTCACATTCCACTGGTTGCCGATATCCATTTTGACTATCGGCTTGCGATCGCGGCCATGGAGTGCGGCGCAGATAAGATCCGGATCAATCCCGGCAATATCGGCGCGCCGGAGCGGGTGCAGGCGGTGGTCGACAAGGCGAAGGAATACCATGTGCCGATCCGGGTCGGGGTAAACAGTGGATCTCTGGAAAAAAATCTGATCGAAAAATACGGCGGAGTCACGGCGGAAGGGATTGTCGAGAGCGCGCTGGAGAAGGTTTCCATGATCGAGCGGATGGGATATGACAACCTGGTCATCAGCATCAAATCCTCAGACGTCATGATGTGTGTGAAGGCGCATGAGCTGATCAGCCGGAGGACGCATTATCCGCTCCACGTCGGGATTACGGAGGCCGGGACGCTTACCTCGGGCAATATCAAATCGGCGCTGGGGCTCGGCCTGATTCTGCATCAGGGAATCGGCGATACGATTCGCGTCTCTCTGACCGGCGCGCCGATCGAAGAGATCAAATCCGCGAAGCTGATTTTACAGACGCTGGGACTGCGCAGGGG
>JAJQCO010000081.1:0-772 GCA_021202655.1 Clostridiales bacterium | reverse complement strand
CGTGTGGTATCCTGTCCGACCTGCGGCAGGACGCAGATCGATCTCATCGGGCTGGCAAATCAGGTGGAAAATCTGGTCACAGAGTATGACGACCTGGATTTGAAGGTTGCGGTTATGGGATGCGTGGTGAACGGGCCAGGCGAGGCGCGGGAGGCAGATTTCGGCATCGCCGGAGGCATCGGCGAGGGGCTGCTGTTTAAGAAGGGCGAGATTATAGAAAAGCTGCCGGAGAATGAGCTGCTTGCGGCTCTTAAGCGAGAGCTGGAGCTTTCGCGGGCGGCCAGACAGAGGGAAGAGGAGATCGGATGAAGGGATTTCTGGAGGTGTTTCCCGGGCTACATATGACAGACCAGATGAAGGAGCTTCTGTCACTGGCGAGCGTGGAGCGGGTTTCCATGACGCGGGACAGGAGCCTGATTCGTGTGTATCTGTTCAGTCCCCGCCTTATTCACAAAAAAAATATCTATGATCTGGAGCGCGGAATACGGGACCAGCTGTTTGTCGGTCGACAGATCCGCGTGCAGATTTTTGAGAAATACCGCCTTTCCGGGCAGTACACGCCGGAGAAGCTGCTTGCCGTCTATCGGGACAGCCTGCTGCTGGAGCTGAAAAATTACAGCATTGTCGAGTATTCCATCTTCCGGAAGTCGACGTGCAGCTTTCCGCGCGAGGATCTTCTTCATATGACGGTGGAGGATACCGCAATCAACCGGGAAAAGGCAGGCGAGCTGAAGCGTATTCTGGAAAAAGTGTTTTACGAGCGGTGCGGGCT
>JAJQCO010000022.1:6548-6771 GCA_021202655.1 Clostridiales bacterium | reverse complement strand
GCAGCATAAAAATGGGAATGCAGAAAATGTCTCTGTCCATCCTGAAATCCATTCTGTAAACAAGATATTTTTGCAGAATTCTTTCAGAATATTTTTCCGAAAAAACATCCAGCGAAGCATGCGTTCTGTAACCAGAGGATTTCACTTCAATCGGACATATTTTATTTTTTCTGGTCAATATAAAATCAATTTCATAATTTCGATGTGTCGTCTCATTGGGAAA
>JAJQCO010000022.1:0-6538 GCA_021202655.1 Clostridiales bacterium | reverse complement strand
AAATGTGTAGTAAAAAAGTTCGTTTCCACTGGCCGTCAATGTCTGCGCCGCTATATTTTCGTACAGATAACCCAGATTGACGCCCAGCTTGTCACTCAATAATTTATCATAAATGACATTTTCCGTAAAATCCCTGTCCTGAAACATAAGCGTTGTGAATAATCCCGTATCTGCCAAAAACAGTTTAAAACGCCTCAGGTCCTTATTCCCGGCCAGGCCTGCGTTCGGATCATTTGCGTGGTATGCTACAAGAACCGTCCTGGATTCCCGCATCTGAGAAATCAGCTCCAGAATACGCTCTGCCCTTTCGTTTTCCAACACGGCTGACACCTGGTAGCGGGAAGCATTCGTATTTAGCTGCGCCGGAATGGATTGAAACAGAAGCGAGATTCTTCCCGCAGGATCTATTTTCATGAAATCATCCTGATACAATTTCAGGATATCCCGCTTTACCATGTCCACCTTTCTGAAATTATTCGTCTCCAGATATTCCGCAACTGCCTGAGGCATCCCTCCGATGAGCATATATAGACGAAAGCTGCGCATGAGCTTCCGATTCATCTCATCTCCCAGTGATTTTCCTGATTCGAACACCTTCTTTATGAGAGGGACGGTGGTATGATCTTCCTGCGCCCAGAGAAACTCCTCATAATCCATCGGATACATGCTGATCCGGCGTTCCTCGCTCGGAATCAGGATATCTGTCACATTCCGCTTGATGGATATGAGCGAGCCCGTCTCCATATAGTCATAACGGTGATCCTTGACCAGCGCTTTTATAGCCTGTCTGGCCTTCGGACACAGTTGCACCTCGTCAAAAATAATCAGTGATTTTCGTTCATGCAAATCCACACGGTATTGCAGCTGAAGCTGTAAAAAAATATAATCCAGATCCGAAATATCGTCGAAAAGTCCTCTCACTGCCCTCGAAGCCGTCGAAAAATCGATCAAGATATAACTGTCATATTTCTCTTTTGCAAAACATTCTGCAATCGTAGATTTTCCCACACGCCGGGCACCCTCGATGAGCAGGGCTGTCCTTCCCCCGGATTCATCCTTCCATTCCTTTAGTTTTTTATATATTTTTCTTCGGAATATACGCTCACTCATATTGCAAAACCTGCCTCTTCCAGAATCGTTGTTTTCAAATCCGCCCACATTTTCAAATTCGCTGTTTTTATACAGTTATTATACCACAAATCCGCTATTTTTAAACCCTCTTTGCTCATTTATTGTCATATACGAAAAGGCCGGTCAATGACCGGCCTGAAATCAATTACTCTCTTTCCTTTTCTGTTTCCTGCAATCTGGGCAGAAACACTGTTTTCCAATGGAATAGCCTTTCTCACGCGCCCATTTGACGATATGCTGTTTTGATGCATGGTTCCAGTATATCAGTTTTCCGCATTGGTCGCAGATTGCTCCTGCAATAATCATCTCTTTTTCCCTTTCCTGCTTGTCAGTTCCCAAGCACCAGATTCCGGAATTCCTCTTCTGTCAGAATCGGAATTTCCAGTTCCTTTGCCTTGCGGTTCTTGGTAGAATTGCTGAGTGCATCGTTGTTTACCAGGTAATCCGTTTTCTTCGAAACCGATCCGGACACCTTGCCGCCGTTCTGCTCTACAAACTGGATGAACGCTTCACGGTTCTTAAACGTCACCAGGCTGCCTGTAATGACTACAGTTTTCCCGGTTAACATTTCAGAACCGGTATCCGCACTTTCTTTAAACCGCATCCGGTCGATGAGGTCTGCAAAATCTTCCTGTCTTGCATGATCCTGTTTCCAGTCATACACGGACTGGCTGATTACCTCTCCGATCGTGTCAGCCCGCGTCAAATCTTCCCCGTATCGCAGCTTCTCAACAAAACCGCTGATCGTGCCGCCACAGTAGCGGATAATCTTCTTCGACGCATCGCGCCCGACATTGGGGATATTCATGGCATAAAGGAAACGCCAAGGCTCCACATCCCTGGAAGCCTCAATCGCATCCAGAAGATTCTTTACGGACAGTTCCCCGAACCCGTCCAATGCTGCGATTTCACTGGAATGTTCTTCCAGGTGGTAGATATCAGCCAGTCGGTGCAGGAACCCGTGGTCGATCAGCTTTTTTAATGTTTCATCAGATAATCCCACGATATTCATGGCATCCCGGCAGACAAACCGGGAGAACATCCCCAGATGTTTTACCGGGCATTCCGGATTGGTACAGTACAGGGTTTTCGTTTCCCTGCCAGATTTCAGGCTGACACGGATTTCTGTCGGTTTCCCGCAGGCCGGACAAGCTTCCGGGATCTTAATATTACCAGTCCCGGTCAGATTTTCTGCAACCTGGGGAATTATTTTGTTGGCTTTGTATACGGTGATTGTGTCGCCATATCCCAGCCGCAGCCCTTCCATGATGGAAAGGTTGTGTACAGAAGCCCTGGAGATCGTTGTCCCCTCCACTTCTACCGGATCGTAAACAGCAACCGGGTTGATGAGCCCCGTAGCTGATGGAGACCATTCCACGTCGCGCAGAATCGTCTCAAATTCATCATCGCGCCATTTGAACGCGATGGAATCCCGCGGGTATTTCCCGGTTGTGCCAAGACTTCGCCCATAGGCTGTATCGTTAAGGGTCAGAACCAGGCCATCTGTCGGAAACTCCAGGTCAGGAATCCTCTGCTCAAACGCCTTGACCGCATCTTCGATACTCTGAGACGTAACCGGCTGATATTCCACGCCTCCAAATCCAAAATCAGCCAGAAGCTGCATCTGATCCTCAAACCGATCCGGCATACGGACTGCCCCGCCTTCCATCAGCACAAGCGTGAACGCGTGGAAATCAACCTTACGATCAGGAATCCACTGGAGCAGGCGCACTGTCCCTGAAGCCAGGTTTCTTGGATTTTTATACGGCTCCTCTCCTTCCGGAAGCGAATGGTTGATCCGTTCGAATTCCTGATAGGAAATGACCGCCTCTCCGCGAAGGATCAGCTTCCCGCTGAACGGAATCATCTTCGGAATCCCATGGAAATATTTTGCATTTCCAGTAATAATTTCACCGATCATCCCGTCGCCTCTGGTAGCTGCTTTGACCAGTCTGCCTCCCTCATAGGTAAGAACCACGGTCAGCCCATCCATCTTCCAGGAAAGGACTCCTTCCTGCTCTCCCAGCCAGTCTGCAAGCTTTGCTACATCTTTGGTCTTATCCAAAGAAAGTGCCGGCTGTTCGTGCGTCGTCTTTTCCAGCCGTCCGGCAGGCTTTGCGCCAACTCTTTTTGTCGGGCTGTCTTCCAGAATAATACCTGTCTCCCGTTCCAGAGCGACCAGTTCCTCGTAAAGCCGGTCATACTCATGATCAGACATGATTTCCTGGCCGGTGCCATGATAAGCTGCTGCGGCCTCATTCAGTAATTTATTAAGTTCCTGTAATCTTTCGTTCATCGTATTTTTCTCTCTTTCTGTAATAATTTTTCGTTCAACATTTTCTTCGCGTAGTCCCAGTCCGGGTCTGTATCTTCCGTGATCGCGTCCAGCATTGCTTTTGCTGTCTCCGTATCAATCAAATCGATGTTATCTGCAACAAATCTTGCAGTCTTTTCAGGCATGCAGGTACGGCGTCCGACAGAGTACCGTACCATATCCAGACAGATCCTGTTAAAATATGGTAAAATATCCTCCTCAATCGGAATATCATCGGTAAGCGGGAGCTCCCATTTATGTGGTTTACACGTTTTGTCTGTCCAGGCAAGAAACTCTTCCGAAGTTTTGAAACATCCGTGATTACTGTCGTAGTAGCTGATACATCGCATCTCACGGGCAAGCCCAACCAGCATCTGATCCATCATGCAGGATTCGCCGACACCTGCCAGATTCCGTCCGACATACTCTGCTATCAGCATATCCCGGAGACGTACAAATTTCTTCGGCTCTTCCTTATCCTCCTGATCCCTGTATCTTGTTTCAACAGAATCCGGCTGCATATCGCGTACTGCACAAAGAATTGTTGTATTGTCGATATACGGCATCAGCGTTGCAAACGCTGTGTCAAGTGCAGCAAGCGCCGGGTATTCCGGCGCTCTCCGCCACATCCGTACCGCTGCTGTCAAGGCATATCCAAAATCTGATGCCCCGTGAATTACATAGCCCATATACGTCCTCCTTAATTTCGATCTACCTGAAACAAGGCCAGAATCGTATCTGCAATCCGATCCGCATCATGAATTTCCGTGCCTCCGCTGGACACCATGGATAAGCCCATATTATCGCCCATACAAAGCGAACATCGGTAATACCAGGTTTTACTGACTGGATCCGGCTTAAACCAAATCTGCAGCACATCGCCGGTATCATCCAGCTTGTACACGTGCTTACCATATCCGACAAAGTTTTTTGGGATGACGCCTTTACCATCCCAATGATCCGGATTGCAGCTTCGCATGAAATCAGAAGCAATCTCGGCTGCTCTCTCCTTTGTGATTAACATCTTTTAAATTCCTCCTTCTTGATTTGTTGAAATGCACATGAATAATTTGGAATGATTATGGTAGGTTGCATAAATAATAACACCCTATCCCTAAACTAAAGTATCGGGGCTTTGCCGCCAGAAGGTCAACTACTCCTGACTTGCGTCAGGAGCTTTGCCCAGTGGTTAGTGACATGTTTTTAGTACATAATATAAGATGCCAGGTATGTAGACGCCCATCCTGCCAGTAATACTCCAACAAATGACATAAAAAAGCAAACAACCTTGGTCCTGATCGACGTACCATAAGATGGAGCGCCTCCTGCGATCATCACAATACCAAGAATAAGTACATACAATGCGACAATGATCATATTCAATCTACCTTTCTTTTTTTGCATAGTTGATTTTTCTTTCCGGTAAGTTAGACAACAGAATACCCCCCGCTGCCTCTGTATTTTTTAATGTTGATCGCCCTCCGATATTGCAACTGGCAGTTCTTCTTCCTCGACCTCATCAATGATAATTGTGCCGGTCGTATAATAGATCATATGGCGTTTCCCTTTTTCGTCGTCAAACAGAACATAATGCTCATCTGTTTCTACGTCGAATGTCCCAGCATATTCTTCGATCAGATCGCCTTCCATGTCATACACGCGCACAAGCCGGCTGATTCCGCCTGACATATTACTCTGTTGATCCTTATACGCACGTTTTCCACTTTCTGTATTCAGAGACCACCAGTATATGCCTCCGATAATGGCAGCACAGATCAGAAATATTGTGAGTCCGATTGAAAATCTTGTTGCCCGTTGACTTACCCCGTTGGTAAACTGCATATATAAATAATAGCCGAACACAACAGTTGCAACACACACAACAATTGCCCAAATAGTCATATAAGTTTTCCTTTCCGGCAGATGTTCTGCCCTTCACCATAATTATGGAAAATCGCGTTTTTAAAAGAAAATTCCAGAACAGAAATTTTGAGGTTTAGAAAAATTGGAAAATTATTTCTAAAGAACAGATTTAGGCACAAAGAAAAGAGCCATGTGGTTTCCCACATAGCCCATTTTTATGAACAATTTTGTCTCAAATCCTTAATCCCTCAGCCCAAGCTCGTACAGACATTCGTTGTGCCCAAGCACATATCCCTTATATCCGTCATTCGGATCCGTTGGATCCAGACGCATCTTTTTCGGTGCTGGTTTCAGCGGGCATGATTTGGATCGGCAGGTCTTATACGGCTCTACAATTTCTTCAAATCCTGGAACTCCGCAATGCAATCGTCCGTTCATCATGCGAACCAGATCGCACTCTCCACAGTTTTTCGGCATCCTTGGTATGACCAATACTGCTTTTCTCATTGCGTTCCTCCTGTGTATCACTATTCAATCCTCCATGCCGCATCCATGTTCCGTGTCCCCTGATATCCTTCCGGCGCCTGAATAACATGGGCTGTAAACCTGACTGGATGAATAAGTTCAAACTGAGCTTTATCCTTTTCATCCGCCATATAAATCCGATCATATTTCCACGTACAGCCAAAATGACTGTACATCACTCCGGCATCTTCTTTCGGAAAATGGATGGCAACTGCTTTTTCTTCCTGCTCCAGGTTTGCTCCCCGATCTATCAGATCAAAAGATCGTGTGGTCATGGACGGAAGTTTGTGCGCAAGCTCATCAATGGTGCCCAAAAACAAAGTATCCAATTTGAATCCGCCTTCAAATGTTACATATATGTGGATTCCTTCCTTCTTATATTCTTCGTATTCCCCGGGTGTGAGCAAACGCTGCATGTAGGCAAGGTCCCGGTATTCGGTCTCCAGGAACTCTTCCCTGCATGCCCAGAGTTCCCCGCCGAAGCCGTGTTCTTCCAGATATTCTTCAAAGCTAATATTGTTAGAATCCATGGAATGCGCCCATTCAAATGCTAATTCGCTTAAATCGGAAATAAAAAATCCATGCGATACTATCCAATCTAACTGATATTTAAGGTAAGCAATATCTTTGATATTGGTATATTTGTTCGACATAATAATCTCCTACTACAATATATTTATGATTAATATCCCCTTACAGTCAGTA
>JAJQCO010000146.1 GCA_021202655.1 Clostridiales bacterium | reverse complement strand
GTGGAGCATCTGCCGGGATTTTTTGTCCGCCACATTTGTCACGGAACAGGTGTTGACAATATACACATCTGCCCTGTCCTGAAACGGAACAATTTCATATCCCGCCGCCTCCAGAAGCTGCTGCATCGCCTCTGTCTCATAGGCATTGACTTTACATCCCAAATTGTGCAGCGCCGCTTTTCTCGCCATGCAAATTCCCCGTCCTGTTATCGTTTATTTTTTCATCTTTCTATTGACAATTCCGCCGCATCTGGTTAGTATGGATGTATGGTAGCAAAGCTGCATGCCAACATGCCACGGATGAACGGATGTGGCAGATTATAAGGAGGTTTATATATGAAAACCGTACGCATCTCTTTGAATTCAATTGATAAAGTGAAATCCTTCGTGAACGACCTGACTAAATTTGATGTGGATTTCGACCTGGTATCCGGCAGATACGTGATCGACGCCAAGTCCATCATGGGAATTTTCAGCCTGGACCTGTCCCGGCCGATTGACTTAAACATCCACGCGGAAACCGGTATCGAGGAGATTCTGGATACCCTTTCTCCATACATCATTAAATAACAGCCAGCCATCGCTCCCGCTGCCGTCGCAGCGGGAGTTTTCATATATCCGTGTCATTTCGCCTCGCACCAGATCACTTCTTCCGTATCAATCGCGGTCTTTACCAGCTCGTCAATATTTTCCCGCAGGTTTCCCTCTGATTTTCGGATACAATTTATATTCGGCTTGATCACCGGATGCTTCGCCACAAAAATCGTACAGCAATCCTCATAAGGAAGAATGGACGTCTCAAAGGTTTCAATCCGCTCCGCAATGTTTACAATCTCCTGCTTGTCAAACGCAATCAGAGGGCGGAAAACCGGCAACGTACAGACCTCGTTGGTCGCCGCCAGGGACGGAACGGTCTGCGAAGCGACCTGCCCGATGCTCTCGCCGGTGATCAACGCCCTGGCGTCATTTGCCGTGGCGATGGTCTCCGCGATTCTCATCATATAGCGCCGCATGATAATCGTCAGCTCCTCATGCGGGCATTTTTCATAAATATACAGCTGGATATCGGTAAAATTCACCACATGCAGCGGAATCGGCCCCGAATATCGCGCGACAATCCGCGCCAGATCGATCACCTTCTGCTTCGCCCGGTCGCTCGTGTAGGGCGGCGCATGAAAATATATGGCGTCAATCTTCACCCCGCGCCTGGCAATCATATAGCCCGCCACCGGGCTGTCGATGCCGCCGGATAAAAGCAGCATGGCCTTGCCGTTGGTTCCCACCGGCATGCCGCCCGGCCCCGGAATCATCAGCGAAAAGATATTGACCACCTTCCGGATCTCCACATGAATCCGCACATCCGGATTGTGAACGTCCACCGACGTCTGCGGATAAGCGGCCAGAATCGCCGCGCCAAGCTCCCGGTTGATGTCCTCGGAATGAATCGGATAGGTTTTATCCGCCCTGCGGCTGTCCACCTTGAAGGTGAAAGGCCGGTTTGGATAGACCTCCCCCACATAGTCCAACACCGCGCGGCGCACGCTCTCAAAACCCTTCTGCTCCGACTGCACCACCGGACAGATCCAGGCAATGCCAAACACCTTCTTCAGCGCTTCGATCACCTCGTCATAATCGTAATCGCCCGTCGTCTGCACATAAATACGTCCGGATTCTTTTGAGGCGAGAAAGGTTCCCTCCACGCGCTTTAAGGCAATCTTGATCTGCCGGATCAACGCATCCTCAAACAGATAGCGATTCTTCCCTTTCGTACCGATCTCCGCATATTTAATCAAAAAAGACTGATATTTCATGTTTCCCTCCAACCTGCGCGACGCTTTCCCGCCGCGCCCTGCCCTGTTTCCAGGAAGAATCTGATCCTTTGCTCATCCGCGGCGATAACGGCGCAGCAACGGCAGCAGCTCCTTTAGCACATCCACACAATAGGCAATCTCTTCCTTTGTGTTAAACATGCCGAAGCTGAAGCGGAGCGTCGCGTCAAGATATTTCTGCGCCACGCCGATTCCCTTCAACGTCCCGCTGACGCCGGGATGATTTGACGAGCAGGCCGACCCGGATGAGACATAGATGCCTCTTTCCTCAAGGGCGTGCAACAGCACCTCCGCGCGCACTCCGCCAAAGCTCGCGCTGACGATCTGCGGCGCGCTTTCCCCGCCCTTCCTGCTGTTCACGACGACGTCATCCAGCTCGCATAAGCGGTCTGTCAGCTCATCCTTGAGCTCGGTCAGCTGCCGTACCTTCTCCGCGTGATTGGTATACATCTCCATCGCCGCCACGCCAAGTCCCGCCACGCCCGGAACATTTTCCGTCCCCGCGCGCAGATCCCACTGCTGGCCGCCGCCGTAGATCAGGGGCTTTACCTTCACGCCCTTCCGGATGTACAGAAACCCCGTTCCCTTTGGCCCGTGAATCTTGTGTCCGCTCACCGATAACAGGTCAATGCCCTGCTTCTCCGGTCGGATGACAAATTTCCCATAAGCCTGAATGGCGTCCACATGGTAAACCGTCTTCGGATGCGTTTCATGGATGAGCCGCGCGATATCCTCCACCGGCTCCACCGCCCCGATTTCATTGTTCACGTACATCGTCGATACCAGAATGGTATCCGGACGGAGCGCCGCTCTCAGATCCTCCAGGCTGATATGCCCGTCACGATCCACCGGAAGAAATGTCACCTCAAACCCGGCGCGCTCCAGAAATTCCAGAGGCTGATAGACCGACGCATGCTCGATCGCCGTGCTGATAATATGCCGCCCGGCCCGCTCATTGGCGAGCGCCGTCCCGATCAGGGCCATGTTGTTGGACTCGGAGCCGCCGGAGGTAAAGACAATCTCCCGCTCCTGCGCCCTCAGCGTCTTCGCAATTCTCTCGCGGGCCTCGCGGATGTACTGCTCCGCCTCCATCCCCTTCCGGTGCTTGGAGGACGGGTTGCCATAGTCCTGCGTCATGGTCCGGAGAACGATTTCCTTTACGCTGTCGAACACTCTCGTCGTCGCCGAATTATCAAAATATGCTTCCATCTCACGCCTCCAGCCGGAACATCAGAATAGATAACGCCGCCATCCCCGCCGTCTCTGTCCGCAGAATCCGACGCCCCAGCGTCACCGGACGGATCCCGGCCTTCACGGCGGCATCAATCTCTCCCGCGTCAAAGCCCCCTTCGGGTCCGATAAAGATCGCCGCCGACGTTCCGGGAGAAACCGCATCGAATGCGCTCCGGCTCTCCTCCATCCCTGTCGCCAGCTCATATGGGATCAGACGCACGTCCATCGTCCCGGCAAGCGCGATCGCCTCAGCCATCGTCAGAATCCCCGTCACCTCCGGGATGACCATCCGCCCCGACTGCTTCGCCGCGCTCCGGGCAATGGCATTCCACCTCTGCACCTTATTCTCCGCCTTCTTCCCCTCCAGCTTCACCACGCAGCGCCTGGTCGCCATCGGAATGATCTGAAAGACGCCGAGCTCAACCGCCTTCTGGATGATAAAATCCATCTTATCTCCCTTTGGCAGCGCCTGAAACAAATACAGCCTGGCCGGAAGCTCGCTCGAATCCGTCTCATCCTCCAGAATCCGCGCCCACACCTCATCCTCTCCGATTTTCTCCAGCGCACAGAGATAACTGCGAGAAATGCCGTCGCGCACACCGATCTGCTCTCCCGGATGCATCCGCAGCACATTGCGGATATGATTCACATCTTCCCCCGTAATAACCGCATATCCATCCCGGATCCATTCCGGCTCTACAAAGAAATGATACATCCGCCGCTCTCCTTATCTTCTCCGGGCCGTCATGGATACCCACTCACCCTGGTATGTCGTCTCTATCATCTCAAACGCCTCATTCGCCTCGATGGCGCTTCGCACATCTGCTTCCTTCGTATTGATAATACCGGACATGATGAAAATCCCGCCATGCCTGATATGCTGCGCAATCTCACCGAGAAGAAGAATAATCACCGGGGCAAGAATGTTCGCCACGGCAATGTCATAGCATTCATAGCCCGCCGCCTCCTGAACCGTGCGATCGTCAATGATATTGCCCTGTACCGCCAAAAAGCGCTCTGCCGGAATATGGTTCGCCGCCAGATTCTCTCTGACTGCCTGGATCGCATTCTCATCCAGATCGGTGCCGAACACCCGCTTTGCGCCAAGCGTAAGCGCCGCGATGCCGAGAATTCCGCTTCCGGTTCCCACATCGAGGACTGCTGAGTCCGCTTTCACGTACTCCTTCAGCTGACGAATGCATAGCTGCGTCGTCTCATGCTTTCCTGTGCCAAAGGCCGTCCCCGGATCAATCTCAATCAGAAGCTTGCCCTCATGCTCCGGCGGAACCGGTTCCCACGTCGGCTTGATCAGAATATCATCCACGGTGAACGGCTTGAAATACTGCTTCCAGTTATTGATCCAGTCGATGTCCTCTGTCTCCGAGGTCGTGATCGTCCGCTCGCCCACGTCCACAAATTCGCTTAACTCATCAAGCCCTTCCTCAATGTCCCGCAGAATCCGCTCCAGGTCGCTCAAATCCTCCAGATAAAAGCTCACCAGCGCAGTACCGTCATCCGGCGGCAGCTCCGGAAGAATGTCAATAAACATTCCCTTCGTGTCCGCGTCTGTCAGGGGAACATGATCCTCAATCTCAATTCCCTCGATACCGATCTTATCGAGCATACTGCTGATCAGGTCCACCGCAGCCGTCGTCGTCGTCAACGTAAACTTTGTCCATTTCATCGTTTTTCCCTTTCTGTCTCATAACGGCTGCCTCTCATCCGCGCGGCTCACATGCCGGACAAAATCTTCACAAACAGGATGGCAAGCACGACCAGGAGCATCGGGCGGACAATCCTCTGCCCGTTATGTACGACCAGTCCGGCTCCCAGATAATGGCCGACAATACAGAAGCAGCCGGCACAAAGGCCCAGCCGGTAATCCACCTTGCCGTTGATCATAAAATTCACCAGCGCCGTCACGTTAGAAGTCAGATTGATCACCTTCGTCAGTCCTTCCGCCCGCTTAAGATCCAGCCTCGCCGCTCCCGTCAGCGCCAGGATCAGGAAGGTTCCCGTCCCCGGGCCGTAAAACCCGTCATAGCAGCCGATCACAAACGCGGCCAGCACCGTAACCGCCAGGGTAAGGGGGGTGGAAAGCGGCTCTCTGCCGGATGCCTCATCCAGATTTTTGTTACGCAGAACATAGTAGGCAACCACCGGCAGAATAACAATCATCATATTTTTCAGCAGCTGTTCGCTGACCATCAAAGACAGGGTGGAACCGACCGTCGATCCGATCAGCGCGGCCAGCACCGCAAATACCGCGATCCGGATCGCCTCCCGCCCGCGGATATAACCATGCCTGACGTATCGTGCCGTCGAAATCACCGTTCCCATGGAGGAAGACAGCTTGTTCGTCCCCACCGCAAAATGGACAGGAACTCCGGCAATCAGAAACGCCGGCAGGGAGATCAGTCCGCCGCCTCCCGCAATCGAATCTACGACTCCCGCCAGAAATGTTAACGGGCACACAATCAGAAACTGCAGCATCCTGGAATCCTCATCTTTCTCATATCCGTTCACGCGGCGCATCCTCGCCGGCCCTGTCTCTGGCGTCCGCCGCCTGGAATCTGCAAATACATATCATATCACAGAAATTTCTCTGTGGCAACTGTTTCCAGACAGAAAAACAGGCTGGGACGGACTCCGATCCGCATGATTTATCCAAAAGCGGAGAAGCTATCATAAGACTTACCAGAAAAGGAGCAAACGCAATGGCCAGCTTTGAAGTGCGTACCGACCTTGCAGTGGAAGAGCAGGAACAGATCTCCGGTGAAATATCCGGCGTTTCCCTGCGGGAATGGCGCGGAGAATCCTCTGACCTCAAATGGTCACAGGTCCGCGTGTTAAATAACGGCGGAGCAAAGACGCTTGGCAAGCCCGTCGGCGCCTATCTCACTCTGGAGATGAAACCCCTTCCGGATTCCGGGCAGGGTCTCCGGATCGCCGCGGCCCGGGAGCTTGCCCGGCAAATCAGAGTTCTCTTCCGGCAGATGTCCGGGGACAGATATCCCACAAGCGTTCTGGTGACCGGCCTGGGCAATCAACTTGTAACCGCCGACAGCCTGGGACCCAAGACGGTGGGCAGCCTGCATGTCACCCGGCATGTCGACCGAGCCGCCTCTGTCGGTACGAAGACCTCGCTCAGCGCCCTCTCTCCCGGCGTGATGGCCCAGACGGGCATGGAAACCGCGGAGATTCTGCGCGGCGTCATACGCGAAACCCGACCGGATCTTCTGATTGTCATTGACGCGCTCGCCGCCCGAAGCGTCGCACGTCTCGGGACGACAATCCAGCTGACCGATACCGGAATCCGTCCGGGCTCCGGCGTCGGAAACCACCGGCATGAGCTGAGCGCAGAAAGCCTTGGCCTTCCTGTTCTCGCCATCGGCGTCCCCACCGTAGTCGGAGCCGCCGCGATTGTTCACGATACCATAAACGCCATCCTTCGCGCACCCGGGCACAGCGCCGCGTCGGCTGCCGCCGCAGCGACTGACCCTGACGCTGACGGCTTTTTCCGGATGCTGCGGCAGATAAAAGCCATGGATCCGGACGAGCAGTACGAATGGATCCGCAGGCTCACAGAACCGGAGTGCGGCTCTCTCTATGTCACCCCGCCCAACATTGACGAAATTGTGGGGGATTTGAGCGATATCATTGCCGAAAGCATCCATCAGGCCATCTTCCCAGACCTCGACCCGGAAGACGAACGCTAAGAG
>JAJQCO010000060.1:1436-6891 GCA_021202655.1 Clostridiales bacterium | reverse complement strand
TCTGTATCGTGGCGGCCATGGCGGGCGACACCTCCCAGGATTTAAAGACCGGCTTCCTTCTGGGCGCGACGCCGAAGAGACAGCAGTATGGAGAGCTGATCGGCGTATGCGTGTCGGCAGTTGCCATCGGCGCGATTCTTTATCTGTTAAATGCCGCATGGGGCTTTGGCTCGGACGAGCTGGGCGCGCCGCAGGCCATGATGATGAAGATGGTCGTCGAGGGCGTTATGGGAGGAAACCTTCCCTGGTCTCTGGTATTTACGGGCGTGTTTATTGCCGTTGCCCTTGAGATTCTCGGTCTGCCGGTTCTTCCCGTAGCCATCGGAATCTACCTTCCGTTCCACCTGAACGCGGGAATTATGGCCGGAGCGCTGGTCCGTCTGGTTCTGGAAAAGCGGAAGGATAGCAGCGAGAAGGAGAAAAATGACTGCATTCAGTCCGGTATCCTCTATTGCTCCGGTATGATTGCCGGCGAGGGGATTGTCGGTATCCTGCTGGCTGTTTTTGCCGTCATGAATCTGGATGTGGATATTTCCGGCATGATAAGCATTGGAAACATCGGCGCGCTGATTTTCTTTGTCGCCCTGCTGGCGTCGATTTACCTGTTTGCGAATAAGGGCAAGGCGAAGAGCTGATGACAGACTGCTATTATGGCAGATGATTTCTGGGCTATATACTCCAGTATATAGCCCAGTCTGTGCAATGGGGGACTTTATGGCAAGAAAAAAGAATTTTCTGGATTATATACCGGCAGTTTCCTCACGAAACACCTGGGAGGTCGGGAAAAATGGGATGGTAACCATTCACATGGTTCATCGGGGCTTTTATGCCTGGATCGCGCAGACCTTTTTTCATCGTCCGAGGATCAGCCACATCGATCTGGATCGCATGGGTAGCTTTATTTTCCGGCAGATTGACGGCAAACAGAGCGTGGGCGAGATCGCAGAGCTGGTAAAAAAGGAGTTTGGCGAGGAGGCCGAGCCGCTGTATGGCCGACTGGTAAAATATATGCAGATCTTGAGAAATAACGAGTTTATCTATTACGCCAAAAAGGGCGGAAAGCCGAAAGAAGAGGCCGGGAAAGGGGACGAACAGGATGGCAATATTAAATGAGATAAAACCGCAGAACGTATTTCGATTTTTTGAAGAGCTGTGCGCCATTCCGCACGGCTCGACCAACACAAAGCAGATCAGCGACTGGCTGATGGCGTTTGCGCGGGAACGGAAGCTGGAAGCGTATCAGGACGCGTCGGACAATGTCATCATCATCAGGGAGGCGTCTCCCGGTTATGAAAAGGCTGCGCCGGTGATTTTGCAGGGACATATGGACATGGTCTGCGAAAAGGCGCCGGGCTGCGAGAAGGACATGGACAGGGAAGGGCTGGACCTTGTCGTGGACGGAGATACGGTTTACGCGAAAGGGACGACGCTGGGCGGAGACGACGGCATTGCGGTGGCCATGGCGCTTGCCGTTCTGGACGACGACAGCATCGCTCATCCCCGCGTGGAGGTTGTGATTACGTCAGATGAGGAGATTGGCATGCTCGGCGCCATGGATCTGGATGTTCATGTGCTGAAAGGCCGCCGGATGATTAATCTGGACTCGGAGGCAGAGGGCGTATTTACAGTCGGCTGCGCCGGGGGAAATATGACGCTGTGGAAGCTTCCGGTCACAAGAGCAGCCTTTGAGGGAAAGAAACTCAGCATTGCCATTGACGGACTGCGCGGCGGCCATTCCGGCACAGAGATCCATAAGGAGCGGGGAAACGCCAATATGCTGCTGGGACGTGTGCTGTATGCCGCCTCGAAAAAGACAGAGCTGCGTGTTGTGGAAATTCACGGCGGATTAAAGGCCAACGCCATACCGACAGTGGAGTCCTCCACTCTCGTGGCAGTGGATGGCGAGGCGATTGATGCGGTCTGCCGGGAGATGGGCGCACAGCTGAAAAATGAATTCCGAATCACCGACCCGGATATCCGGATCACGGTCCGCGAAAGCGAAGCAGTGCAGTCGCCCATGGATCAGGAGTCGACCGGGCGGGCCATCTGCCTGCTTACCTGCGCTCCCAACGGCGTCCAGGCGATGAGCACCGGTATCTCAGGGCTTGTGCAGACCTCGCTGAACCTCGGCATTCTGGAAACAACGGAAACGGAGCTGACCGGAAGCTTCTGTGTCCGCAGCAGCGTAGATTCCCAGAAGGAAATGGTAGTTGACCGGCTGCGCTGCCTGATCGGGCAGCTGGGAGGAGCGATAGAGGTGAACGGCGATTATTCCGGGTGGGAATATCAGCAGAACTCTCCGCTGCGGGATCTGATGACAGAAATCTTCACGGAGCAGTACGGATACGAACCGAAAATCGAGGCGATTCATGCAGGTGTGGAGTGCGGCATTTTTGTCGGCAAGCTTCCGGGACTTGACTGTGTCTCGCTGGGGCCGGATCTGACAGAAATTCACACATTCCGGGAGCGGATGCATATCGCGTCGGTAGAACGGGTGTGGGCGATGCTCCTGGAAACGCTGAAACGGATGGATCATTGATTTTTCAGCGCCATCGAAATACGGAATTTCGCCCTTGCTTATTGCCATTTCCTGTGATATATTTAAACGTGACCATTGGGGCTTTGCCCCTGATCTGTAAAATGAAAAGCCGTTCGATCGAATGGAAACGGCTGAATTACGGAGGATACATGACAGTGAAGAAGTATGGAGTCAATGAGTTGAGAAGGATGTTCCTGGAATTCTTTGAGAGCAAGGGACATCTGGCGATGAAGAGCTTTTCTCTTGTGCCGCACAATGACAACAGCCTGTTGCTGATCAATTCCGGCATGGCGCCCCTGAAGCCTTATTTCACAGGGCAGGAGATTCCGCCGAGAAGGCGTGTTACGACATGTCAGAAGTGCATTCGCACGGGCGATATAGAGAATATCGGAAAGACTGCCCGTCACGGCACCTTTTTTGAGATGCTGGGTAATTTTTCATTCGGCGATTATTTTAAGAAGGAAGCGATCGGCTGGTCGTGGGAATTCCTGACCGAGGTGGTCGGACTTGATCCGGAACGCCTGTATCCGTCCGTCTATCTGGATGACGACGAGGCTTATGATATCTGGAATAAGCAGATCGGTATTCCGAAGGAGAAGATCTTCCGCTTTGGCAAGGAGGATAATTTCTGGGAGCACGGCGCCGGCCCCTGCGGTCCCTGCTCGGAGATTTATTATGACCGCGGGGAGAAATATGGCTGTGGCAAGCCGACCTGCACCGTCGGCTGTGACTGCGACCGTTATATCGAGGTCTGGAACAACGTCTTTACTCAGTTTGAGAATGACGGGCATGGCAATTACACGGAGCTTAAGCAGAAGAATATCGACACCGGCATGGGCCTGGAGCGCCTGGCCGTGGTCGTTCAGGATGTCGATTCCCTGTTCACGGTCGACACGAACCGGGCGCTTCTGGACGAGGTTTGCGAGATGGCGCACACGGCTTATCTGGCAGATGAGAAGAAGGATGTTTCCCTGCGTATCATTGCGGATCATGTGAAGTCCTGCACCTTTATGATTTCCGACGGCATCATGCCGTCCAACGAGGGGCGCGGTTATGTCCTGCGCCGCCTGCTGCGTCGTGCCGCCCGCCATGGACGTCTGCTCGGTATCGAGGGACAGTTCCTGGCCGAGCTTTCCAAGGAGGTCATAGAGCTCTCCAAGGACGGTTATCCGGAGCTTGAAGAAAAGAAGCCGATGATCCTGAAGGTTCTCGCGCAGGAGGAAGAGAAGTTTGGCCGCACCATCGACCAGGGACTTTCCATCCTGGCGGATATGGAAAACGATATGACTGCGAAGGGAGAGAGCGTGCTCTCCGGCGCCAACGCGTTCAAATTATACGACACGTATGGATTCCCGCTGGATCTGACAATCGAGATTTTAAGCGAGAGAAATCTGACCGTCGACGAGGACGGATTTGAGGCTGCGATGAAGGAGCAGCGTGAGAAGGCGCGGGCGGCGCGCAAGACGACCAATTACATGGGCGCGGATGTGACGGTATATCAGTCCATCCCCGCAGATATTACCTCTGCGTTTGTCGGCTATGACCGCCTGGTTCATGAATCCAGAATTTCCGTCCTGACCACAGAGACGGAGCTCTCGGAGGCGCTGACCGACGGCGAGAAGGGGACGATCATCGTAGACGAGACCCCGTTCTATGGCACCATGGGCGGCCAGGAGGGCGATATCGGCGTGATCACCGGCGCGGACGGAAGCGTGTTTGAGGTCGAGAGCACGATCCATCTGCAGGGCACGAAGATCGGCCATATCGGTCGTGTGACCCGCGGGATGTTTACCGTCGGCGAGACGGTTACCCTGTCTGTGACTGAGACAAACCGTCACAATACGGAGAAGAACCACAGCGCGACCCATCTGCTGCAGAAGGCGCTGCGCACGGTGCTGGGCGATCATGTGGAGCAGGCAGGCTCCCTGGTGACTCCGGATCGCCTGCGGTTTGACTTTACCCACTTCTCGGCGATGACGCCGGAGGAAATCCGCCGGACAGAGGAGCTGGTGAATCAGGAGATCACGGAGGATCTGGCGGTCACTACGGAGGTTATGACTCTCGATGAAGCGAAGAAGACCGGCGCTATGGCGCTGTTTGGCGAAAAATATGGCGAAGAGGTACGTGTGGTCCGTATGGGCGATTTCTCTGTCGAGCTTTGCGGCGGTACTCACGTCGCACATACTGGTTCGATCCACGCATTCCGGATCATTTCCGAGGCCGGTATCGCGGCGGGCGTCCGACGGATCGAGGCGCTGACCGGAGACGCTCTGATGGCCTGGTATCAGAAGGAGGAGGAAGAGCTCCTTGCGGCGGCGAAAGCGGCAAAGACGTCTCCGGCTGAGTTGAAGAATAAGATTGACTCCCTGATGGCGGAGATCAAATCCCTGCAGGCGGAGAATGAGAAGCTGAAGAGCAAGCTGGCAAAGGAATCACTGGGAGATGTCATGAACCAGGTGCGCGAGGTGAACGGGGTGAAGGTTCTGGCGGCCAGGGTGCCGGATGTGGACATGAACGGTCTGCGAAACCTGGGCGACCAGCTGAAGGAAAAGCTCGGCGAGGGCGTAATTGTCCTGGCTTCTGTCCTGGACGGCAAGGTGAACCTGATGGCGGCTGTGACTCCGGAGGCTGAGAAAATGGGCGCGCATGCCGGAAATCTGATCAAGTCGATCGCCTCCCTGGTGGGCGGCGGCGGCGGTGGCCGTCCGAATATGGCGCAGGCCGGAGGTAAGAATCCGGCGGGTGTCGACGCGGCTCTGGAGAAGGTTTATGAGACGGCTGCCGGACAGATGAAAAAATCATGAAATCATGAAAATTTTGTAAAAAAACTGTTGACGAACGGGCATTTTATGCTATAATCAATGGAGTGCGATAAAATACCCAAAAGGGAGTATGAGGCACCTGTAGCGTAGTGGA
>JAJQCO010000060.1:0-1426 GCA_021202655.1 Clostridiales bacterium | reverse complement strand
CAGTTGTATTATGCACAAGTACACAACTGGAGGGAGGTTAGGTGTGAGCGATGTCGAACGTGATCGTAAAAGAAAACGAGAGTCTTGACAGTGCTTTGCGCAGATTTAAAAGAAACTGCGCGAAGGCTGGTATTCAGCAGGAGATTCGTAAGAGAGAGCATTACGAAAAGCCCAGCGTAAAACGCAAGAAGAAGTCCGAAGCAGCAAGAAAACGTAAATTTAATTAGGTTACAGTATGTCCCCGGTTATATGGCCGGGGACATTTTCATAGGATGAAGAGATGGAAACCGGGCGGAGGCGGCGCGTGCTGGAACAGATCAAAACGGAGGCGGCGGACGCCCTTAGGCTTCCGAAGGATGTCGCCTGCGGCGAGGTTCTCATTTCCTTCATCGGCAGAAGAGCGGTGACCGTGGAAAATTATCGCGGGATCCTGCATTATGACGACAATATCGTAAGACTTGCGGCGAAGCACTGTAAGCTGGAGATCCGCGGCAGGCAGCTTCACATCGAATATTATAATCACGAGGCGATGAAGATCACCGGGGCAATCACCGGGATGGAGTTCGGGGAATAAATAACGGGAGTGTGATTCCATTGCTGCCATGGATTTGTCGCCGGAAGGATGGATTCCTCCAGGTTCGGATGATATGCCGCAGGCCGGAGGCTTCTCCCGAGCGGTTCCTCAATCTCTGCATGGCAAACCGGATCGTACTCTGGGATATTTGCAGGGAGAACGGGGAATACCGGTTTTTCGTGAGCCTGAAGGATTTTAAACGGGTCAGGCCCTCGGCCAGAAAGGCGAGAGTATGTCTGCGTGTACAGAGGAAGCGGGGACTTCCTTTTTTTATTCGGCGCAACCGGGTGCGTAGCGCCTATGGCGTCGGAATCCTGTGTTTTTTTCTGATTTTGTCTGTGATGTCGCGTTTTGTCTGGCATATTTCCATCGACGGCAATGTTCAGTATTCGGATGATACGATGCTTCATTTCCTGAATGAAGCAGGGGTTCGATATGGAACGCCGACGGGCAGCGTGAATCTGCCCGCCCTGGAGGAGGCCATCCGAAGCGAATTCGAGGACGTGATCTGGGTGTCGGCCCACATTTCAGGAACAAGGCTTGCGATTCGCATAAAGGAAAATGACGGCGTAGACCTGACAGACACGCCGGACAGCGACCGGTCTTTCAATCTGCCCGGCAATCTGGTTGCGGACAGATCCGGCGTCATTACCCGGATGATTGTCCGCAGCGGAAAGGCGGCTGTGTCCGTTGGGGATACGGTTGAGAGCGGCCAGATTCTGGTAAGCGGCGAGCTGCCGATTGAAAATGATGACGGAGAAACCGATCACATCCGGTATGCGGCGGCAGACGCGGATATTGTGATCCGGACGGAGGAAACCTGCTGCGATGAGATTCCCGGACTGGTGACGG
>JAJQCO010000100.1:24189-24743 GCA_021202655.1 Clostridiales bacterium | reverse complement strand
GTGCGTGTCTGTCACAATGGCGGGCTTGCCAAACACATCGCCCATAATCAGATTCGCGCTCTTGCGTCCGACTCCGGGCAGCTTTAAAAGCTGATCAAACTCCTCCGGCACCCTCCCGCCGTACTCGTCGCGCAGCGCCTTCATACAGGCACTGATGTCGCGCGCCTTGCTGTGTCCCAGGCCACACGGCTTCACAATCGCCTCAATCTCCTCGACCGGCGCCTCCGCAAGCGCCGCCACATCGGGAAATTTCTCATAGAGCTTCGGCACAATCTGATTCACCCGTTCATCCGTACACTGTGCCGCCAGTCTCACGCTCACGAGCAGCTTCCATGCCTCCTCGTAATCCAGCGTACATTCCGCGTCCGGATATTCTTCCTTTAAGCGCCGGATCACCTCCAAAGCCAATTCTTCTTTTGTCATACGCAAAGCCACTCCCATGTTCTGTTTTTTCCTGCGACGATAAGGATCCGGGCAAAGAATCCCAGATCCTTAATCAGCAGCAGAATATAAAATTTACTTCTTGAAATACGCGGGGAACGATGCCTTTACCT
>JAJQCO010000100.1:11125-24179 GCA_021202655.1 Clostridiales bacterium | reverse complement strand
TTCTGAGCAGCGATCCTGGCGGCCTCTGCCGCGTCCCGTTTCTCGATCGCTTCCAGCAGACGTTCATTGCCATGAAGAAGCTCCTCCAGCTGAAAATTCCGGATACACAGTCCCGCCGCGCGATCATAGTGCGGCGAAAAAATACCAGACAGTTCATACCAGAATTTTCTCTTACACATCTGATATATCATCGAATGAAACTCCTGATTGAGACTTAAGATCCGCTTTCGCTGTTCTTTCCTGATATAAATCGGCCAGACGGCCAGATTTTCCATCAGAGCATCAATCTGATCCTGTGAAAAGCTCTCGCAGGCCATCACCGCCAGCTCGCGCTCCAGCACAATCCGCAGATGCTGAAGCTGCTTCACAAGATCCGGGTCAATATAGGACACGTAGGTACCAATCTTCGGACGAATATCCACCAGCCGTCGCTGGGACAGTTCCAGAAGCCCCTCCCGGAACGGGGTACGGCTGACATGAAGCCGTTCGCAGAAGGTTTTTTCCAAAAGCTGCTCCCCCGGCTTCATCTCAAGCGTTACAATATTGTACATCAGTGTTCGAACCACATATTCCTTTGCCGATTCTCCCGGTTTTCTCTCTGTAATCGTAATCATACGCAATCCCTCCCAGATTTCGCATTTTACCATGAAAGTCCCGGACGGCGGCGATGAAGACTGCAAGCTCGCTTGCAAGGATGCATCGACATCGGACGGGCTAACCCGTATGAGCAAGTAGCCGTTTTTCGAAGAAAAACGAGCGGATTGCGAATACGGGTGGCAGCTGCGGTAGCGCGTAAGCGCGAAGCAGCTGACTTTCATAGTCTCTCTATGACTCCAGTTATCCGCACGGTATTCAGTTATAGGTACAGTTTACACCTTTTCACAAAACATATCAAGCCTGATTTTTGAGCAGCCGGATTTCTGGCTGCCGTACAGGCCGCAGGACCCGGATGCGGTAAAGCTGACGGCCACGGCCACCGCGTAAAACGGCATCGCCTCAAATCCAAACATTTCAAAGGCCAGAAAGAGAGTCGCAAGCGGGCAGTTTGTCACAGCGACAAACAGGGCAGCCATTCCCATGGAAACACACAGACCGGACGGCATCCCGAATATTCCGGCGAGCAGATATCCGAAGGTCGCTCCGACCGTCAGCGTAGGAACGATTTCTCCGCCCCGGAATCCCGCCCCCAGCGCCACCGAGGTAAAAATCATCTTCATCAGGAACGCATAAGGCGGTACGACTTCTCCCTCAAAGCACATCTCAATCAGATGCGCGCCGCTTCCATTGTAAAGGCGTCCGCCGGAAAGCAGGGTGATGGCGATGAAAATCACACTGCCGACGATCACCCGCAGATAAGAATTGGCCAGAAATTTCTGATAGAGATGACCGCCGAGATGCAGGATGTGACAGAACAGGATACCCACGCACGCGCATAAAAGTCCGACCAGGGCAGAGAGTAAAAGCTGCTATAGGTCAAAGGCCGGAATCGCTCCGACCTCAAATCGCTCCGCCGCAAGCCCCATTCTCCCCGCAATCGCACTGCCCGCCAGCGCGGCCAGCAGACAGGGAACCATCGCCGCATAGTGGATCGTGCCGGTGACTGCAACCTCCATGGAAAAGACCGCAGCCGCCAACGGCGTACCGAACACTGCGCCGAAGCATGCGCTCATGCCGCACATGACGGCGATTCGGCGGTCCTTTTCATCCAGCCGCATCGCCCTGGCGGTCAGGCTTCCCAGCACGCCTCCGATCTGGAGAGCCGCGCCCTCGCGCCCGACCGAGGCCGCGCCGAAGTGGCTGAGAATCGTGGAAACGTAGATCAACGGCGCCGTGGCCACAGTCACCTTCGTATCGGAGGATGTGGCTTCGATTACCATATTGGTTCCACGATTGTTTTCCTCATGTGCGAACCGATAGAGGAACACAATCACGACGCCGATCACCGGAAGCAGAAACAGGGTTCGCGACTCAGACTGCCAGGTCCTGGTCGCAAAGGCGACGCCTAGGCCAAAGGAGCCCCCGACCACCCCGGCCAGAACGCCGATCACCGCCGCCTGAACGCTCCATTTGACAAAATACCGGACGGTGCCGCAAAGCGGCCCCTTTTTCATCGCTTCGATCTGTTTTTCCCGTTTTTCATCCATCTCGTACCGTTCTCCCCGTATCGGAACCTCAATCGCTGTAGGTTGCCTTTGACTTTACCAGCTTCGCGCGATATCCGGCGTCGCTTAAGGCCTGGACAATCCTCTCCTTGTGCTCCGTGCCCTCTGCCTCAATCGTGATCCGCAGCTCCACCGCGGCGTTGCGGTTGATGCTGATAAACTGGTTGTGCTCCAGCTTGATGACGTTTCCTCTCTCTTCGGCAAGGATGGCGGAAACCTTCGCCAGCATGCCCGGCTTATCCGGAAGGAGGACGGAAACGGTAAATACGCGATCTCTTGCGATCAGACCGTGCTGAACGACGGAGGACATGGTGATGACATCCATATTGCCGCCGCTCAGGATGGAAACAATCTTTTTCTTCTTGACATTCAGATGCTTTAAGGCGGCTACCGTCAGCAGCCCGGAATTCTCAACGATCATCTTATGGTTTTCGACCATATCCAGGAAGGCGACGATCAGCTCCGTATCCTCCACCGTGATAATGGAGTCAACATTCTTCTGGATATACGGGAAGATCTTCTCGCCCGGACGCTTGACCGCCGTGCCGTCCGCAATCGTATTGACGGTCGGCAGAGTCAGAACGTGACCGGCCTTGATGGACTCCTGCATGCAGTTGGCGCCGGCCGGTTCCACACCGATGATGCGGATCTTCGGATTCAGAAGCTTGGCGAGCGTCGACACGCCGGCGCACAGCCCGCCTCCCCCGATCGGAACCAGGATATAGTCGACCGTCGGCAGCTCCTTAAAGATCTCCATGGCGATGGAGCCCTGCCCGGTCGCGACATCCAGATCATCAAACGGATGGACAAAGGTGTATCCCTTTTCCTCTGCCAGCTGGCAGGCATATTCACACGCCTCGTCAAACACATCGCCGTGCAGCACAACCTCTGCGCCGTAGCCCTTGGTGCGGTTGATCTTCATAAGCGGCGTGGAGGTCGGCATCACCACCACGGCCGGAATCCCGGCCAGCTTTGCCGCATAGGCAACGCCCTGGGCATGATTTCCGGCGGACGCGGTAATCAGCCCGTGCTGCTTCTCCTCCTCGCTCAGAGTGCTGATCTTATAATACGAACCGCGCACCTTGTATGCGCCGGTATACTGCATATTCTCCGGTTTAAAATAAACCCGGTTGCCCGTCATCGACGAGAAATATTCACTGTACACCAGCTTCGTCTCGATGGTCACCTCTCTGACAATCTCCGACGCCTCTTCAAATTTTTCCAGGGTCATGCCCCCGTCTTCCTGCTCTGCTTCCATTTCCTGCCTGTTCTCTTCCATTTTAACATTCGCCTTCTTCTATTATCTTTTTTATTTCTTTACATCAAACAACGCACGCACGAATTCCTCGGAATCGAATTTCTGAAGATCGTCGATCGTTTCGCCTACTCCGATATACTTCACCGGAATCCCGAGCTCGGACTGAATTGCCACCGCAATTCCTCCCTTTGCCGTGCCGTCCAGCTTGGTCAGAATGATGCCGGTGATATCCGCCGCCTCCATAAACTGTCTGGCCTGCACCAGGGCATTCTGACCGGTCGTGCCGTCCAGAACCACCAGCGTTTCCCGGTAAGCCTCCGGATATTCTCTTTCGATGATCCGGTTGATCTTCTTTAATTCTTCCATCAGATTCTTCTTGTTGTGGAGGCGTCCCGCCGTATCACAGATCAGCACGTCCGCCTTTCTGGATTTGGCAGCCGCCACCGCGTCATAAATGACCGCGGCGGGATCCGCTCCCTCATGCTGGGCAATGATCTCCACGCCTGCCCGGTTCGCCCATTCGGCCAGCTGCTCCACCGCCGCCGCGCGGAACGTGTCTGCCGCCGCGACGATGACCTTCTTTCCGCCATCCTTCAGCTGTCCGGCCAGCTTGCCGATGGACGTCGTCTTACCGACTCCGTTCACTCCGATCACGAGCACGACCGATCTGCGGTTTTCGAATTCATAAGCGTTTTCGCCCAGATCCATCTGTTCGCGGATGGAATCAATCAGGATCTGACGGCACTGAGCCGGTTCCCTGATATGCTGCTCCTTCACCTTCTGGCGAAGGTCTTCCATAATTTTCATCGTCGTCTGGATTCCGAGATCGCCCATGATCAGCGTCTCCTCCAGCTCCTCATAGAAATCCTCGTCAATGGCCGAAAAGCCGTTGAGAATGGAATCCATACCGGACACAATATTGCTCCGCGTCTTGTTGAGTCCCTCCACCAGACGGCCGAAAAATCCCTTTTTCTTCTCTTCCATATCCCTGCCTTCCCACCTCTACTGAGCCAGCTGATCCTCCACCAGATTGACCGATACCAGAGTAGATACGCCCTTTTCCTGCATGGTAATGCCATACAGGCGATCTGCCGCGACCATGGTTCCGCGCCGGTGCGTGATCACGATAAACTGCGTATCCCCCGTCAGTCTGCCCAGATATCGGGCAAACCGGTCCACGTTGGAATCGTCCAGCGCCGCCTCGATCTCGTCCAGCAGACAGAACGGGGACGGTTTCAGATTCTGGATGGCAAACAGCAGTGAGATCGCCGTCAACGCCTTCTCTCCGCCGGAAAGCTGCATCATGTTCTGCAGCTTCTTGCCGGGGGGCTGCGCGATGATCTGAATCCCGGCCTCCAGGATATCCTCATCCTCCTGCAGCGCAAGCGTGCCGTGTCCGCCGCCGAACAGCTCCCGGAACACCCGGTTGAATTCCTCCTGAATTTCGCGGAATTTTTCTCCAAACTGCCGCTTCATCCCGGCGTCCAGCTCGTCGATGATCGACAAAAGCCCTTCTTTCGCCTCTGTCAGGTCGTCATACTGGGACTTCATAAATTCATATCGTTTGGAAATTTCCTTATAATCCTCAATGGCGTTGACGTTCACATTGCCCAGCGCGCGGATGGCCTTTTTGTGCTCCTCAATCTGTCTGCGAAGCTCAGACAGATCCGTCATCTCCGGATTGCGGAGCGGGGCGGCCGTGCCGTAGGTCAGCTCATACTCACTCCATATGTAACCAGACTGGGCTTCCAGCTTTTCCTCCAGCTTCTCCTTCTGATTCTGCAGACGGACAAGATCCCGGTCAAGACTTCCCTGTCGCTCGTTCAGGGCTTCCTGCTCCTTAAAAAATGCTTTCTGCCGGACAGCCTTTTCCTCCCGCAGCTCAGTCCTTTCTTCCACCTCGCTGCCAAGCGTCTCCCTCTCCCGGAGCGACGCGGCAATCTGTTCCTCCAGCTGTGTGATCTCCTGCTGCTTTGCCTCAATCGTCTCCCCGGAGTCCGTATCCGTATTTTCCAGCCCACCCAGCTCCTCCCGGAGCGTGCGGATCTCTTCGCGGACACGCCGGATATTCTGCAGGATAAAATCCACCTTCTGATTGCATCCGGCAGCTTCCAGGCGGACCGTCTCCAGATCCCGCGCCGCTTCCTCCCGCCGGTGTCTGGCCTCGTCCATCTGCGCGGTCATCTCTTCCACCTGCAGATTGGTCTCTTCTCCGGCCTGGATCAGGGCGTCGACATCCTTCCGGAGCGACTGCTGATTTTCGCCGATCTCGCGGATCTGCTCCTCCAGCTGAACGCCCTCGGCCTCCAGATCCTGCGATGATTCTCTGGTATCGTCGCGCTTCTCCTCCAGCTGGCTGACATTCATCTGCCAGGTGTTCTGATCCAGGGAAACCTGATGGCGCTTCTCTCTGACCTCCTCCAGACGCGCCCTCTCCTTAAGAAGGGCCGCCCGGTTTTCCTCCAGCTGCTTTTCCGTCCTCTCAGACGATTGCTGCGCCCTCTCGCACGCCTGCTCCAGATCCTCGATCTCGCGCTTGCGTCCGAGAAGATTGCTGGAATTGCGAAAGGCTCCGCCAGTCATGGAGCCGCCCGCCGAAAGCAGCTCGCCCTCGAGCGTCACGATCCGCAGGGAATACTGATATTTTCTCGCCAGCGCAATGGCGTGGTCGATCGTGTCCACGACAATCACACGTCCCAGCAGATACTGCGCCAGAACCCGGTATGACTCCTCCACGGAAACCAGGTCGCTTGCCAGCCCGATCACGCCGGGCTGTGTAAGCGCCTCCGGGCGGTGAAAGGACCCGTTCCTGCCGATGCTGGTCAGCGGAAGGAAGGTCACACGCCCGTAGCGGTTTTTCTTCAGATATTCGATCAGGACCTTCGCGGTCTGCTCCGAATCGGTCACGACATTCTGAATGCTTCCGCCCAGAGCCGTCTCAATCGCTGTCTCATACTGCTGCTTTGTGGTGATCAGATCCGCCACCACGCCGTGGATTCCGCGCACCCGGTCCCGCACCTCCATGACTTTTCGGATGCTGTTGCCGTAGCCCTCGTACCGCTCGGCAATGTTGCGCAGCGATTCCAGCCTGGCGTAAAGGCTCTGATATTCCTGCTGCCGCTCATCCAGGTTGCGGCTCAGGCGTCTGGCCTCCTGCTCCAGGCCGGCGATCCCTTCCTCACATTCCTTCTGAGAGGCTGCCAGCTCCTCTAACAGTCGGTTCGTCTCCGCAAGCTTTTCCTGTTCCCGTTTCAGCAGCTCTTCCTGCTCCGACTCATCGCCGCGAATCCGCGAAAGCTTCTGCGTCACCTCAGACCTGCGCTCGCGGATCTGCTCCAACATCGCCTCATAGCGCTGCTCGCGCGCCGTCAGGGAAGCCTTTTCATTGAGCGACGCGATGATGCCCGCCTTCGCCTCCTCGATGCGGGATTCCAGCAGCATGATGGATTCGTCCTGAAGGCGAAGCGCCGCCTCCGCCGCCTCCTCACGGCTGCAGCTCTCGGACGCTTCCGCGGCAAGCCCTGCGTGATCCTCCTGATAAACCCTGATCTGCTCTTCCTTTGTCCCGATCTCTTCGGAAAGGGAACGGATTCTGGACTGAATATGCTCCGCATTGATCTGTTCCGTGTGGATCTGCTCCTTCAGGACATTGATCCGTCCCTCCAGATTCTCCTTCTGCATCTCCGTCTGCGAGAACCGGGAACGCTTCTCTGTGATCTCGGTGTCCAGACCGCCAATCTCTTCTGTCAGCCGATCGTATTCCTGCCTGAGCTGCTCCAGCGCCCCGGCTGCGTCCTTCAGATCTCCGGATACGATCGCCTCGCGGGATTCAACCTCCTTCAGCTGATCACGGAGCCTTTCGGATTCCAGCAAAAACAGATTCACGTCGCAGGTCTTCAGCGCATCCTTCAGGATGAAATACTTCTTTGCCGCCTCGGACTGCTTTTCCAGCGGGCCGACCTGCTTTTCAAGCTCGGCGAGAATATCCGTCACACGGAGCAGATTCTGCTCCTCATCCTCCAGCTTCTTTAAGGCAAGCGCCTTGCGCCGTTTGAACTTGACAATCCCCGCAGCCTCGTCGAAAAGCTCTCTGCGCTCCTCCGGCCTGCCGCTTAAGATCTTGTCAATCTGGCCCTGGCCGATGATGGAATAGCCCTCCTTGCCGATTCCCGTATCGTAAAACAGCTCGTTGATATCCTTTAACCGGCAGGCGCTGCCGTTGATTTTATATTCACTCTCTCCGGAGCGATAGAGCCGTCTTGATACGGTCACTTCCTCATAATCAATCGCCAGCTGGTGGTCGGAGTTGTCCAGTGTGATCGCCACCCAGGCAAAGCCCTGCGGTTTTCTCATCTCCGTTCCGGCAAAGATCACATCCTGCATGCTTCCGCCCCGAAGCTGCTTTGCGCTCTGCTCGCCCAGCACCCAGCGGACCGCGTCGGCGACGTTGGACTTGCCGCTTCCGTTGGGTCCGACGATTCCGGTGATGCCGTTGTGGAATTCAAACAGTATCCGGTTGGCAAAGGATTTAAAGCCCTGGATCTCAATGCTTTTTAAATACATACATCGCTCCTCAGCTTTAAAATCCCCCGATAGGCCGCCAGCGCCTCGGCCGCCTTCTTCGTGCGGCCGATCCCTCGTCCGATCTCTTTGCCTGCGAGCAGCGCCCGCACCTCAAACGACTTATTGTGATCGGGTCCCTCTTCTTTCAGAATCTCATATTCCAGATGCCCCCGGTTTAATGACTGCACCATCTCCTGAAGGGTCGTCTTACTGTCATAGAAAAGCTGCTTATGTTCGATGTCATTCATAATGAAGCGGTCAATAAACTCCTTTGCACGTGCAAAGCCGCCGTCCAGATAGATCGCGCCGATCAGGGCCTCCATGGCGTCCGAGACGACGGAATTTCGTCCGCGTCCACCGGTCGCTTCCTCCCCGCGGCCCAGGAGCAGATAATCTCCCAGCTCAATGTCCATCGCACAGTAAGCCAGTGTGGGTTCACACACAATACTGGCGCGAATCTTTGTCAGCTCCCCCTCCGGCCGGTCCGGATATTTGCGGTACAAAAAATCGCTGGATCCGATCTCCAGCACGGCATCTCCCAGGAATTCCAGACGCTCGTTGCATTCGAGCTTGTCCTTGGTGTGTTCATTGATATAGGAGCTGTGCGTCATCGCCTGCCGAAGCAGGGCGCGATTCTGAAAGCGATAGCCGATCCTCTCCTCAAGTTCCGTCAACTCTCGATTCATTCTGTCTTCCTTTCATGCCCTCCGGATGGGAAATGCATGTCCTCTCTCCGCGGACAGCAGGGGGCTTTTCCTAAGCCCCCTGCCCTCTTCTGTCCTTAAGCCTTTTTAATTCAGAGCATTCCGGATCAGCTCCACTGCATCCCCCACGCTTGTGATCTGCTCCGCTGCCTCCGTCGGAATCTCGATGTCAAATTCCTCCTCGATCCCCATGATGATCTGGAAAATATCAAGCGAATCTGCTCCCAGATCCTCTACAAACGTCGTCTCCTGGCTGATCTCGCTCACGTCAAGATTCAGCACCTCCGCGATGATGTTCTGCAGCTTCTCAAATTCCATAAGGTCTCTCCTTTATTCTTGATTTGCCGACTTTCCGGGAACCAGAAGGCTGGCTTTGATTTTCTCATTGATCTCCTGCTCCTTGAAGGTGACGCACTGGATGATGGAATTGCTCACCTCAATGGCCTTCGAGCTTCCGTGCGTCTTGACAACCAGGCCCCTCAGCCCCAGGAGAGGCGCCCCGCCATACTGACTCGCGTCAAAGCTCTTCATCGTCTTCTTGAGCGCGGGCATGATCAGAAGCGCGCCGAGCTTGCTCCTCATAGAGCTCATCAATCCTTCTTTCAGCTTATCCACCAGGACGGAGGCGACGCCCTCATACATTTTCAAAATGACGTTGCCCGTGAACGCCTCGCAGATAATGACGTCCGCCCCGCCGTGCGGGATCTCCCGCGCCTCGATGCTGCCGGTAAAGTGGATGTCGTCGCAGGCCTTAAGCAGGGGAAAGGTCTCCTTGACCAGGGCGTTGCCCTTCTCTTCTTCTGCGCCGACATTGACAATCCCGACCCTCGGTCTGCTAATACCTATTACATGCTCCATATAAATAGAACCCATCCTGGCAAACTGCACCAGATGAGATGGTCTTGCGTCTACATTCGCCCCGCTGTCAAGCAGCAGGGATACACCCTTCTCTGTGGGAATCAGCGCGCCGAACGGAGGCCGCTCGACTCCTTTGATCCGTCCCACGATGACCTGTCCTCCCACAAGGACCGCTCCGGAGCTTCCTGCGGAGACAAAGGCGTCTGCCTCGCCGTTCTTTACCAGATTCATCCCCACGACGATGGAGGAATCCTTCTTTGTGCGGATGGCATTCACCGGCGGCTCTTCCGTCTCGATCACTTCCGACGCATGGACAATCCGGATCCTGTCCTTCGGGCAGCTGCACTTGTCAAGCTCCTTTTCCACCGCGTCCTGTCTTCCCACCAGGATCACCTCGATGTCATCCCGTCTGGAAACAGCGTCGACCGCACCTTTTACAATCTCGCCGGGCGCATGGTCGCCACCCATCGCGTCCACCACTATCTTAACCATCGCTGCCGCTCCTTTCCATTCTTTACCTAATATACTAAATTATGATTTATAAATCAATAGCAAATTTGCAGGGAAGTATTTGACAAGAAAGGGGCCGGATCATTATAATGTGCATGTAATCACATGAGAATCCAAAAGGAGAATTTCAAGAATGCCTGTATTTGATTTCAAAAACATCCCGGACAAGGATCATCCGTCCGAGTGTACCTACACCGTTTTCCGCTCGGACGAGTCGAACCCTTCCCCGGAAAAACCGATCCTGGTTCTGGACAATTCCGCGCGTCAATGGGCGCACCATTCCAACGGTATCTTTACCAATCCGGTAAAAAGCACCACCTTTGAATTCCAGGAGGAGGACGGCACGCAGAGCGCCGATATTCTGAAAATTGACGCCCGTTTCTTAAGCCTTTTAAAGTGGCTCGGGGAAAACCACATCACCGTCCGCCTCTCCGGAAGGAACCGGGCGGACGGATACGCGGTATACCGGATCCGTGAGACCGCCTTTGGCAGCGGAGCCAAGCTTTCCGCGGAGGACGGCTTTCTTCAGTTTATGATCGAGCGCCTCCTGTCCGGCAGCGCGCCGGAAGAGGAGACCGATGACGACGAGCGAGAAGAGACCGGCGACGAGATGAAGCTGACCAGCCTCCAGAGCATCACCGACTTCCTGACCTGCGCCGGGCGCACGCTTCCGGACAACATCCGCCTCTGGGCGAGGCGCAACCTCGCCGTCGCCCGTTCCCACGAGGTTACCCCGGAGGAACGCCGACACGCGCAGCGCGCGCTCTCCATCATGCTGAACATCCAGTGGAAGCACAATTATTTTGAATCCATTGACCCCGTGGAGGCCAGGCGCATCCTCGATGAAGAGCTCTACGGAATGGAGCGGGTCAAGCAGCGGATCATCGAAACCATCATCCAGATCAACCGGACGCACACCCTGCCTGCCTACGGCCTTCTTCTGGTCGGACCGGCCGGCACCGGCAAATCTCAGATTGCCTACGCGGTGGCACGCATTCTTCGTCTGCCCTGGACCACGCTCGACATGAGCTCGATCCATGACCCGGAACAGCTGACCGGCAGCTCCCGCATCTACTCGAACGCGAAGCCCGGCATCATCATGGAAGCCTTCTCCGCCGCCGGGGAATCCAATCTCGTCTTTATTATCAACGAGCTGGATAAGGCCAACTCCGGCAGGGGAAACGGCAACCCCGCCGACGTCCTCCTGACGCTACTTGACAACCTGGGCTTCACGGACAATTACATCGAGTGCATGATCCCGACCTTTGGCGTCTACCCCATCGCGACTGCGAACGACAAAAGTCAGATCAGCGCCCCGCTCATGTCCCGTTTTGCGGTGATCGAGCTGCCTGACTATACGTCGGAGGAGAAAAAAATTATCTTCTCAAAATTTGTCCTGCCGAAGGTGTTGACACGTATGGGATTAAAGGATGAGGAATGCATTGTGACAGAAGACGCCCTCGACGCCGTGGTACAGGCATTTGCCGACACCACCGGCATCCGCGGCCTGGAACAGGCCGCCGAACACATGGCCGCCAACGCGCTCTACCAGATCGAGGCCGATCATGTGACCCGGGTCGTATTCGATGGAAATATGGTCAAAGAATTGCTGATGTAGAAATTTCCCTTGATATCATGGCCATGTGTCACATAGAAGTAAAAGAAAGATAGAAAAGGAACAGATCTTATGAATACATTTGTACAGGCGCTCACCTCCGCCCTCGGAGGAAAGATACCGGGCGAGCTGATTATCTTCCTGATCTCCATGCTTCCGGTCCTGGAGCTTCGAGGCGGATTACTGGCAGCCTCGCCTGCCCTCTTAAACGTCCCCATCCTGCGGGCGATCCCGATCTGCATCATCGGCAACCTGCTTCCGATCCCCTTCGTCCTGCTTCTGGTTGAACGGGTTCTGGCCTGGATGGAGGGCGTCCCCGTCCTTGGCGGCTTCGCCCACTGGATTCGCGCCAGGGCAGACCGGAACAAGGGCCAGATCGAAACCTACGGTTTCTGGGGACTGGCGCTTTTCGTCGGCATTCCACTGCCCGGCACAGGCGCATGGACCGGCTCAATCGTCGCCTCTCTGCTTCACATGAGGATCCGCAGGTCGTTTCCCGCCATTCTTGTCGGCGTCGCACTGGCAACCGTTATCATGTCGATCATCTCCTACGGACTGCTCGGCGTCCTGTTCGGATAACATGCGAAGACACAAATGGCCGGATATCGTCAGGCAGCTTTTGCCTCCCGATATCCGGCCATATTCACAGCTGTTATATCAATCTGCGGCTTCTGGCGTCAGCCGCTCACAGGATGATATCCTCCAGCTTCCTCTTCGGAACATAGTGGACATCGTTTTCATCCCGATAGTAGTTGGCGCTCTCTCCATCCTCAATCTCTGTGAGGACGATGGTTTCTGCCTGCTTGCCGATCGCTACCACCAGCATGGGCGCGATGTATTCCGGCAGCTCCAACGCCTTCCTGACGGAGGACGCGCCAAAGCTTCCTATCATACAGCCGCCAAGGCCCATCTCTGTCGCCGACAGAAGAATCGACTGCGCCGCAATTCCCACATCCTTCTGGAACCGCGCCAGGGACTCAAAAATTCTGGTATCCTGGCAGATGACGATGAAAGCCGTGGGACACATTCCCTCATGGGGAAGCGTAAGCTCCGGCAGACCCTTCGCCCAGCCGGTTTCTTTCTGCAGACGGTCCACTTCCTCTTTCTCATAGACCAGACGGTATTTCAACGGCTGAATGTTGAGAGAGGAGGCGCTGAGTCTCGCACAGTCCACCATCTCCGTAAGCTCCTCCCGGGAAACGCGCCTTGTCTCATCGTATCCGCGGATGCTGCGGTTCTTTCTGATCAATTCCTTCAGAGTCATGCTGAATTTCTCCTTCTGTTCGCTGTTATCCCCCAAAAACGAGGACAGCCTACTGTCTCTTCACAAATTTCGTCAGTCCGTCTTCACCCAGCGGCCCCTCTACTCTTCCCTGAATCAGAG
>JAJQCO010000100.1:6142-11115 GCA_021202655.1 Clostridiales bacterium | reverse complement strand
TCGCGAAGCACATAGTCAAGCGCATACTCCGCTCCATCCTTTCTCTCGAAGGCAACCATCTTGCCGGTCTCGCCGGAAACCGCCGCTTTCACGCCGCATCTTCCGGCCTGCGCCGCTTCCTGCTGGTCTGCCTGTGACATCATCGTAGAGGAGCATCTCTGGCTGACGTTCAGCTCGACGGAACGCACCTTGACGCCCAGACGCTGACGAACCAGGCGCTCCAGATACTTGCCGCATCCGGTCAGCATCTTGTGACCAAAGCTGTCTACGCCGGCTTCCGAATCATATTCGCAGACAAAGACGCCCTTCGCGTCCTTGATTCCCTCAGAGACGCAGACCACAAGGTTCGGAGCCTCCTCCAGCTTCTTTTCAAGCGCCGCCACGAATTTCTCCACATCAAAGGCCGCCTCCGGAAGATAGATCAGACGCGGGTTGTCTCCCTCGGACTCTCTGGCCAGGCAGCTGGCCGCGGTCAGCCATCCTGCGTGTCTGCCCATGATCTCCACAATCGTCACGGACTTGCTCTCATATACGCTGGCGTCATACGCGATCTCACGCACGGTCTGCGCGACATATCTGGCCGCGCTACCAAATCCAGGCGTATGATCAGTCATAATCAGGTCGTTATCTACGGTCTTCGGAACTCCGATGAAGCGGATATCGCTGCCCGCGCCCGCCGCATACCGGGACAGCTTGCTCACCGTATCCATGGAATCGTTTCCGCCGATATAGCAGAAGTAACCCACGTTCATCTCTTCCAGTCTGCGGAATACCTCCGGGTACACCGGATCGCTCAGATCATCCGGAAGCTTGTACCGGCAGGAGCCGAGAAACGCGCCCGGCGTATACAGCAGACTCTCTATCGATCCATCCTCATCCATCTTCTGGAAATCCAGATAATGGCCCTGCAGAAATCCTTCGATTCCGTTTACCATCCCATAGACCTTGTCGATCTGTTCGCTCTGAAGTCCTTCCTTCGCGACTCCGTACAGGCTGCAGTTAATGACAGCCGTCGGTCCCCCTGACTGTCCCACGATCAGATTCTTCATAGAAATCAAATCCTCCTTCAAATGTAATTTCTGTTTTGCCATCTTTTATGTACCACAAACATGACGTCTTTGCAAGGACTTTTTCGCAATCCGTTCAATCCCTCGATTCCACACAGATTAAAACGCCCTCCTCAAAACGAATGAACGCATGCTCCTCGGCAATCTCATTGCTCACACAGAGCCCGACCTCCTCGCCCCGGCGGATGTCTTTTTCATCGAGCAGATATCGAAATCCGGTCAGCGTAATTTTTTTTACCTCCTCCGTATAAGGGAGAAAGGACACATATTTTCCCCACTGCGTTTCACGGTCGAAGCGATGTTCGCCGTCGATGAGATACAGACGGTTCTGAGGATCAATGAGCTCCGCGTGGATTCCTCTCTGCATACACTCATACAGCGCGTCAATATTGCCCAGCATATGATCCAGGCGTCCGCCTGTCGCGCCTAGAAACACAATCTCATCAAAGCCGACCGCCACGGCCCGGCTTCGGGCAAGCTCCGTGTCTGTCTCATTTTTCTCCGGCTTGTGCTGCTCCCAGACAATATAGGGATAATCCCGATAGCGGTCGAGAAGCGCAGGAGAAACCGTATCAAAATCTCCGACGATATAATCCGGGATGATCCCCAGCCTGGAAGCGGGCTCCAGCCCGCCGTCGACTGCGATCACCTTATCAAAGGAGCGCTGCCGCAGGTAGGCGCGGGCAAACTCCAGATCCAGCTTTCCGCCGGTCAGCACCAGGCACGAGCGGCTCATTTCAGTCCCTCAAAGATCTTCCGGAAGGTCCGGACATTCTCTGCCGCGTCTCCGGCGAACACGCCGGAACCCGCCACAAACACATTCGCCCCGGCCTTTGCCACCTCGCTGACATTTCCGGCGCTGATTCCTCCGTCAACCTCAATGTCCACATCCAGTCCGCGCGCCTCCAGGATCCCGCGCAGCTTGCGGATCTTCTCCAGGGTGTAGGGAATAAATTTCTGTCCGCCGAATCCCGGGTTCACCGTCATGATCAGCACCATGTCCACCGAGTCAAGCACCCACTCCAGCGTCTCCACCGGGGTCGCCGGATTTAACGCGACTCCGGCCTTCATTCCCAGAGACTTAATCTGATTCAGCGTCCGGTCCAGATGGCAGCAGGCCTCCTGATGAACCGTAAGGATATCCGCTCCGACCTTCTTCATATCCTCCACATAGCGGCCCGGCTCTTCTACCATCATATGTACGTCAAAGATGATATCGCTCGCCGGACGAATGCTCTTAATCACCGGCATGCCAAAGGAAATACTCGGCACAAACATCCCGTCCATCACATCAATGTGCAGATATTTTGCGCCCGCCTCGGCGACTGTCTCCACATCCTTCCCAAGGTTCTTGAAATCCGCCGACAAAATGGACGGCGCAATCACATAGTTTCTCATTGCTCTACACTCCTTCCCGGCGGATCGCCGCCGTCTTTGTTTTTTAATACCTTCTTCGTTCCTGTTCCTTAAGCTCCGCATACAGCAGCGTATAATTCTCGTACCGGCTCGCGGCGATCTCTCCCCGTGCCAGCGCGTCCTTGACTCCGCATACCGGTTCCCCGATATGGGCGCAGTCCTCGCCAAAGCGGCAGCCTGCCTTGCAGGGCTCAAATTCCGGGAAACAGTCTCTTAACTTCCTGGCCTCCATCTCCTGCACATACACAGAGGAAAAGCCAGGCGTATCGCACAGATATGTATCCGGTCTCCATCTCAGCCGTCGGCGGCAGCAGATTCGTCAGAGAAGACTTCCCCACGCCGGACGGTCCCGCCAGGATCGTCGTTTTTCCACGGAGCGCCGTCCGGATTTCTTCGATCCCGGAGCCGTTATAGGTACTGGAGCGCAGCACCGGATAGCCCGCCGACTCATAAATCCGACCATATTCCTTCTGTCTTTCCTGCATTCCCAGATCAAGCTTGTTAAAACAGAGGATCGCAGGCACGCCCTGTGCCGTCATCATGACCAGAAGACGATCCAGAAGATTCAGATTCGGTTCCGGCTCCGTGATCGCAAACACGATGAGCGCCTGATCGACATTGGCGGCAGCCGGGCGGACGAGCTCGTTCCTTCGGGGAAGAATTTCATCGATATTGCCCTCCGCGTCAGCCTCATCGGTCACCGTAAAGAGGACGTCATCCCCTACCAACGGCTTCACGCCCCGGCTGCGGAAGATTCCCTTCGCTTTGCATGCATAGACTTTATCCCTGCGGTCATGCACGTAATAAAAACCAGCAATTCCTTTTATAATTTTCCCTGTCATATCTCCGTCCGGTTTTCTTCCTAATCAGTTCATTGGCAAAAACGTCAGCGGATAGGTCTTGATCACCTCTCCGGAATCCACATCCACAATCTCGATCTGTCCCGTATTCGAGCCGTCGATGCTCTCAATGCTCGTATAGTTGACCGGAAGAAGCAGGTCGCCCTTAATCGTCGTCTCTTCCATCAAAATCTTATAAACTGGATCGGAATCGCTGCCTTGCCGCAGCCGGATGAGTACCGTGACGCTGGACGTCCCCGCGCCCGGCCCGACCAGATTGCTCAAATCATAGGTTTCACTGATGGCCGCCACATAGCGCTGCTTCACAACCTTCGCGCCGCTGCTGACCACATAATTTACCATCCCGCCCGGCTCGATCTGCGTGCCGGCCTCTGTCCCCTGGCTGATGATATATCCCTTCGTAACCGTATCGCTCTCCGCCGTCTGAGTCTCTCCCGGTGAAAGCCCTGCCTCTGCTAACAGCGCAATCGCGTCGGACTCGCTCTGACCGGTGATATTGGGAACCGTTACCGTGTCCACATGGGGACCGCTGCTGACATACAGGGTGACCGTCCCATTTTCTTCAACGAGCTCCGGCTCATAGCGGATCACATCGCCGGCCTCGACCGTCTCATTTTCTTCTTCTACCAGGACGACGGTCAGACTTTTCCGCTCCAACAGCTTCTGCGCCGTAGCGGCATCCAGACTGTCGATCTCCAGATCTGCCAGGCTGATCTTGTCGGTCCCATAGCTGATCACAACCGTGACGTTAGATCCCTTCGCCACCACCGTATCCGGTTCCGGATCCTGATCGGCGACTCTTCCCTCCTCCACGTCGTCAAAGTAATCATAGGAAGATTTCATATTCAGAAAGCTTTCCGAAAGCCGCTCCTCCGCAATATCCGCCGGAAGATTTCGCACATCGGGCATATAAACCTCCGTGTCGGAGAGAGAATATTCCTCCGTCTCCTCCTCTGCCGCCTCTGTGGTGCTTCTGGCCGCAAACAGGCCGCTTCCCGACTGGAACAGGCCGCCGAGCTTTAACACCACGGTGATCAGGACCGCAACGATAATGATCGCCACGACAATCCCTGCTCCGGCAAGCAGACGTTCGATTCCCGGACTGGCTTCGCCGTCCTCCGGCTCCTCGTGCTGCCTTCTTGCGCGGCGCGGCGCCCCCGGCTCCGAATCCTCGAATTCCTCCGGCTCCGTCTGTCTGTCCTGTAAGTGCGCGCCGGATATCCCCTGGCCGATGATATTTAATTCCTGCACGGAATCCTTCTGTGACGGCAGATCCTCCTCCGGCAGCTCCGGGCGCACCCGTCCCTTAATCATGGCCAGATCGCCGTCGCTGATCACGACCGTCTCTCCGCCCAGATTCCGCGTCCTTGACGTCTCCTTTATCGTCTCCCCATCCGGATGGATGAGCGCCTCACGCAGATCCGCGATCAGGTCATCCGCATTCTGATAACGGAATTCCGGCTTTTTCTCACAGCAGCGCAGAATGATCCGCTCAAGACTCACCGGAATCTCCGGATTGTAAACGCTTGGCGGGACGATGGCGTCCTCCAGATGAGCCAGGGCAATGGAAACGGTATTTTCTCCGTCAAACGGGATCTGACCGGTCACCATCTCATACATGGTAATTCCA
>JAJQCO010000100.1:0-6132 GCA_021202655.1 Clostridiales bacterium | reverse complement strand
AACGAATAGATATCGCTCCTCTCGTCACAGAATCCCCCTCGCGCCTGCTCCGGGGAGATGTAATGGACAGACCCCATGGCCGCCGACGTCAGCGTCTGAGAGGTCACCGCTCTGGCGATCCCGAAATCTGCCACCTTCACCTTTCCGTCGCGGGAAATCAGCATATTCTGAGGCTTGATGTCGCGATGCACGATATGCTGCTCATGCGCCGCCGCCATTCCCTGCGCCACCTGAATCGCAATCCCGATCGACTCCTTTGCCTCCAGCATTCCCTTCTTGGCAATATAACTCTTGAGCGTAATCCCCTCGATCAGCTCCATGACAATGTAATGGACCTTTCCCTCGTTGATCACGTCATACACATTGACAATGTTGGGATGCGAAAGCCCGGCCGCCGCCTGCGCTTCCATATTAAACTTGGCAATAAAATTGCTGTCGTTACAGTATTCCTCCTTGAGCACCTTGATCGCTACCAGGCGATTCAGCTTATGGCACTTTGCCTTGTAGACGACGGACATCCCTCCGGAACCGATCTGCTCAATGATCTCATAGCGATCCTGCAAAAACGCACCCGGTCTCAGCATCATAAGCTCACCTCTCTTATCTGCGGCTCAATGATGATGACCGATATGTTATCCACTCCGCCGCTTCGGTTCGCCGCGTCCACCAGGCTTTTCGCCTTCTGTCCCGGATCCTCCTCCGAACGGATGATATACTCCATCTCCAGCTCGTCTACCATGTTACTCAGTCCGTCCGAACACAGAAGAATCGTGTCCTTCGGCTTCAGCTTCGTGGCAAACAGATCTGCCTCCACATCCCGCTCTGCGCCGACCGCCCGCGTGATGATATTTTTCTTCTCCATATAATCCCGGCTGCCCCGCCGGATCTTTCCCAGGGCTACCATCTCCTCCACATAGGAATGATCCTTCGTAATCTGGATCAGCTCGTCGCGCAGAAGATAGAGGCGGCTGTCCCCGATATTCGCCACATAAAGGACGTTTCCCTTTATGGTGGCCAGCACCAGCGTGCTGCCCGTGCCAAACAGACTGACATCCCGGTTTGCCTCATCAAAAAGGGCGCGGTTCACGTTGCGGATTCCCTCCTTCAAAATGCCGTGGATATCCTTCTCCGGATATTCCTTCTGAAAATGGACGACCAGCTTTTCCACGACGAACCGGGACGCAAAATCGCCCGCGTTGTGGCCTCCCATGCCATCCGCGACGATAAACAGATTGTCTAACGAACCGATCGGCTCCGTTGAGGAAAAGATATAATCCTGATTCATGCTGCGTCTGCGACCCACGTCCGTCAATGCGCTCGCAATCATATTCTCTCAACCTCCTTCTCCTCAGGATGTGGACCTGACACAGGCTCCTCTCGGTAGCTTCTGCGCAGCTGTCCACAGGCACCGTTGATGTCTCGCCCCATTTCCCGGCGCACCGTCGCATTTATCCCATGCGTTTCCAGATAATGCAAAAATGCGTGGATCTCCTTCTGACCAGACTGCCTGTAATCCCGCTCCTTAATCGGATTTACCGGGATCAGGTTCACATGGCCATGCATTCCGGCAAGGAGCCGCACAAGCGCCCTGGCCTCTTCCAGGTTGTCATTGACTCCCCGCACCAGGCTGTACTCGAAGGTCAGCCTGCGCCCGGTCCGCTCAAAATAGGTCCGGCATGCGCGAAGCACATCCGGAAGCGCATAGCGACGGGCGATCGGCATCAGCGTGCGGCGGATCTCATCATTTGGCGCATGAAGCGACAAAGCCAGCGTCACCTGCAGATCCTCCTCTGCCAGCCGAAGAATCCCCGGCACAATCCCACAGGTTGACACCGTGATGCTGCGCTGGCTGATATGAAGTCCCGGCGTGCCGGAAATCAGGCGCAGAAAGCGGACCACGTTATCATAATTATCCATCGGCTCTCCCGAACCCATAATCACGACATTCGACACACGCTCTCCAGTCAGAATCTGAATCTGATAAATCTGATCCAGCATCTCCGACGCCGTGAGATTGCGCACCAGGCCGTCCAGCGTAGACGCGCAAAAACGGCAGCCCATCCGGCAGCCAACCTGAGAGGAAATACAGACCGAATTGCCGTGATGATACTGCATCCACACGCTTTCAATCACATTTCCATCCGACAGGCGGAACAGAAATTTCTTCGTCCCGTCGATCTGAGACGTCAGAATCTGCGCCGGCGTCAGCGCCGTCAGAACAAACCGGTCGGCAAGCCTTTCTCTCAGGCTTTTGGGAAGGTTATCCATCCGCTCAAAATCCGTGATCAGCTTCTCGTGCATCCATTGATAAATCTGCTTCGCGCGAAACGCCTTCTCTCCCATCCCTGTGATCTCCCGCTCAAGCTCCGGCAGATACAGGGATTTGATATCTATCTTATCTGTTTCCATTTTCTTATATTCCGTCATTCTGTCATGCTCCGGCGAAAGGCCGCGATAAAAAATCCGTCGCAGGGATATCTCCCCGGAAGAATCTGGAGATACCCTTCCTGCGCCGTCTTTTCTGCCTGAAGGGAGCTGGACAGATCCTCAAGCGGAACCGGCTCAAACGGGAACTGCGCCAGAAACCACTCTCTCTGGTCTTCATTCTCCATCCGGCTGATCGTGCAGGTGCTGTAGATCAGCTTTCCCCCCGGCTTCACATAGCGTGACGCCGCGGTCAGGATCTCCCGCTGAAGCGCGGCGAGCTGAGTGATTCGCTCCGGAGTCACCTGATACTTAATCTCCGGCTTTTTTCCAATCACGCCAAGGCCGGAACAGGGCAGATCGGCAATCACAAGATCCGCCCGCCGTTCCCATGCCGGATCATAGATCCGGGCATCCCACAGCTGCGTACGGACATTGGTGTAGCCCGCCCGCTCCGCATTCTCCTCCACCAGTCGAAGCTTCTGTTCCGTCAGGTCGCGGACAACCACCAGCCCATCCTGGCCCATCTGATCCGCAAGATGCAGCGCCTTGCCGCCCGGCGCGCCGCAGAGATCGAGAACCAGATCCCCCGGCTTTGGCGCGGCGATCTCTCCCACCAGGCATGAGGCGGCATCCTGCACCTGAATCCAGCCCTTCTCAAACGCCTCCAGCCTCTCAAGATAATCATAGCCGCGGATCAGCAGCACCGAAGAGGTCAGCGGGCTTACGGTCACCGACTCGCACTGTCCCTCCAGGCTTTCCCGGATCGCCGCTTCCTCCACGAGACGGCGGTTGCAGCGCACGCTGGTCGGCGCTTCGCAAAGGAAAGCCTGCAGCATTCCTTCTACCGTCTCATCGTCATACTGCTCCTCCCACTGCCGGATCAGCCAGCCGGGCATGGAATATTTTGTCTCCAGATCAGCGAACGTAAAGCTCTCCTTCTGACCGGAGATACGGCGCAGCACGCCGTTCACAAACCCCTTCAGACCCGCGAAGCGCCGCTTTCCGGCCAGGCTTACCGCCTCATAACAGACCGCGCGGTCCGGAATCCGGTCCATCCAGAGGATCTGATACACCGACATGCGCAAAAGCGTGCGGATGAATGGCTTCATCTTCTCGACCGGCACACTGGAGCAGTGCCCGAGCACCACATCAATCGTCAGCCGATATTCGATCGTCCCCTCCACGATGCGGGTGATGAGGGAACGATCCTTCTTATCCAGATACTGATACTTCTCCAGCGCCTGACGGAGCACAACATGACTCTGCGCGCCATGCTCCAGCACCTCGATCAGAACATCCAGGGCAATCTCCCTGGCCGGGGACGGCTTAGTCACGTCTCCTGCGTCCTCCGAACAGGATAAGCAGCCGCAAAAGCTGCAGAAGCGATACGGCTACAGCCGCCACATAGGTCAGGGCTGCCGCACTCAGCACCTTCCTCGTCTGCCTCACCTCGTCGCCGTAGAGAATCCCGCGCTCATCCAGAAGGCGCACCGCCCTCGAGGAAGCGTTAAACTCCACCGGCAGAGTAATGATCTGGAACAGGAGCGCCAGCACAAACAGCCAGATCCCCAGCTCAATAAAAGGCGTCATCCCAAGCAGGATCCCGATAATAATGATCGGCCAGGAAAGCGTGCTGCCAAACTGTGCGATCGGCACGAAGGCCGTCCGCAGACGCAGGGGCGCATATCCCACATAATCCTGGATCGCATGTCCACACTCGTGGGCCGCCACGCCGATCGCCGAGACGGAGGTCTGACCGTAGACTGCCTCAGACAGATTGACCGTCTTTGTCCGCGGATCATAATGATCCGTCAGCTGGCCGCGCACCGGCTGCACGGTCACATCATAAATCCCCTGCGAGCGCAGAAGCTCCATCGCCGCCTGCGCCCCCGTCATCCCGGTCATACTCCTGACGCCGGAATACCGACGGAATGTGCTGTTTACCCTCGCCGAAGCGATCAGGGAAATGATCGCTCCGATGATAATCAGAATATACGTCGGATCCCAGTACATCATCCCATATCCATATCCGTATCCATAATAAGGCATCATCACTCGCTCCTTTCTATCTGGTTCCCAGTCTCTCGCCTGCTTCCAGCGGATATCCGCGCAGAAACGCAGCCGAATCCATCCGCTTTTTCCCCTCAAGCTGAAGACTTTTAATCCTCAGAACCCCCCTGCCAGTGACTACTCTCAAAGCCGCGCCGGAAGCCTCCAGCACGGTCCCCGGTTTTCTCTGCCCGATCTCTTCCGGAATCTCCTCCTCTACGTCCGCTTCCCAGATTTTCAAAAGCTTTCCGCCCACACAGGTAAAGGCGGAAGGCCATGGATTCAGGCCGCGCACCAGGCGCTCAATAAGAGCCGCGTCGGCGCTCCAGTCGATCTCTCCCATGGATTTCGGAATCTTCTTCACATAGGTAGCCTGCGCATCATCCTGTGGCTGCGGAACAAGCGTACCCGCCTCGAACCCGTCCAGCGTGGACAAAATCAGGCTGCCGCCGAGAAGACTCAGGCGCTCAAACAGGCTGCCGCCCGTCTCTTTTTTGTCCAGGCGGATCCTCTCCATCTCCAGGATATCGCCGGTATCCATTCCCGCCGCCATCTGCATCGTCGTGATGCCTGTCTCTTCATCCCCGTTTAACACTGCCCACTGGATCGGAGACGCGCCGCGATACTTCGGAAGCAGAGAGGCATGAATATTCACACAGCCGTAGCGCGGAATATCCAGAAGCTCCTGCGGAAGAATCTGCCCGAAGGCGATTACCACCATCACGTCCGGCGCCAGCTCCCGCATCGCCAGAAGAAAGCTCTCCTCTCTTGCCCGAACCGGCTGATACACCGGAATCCCGTGCTCCAGCGCGCACTCCTTCACCGGTGACATGGCGACCGCCTTCCCCCGGCCCTTCGGCTTATCCGGCTGGGTCACCACGCCGACCACCGAATGACGCGAACCGATCAGGCTCTCCAGCGTCGGCACGGAAAAATCCGGCGTGCCCATAAAAACAATTCTCATATATCACTCCCCCGCGGCGTCGCCCACATCCTCGAGCTCGCCTTCCACAAGCTCTACATAGAGATGTCCCGACAAATGCGCGCATTCATGACTGATGCAACGGGCCAGAAGCTCCTCTCCTTCCAGTTCAAACGGATGCATCTCCCGATCCAGCGCCCGAACCTTCACATAGTTTGGTCTGGTCACGGTGCCGGCCTTGCCCGGAACGCTTAAGCACCCCTAGCTTCCGGTCTGACTTCCGCTTTCCTCAAGAATCTCCGGATTGATCAGCCCCAGAGGATTCTCCTCCCCCAGATCAATCACGACAATCTGTCTGAGGACACCGACCTGAGGAGCGGCAAGTCCCACGCCGTTCGCCTCATACATGGTATCAAACATATCGTCAATCAGCTGGGCAAGTCTCGGCGTCATCTCCTTCACCGGCTTGCATTTTTTCGTCAGGATCTCATCTCCGATAATACGGATCTGTCTGATCGCCATAGTTGTTATACTTCCTTTCTGCACGTTTCTCTTTCGTCTGTCATCCATCCGTCTGCCCTGTTTATGAAAAACGACTATGCTAAGCTCAGTCTGCGCCTAATGGCTTGAATTCTTGGGCTTTCATAGTAAACCAACATGCACTGCTGATGCGGCACAGCACCACGCATGAAAGTCAGCTGCTCCGCGCTTACGCGCTCCCGCAGCTGCCGCCA
>JAJQCO010000138.1 GCA_021202655.1 Clostridiales bacterium | reverse complement strand
CGTAATGGCGATTTATTATAACTTGCAAAAAATTTCAAAAAACTATTGTTATTATTTGTGAATCGTGTTAATATTTATGTGCGGAGAAGATTTTCCTGAATGAATAGCAAATAATCGAGGAGGTTTTGAGAAATGAGCGTGCAGCTGCTTGATAAGACAAGAAAAATCAACAAATTATTGCATAACAATAACTCTCACAAGGTCGTATTCAATGACATATGTAAGGTGCTGAGTGAAATCCTTCTCTCCAATATTTTAGTGATCAGCAAGAAGGGGAAGGTGCTCGGCGTCGGGCTGTGTCCGGGCGTCGATGAGATCGAAGAGCTGATTGAGGACCAGGTCGGCGGCTACGTGGACAAGATGCTCAACGAGCGCCTTCTCGGAATCCTTTCCACCAAGGAAAATGTCAATCTGGCGACTCTGGGTTTTGCAGAAGAGAATGTGAAGAAATATCAGGCGATCATTACCCCCATTGATATCGCGGGAGAGCGCCTGGGCACCCTGTTCATTTACAAGACAGACGAACAGTATGACATCGACGATATTATTCTGGGCGAGTACGGCACGACGGTGGTCGGCCTGGAGATGATGCGCTCCGTGAACGAGGAGAATGCAGAGGAGACGAGGAAGGTTCAGATTGTCAAATCCGCGATCAGTACGCTCTCCTTCTCCGAGCTGGAGGCGATCACACATATTTTCGAGGAGCTGGACGGAAATGAAGGCATCCTGGTAGCCAGCAAGATCGCCGACCGGGTCGGCATTACCCGTTCGGTCATCGTCAATGCGCTCCGGAAGTTTGAGAGCGCCGGCGTTATCGAATCCCGGTCCTCCGGCATGAAGGGAACCTATATTAAGGTGCTCAACGATGTGGTGTTCGACGAGCTGAAGAATATTAAGGTGTCTAAGTAGCGGCGAAAGAGCGGGAAAGAGGAAAAAGACAGAGGGCCTGTCCGTGATCAGAAGGAAGGATTGCGGACGGGCTTTTTTTGCCATAGCATACGAAAACCCTGAAATCGGGGCTTGCCAGAGAGAAAAAGATATGCTATGATTGAACAGTTGGAAAAAGGTGGGCTGCATTCCGCAGCCACACATTCTGACAGAAATCACGTCTGCCGATTCTGACGGCGGTGCCTGGAGAGACCGGGTCCCGGAGGGAGCACGAGACGCAGACGGAAGAAAAACCATACCGGAGGTAATATCATGAGTGTAATTTCAATGAAACAGCTTTTGGAAGCAGGCGTCCATTTCGGACATCAGACGAGAAGATGGAACCCGAAGATGGCTCCGTACATCTACACAGAGAGAAACGGAATCTACATCATTGACCTGCAGAAGTCCGTCGGCAAGGTCGACGAGGCGTACAAGGCGGTCACGGATATCGTGGCGAACGGCGGCACCATCCTGTTTGTCGGCACCAAGAAGCAGGCGCAGGATGCGATCAAGACCGAGTCCGAGCGCTGCGGCATGTTCTATGTAAACGAGAGATGGCTGGGCGGCATGCTGACCAACTTTAAGACCATCCAGAGCCGTATCACGAGACTGAAGGCGATCGAGACCATGTCCGAGGACGGCACCTTCGACGTTCTTCCGAAGAAGGAAGTCATCGCGCTGAAGAAGGAGTGGGAGAAGCTTGAGAAGAACCTTGGCGGAATCAAGGAGATGAAGAAGCTCCCGGATGCGATCTTCATTGTTGACCCGAAGAAGGAGAGAATCTGCGTTCAGGAGGCTCACACCCTTGGCATCACGCTGATCGGTATCGCGGATACGAACTGCGATCCGGAGGAGCTGGATTATGTGATCCCGGGCAATGACGACGCGATCCGTGCGGTCAAGCTGATCGTATCCAAGATGGCAGACGCGGTCATCGAGGCAAAGCAGGGCGAGGCTGTCGACGAAGCATATGCGGAGTCCATGGCAGCGGACGAGGAAGCAACCGAGGCATAAGGTTTCAGATATCATATGACGGAGGAATGAAGCAATGGCAGTAACTGCAGCAATGGTAAAAGAATTGAGAGAGATGACCGGCGCCGGAATGATGGACTGCAAGAAGGCGCTTTCAGCGACAGACGGCGATATGGATAAGGCGATCGAGTTCCTGCGTGAGAAGGGACTTGCCGCGGCAGCAAAGAAGGCCGGACGTATCGCGGCGGAGGGTATTGTCAAGACAGCCCTGACAGAGGACGCGAAGAAGGCAGTGGTCGTCGAGGTAAACGCGGAGACCGACTTTGTCGCTAAGAATGAAAAATTCCAGAACTATGTGGCCGATGTGGCGGCTCAGGCGCTGAAGACAGAGGCAGCGGATATCGACGCATTCCTGGCTGAGAAGTGGGAGAAGGATCCGACCCTGACGGTGAAGGAAGCGCTCTCCACCCAGATTTCCGTGATCGGCGAGAAGCTTGACATCCGTCGCTTTGAGCAGGTGACCGAGGAGAACGGATTTGTCGCTTCCTACATTCACGGCGGCGGCAAGATCGGCGTTCTGGTAGATGTGGAGACCGATGTGGTCAATGAAGACATTAAAGAGATGGCAAAGAACGTCGCCATGCAGGCTGCGGCTCTGAAGCCTCAGTATACCGACCGCAGCGAAGTGAGCGCCGAATTCATCGAGCATGAGAAGGGCATCCTGATGGCTCAGATTCAGAATGATCCGAAGGAAGCTTCCAAGCCGGAGAAGGTGATCGCGGGCATCATCCAGGGCCGTATCAACAAGGAGCTCAAGGAGATCTGCCTGCTCGACCAGGTATATGTAAAGGCAGAGGATGGCAAGCAGTCCGTCGCTCAGTATGTCGCTCAGGTCGCAAAGGCAAACGGCGCGAAGATCAAGATTAAGAAGTTCGTCCGTTTCGAGACCGGCGAGGGCATTGAGAAGAAGAAAGAGGACTTCGCAGAGGAAGTGGCGAAGCAGATGGGAATGTAAGCTTCCTGGTTTTGACAGATTTATCTTGTCTATTTGTCAGATGAATTGTCTGACTTATATTGCGATGAAGAAGAGACCTTGTTCTTGCAGGGTCTTTTCTTTTTTTGCCATGGCATAGGAAGGAGCTGTCGGTGGTAGGTCCTGTAGTTTGCGGGAGAGTTTAAAAATTCCCGATTTTTTCGTGAGTATATTTTTCTTTGACTGAGCTCTTTGCCATTTGTTGCAATGAAATATGAAAAAGAGTATAATTTAGGAAAAGATAAGGAAATGGAGGACCATAACCAATGAATATTGCAAAGATGATTGACCATACGATATTGAAACCGGATGCGACAGAGGAGGACGTTTTGGAGCGTTGCCGGGAAGCGAGAGATTATGGATTCGCCTCTGTCTGCATCAACAGCTGCTGGGTAAAGACCGTGGCAGAGGCGTTAAAGGGAAGCGGCGTGATGACGGGATGTGCGATAGGATTCCCTTTGGGAGCACAGACAAAAGAGGTCAAGGTGTTTGAAGCCGTGGACGCCGTAAAAAACGGCGCCAATGAAATCGACATGGTCATCAATATTGGAGCCGTGAAGGATCAGAACTGGGATGCTGTGGAGGAAGAGATCAGGGAGGTCGTGGAGCATGTAAACCCGATTGTCGTAAAGGTGATCCTTGAGACCTGTCTTCTGACGGATGAATAAAAGAAGAAGGCCTGCCAGATTTCGGAAAAAGCAGGAGCGGCTTTCGTTAAGACGTCAACCGGATTTTCGACTGGCGGAGCTACGGTTGAGGATGTGAAATTGATGAAGCAGTCGTGCAGTCTGAAAGTGAAGGCCAGCGGTGGAATCCGGACCAGAGAGTTTGCGGAAAAACTGATTGAGGCGGGGGCAGACCGGATTGGGACAAGCAATGGAGTCTCATTGTTGCCGTAATCATTATGACGAGGAGGAGAACACTGTGAAGAGAAAATACATGGCCGCGTTAGCGGCGACCGCTATGGTTTTTGCGATGCCATTTGCGGCGATGGCCGGAGAATGGAAAACAAATGACATCGGAGCGTGGTGGCAGGAGGATGACGGCAGCTATCCGGTCGCTTCCTGGAAGTGGATCGACAGCGATGAAGACGGCATGGGTGAGTGCTATTATTTTGACGAGGAGGGATATCTGGTGGCTGGGATGATGACGCCGGACGGATATATGGTGGATGCGGACGGCGCGTGGACAGAGGACGGCACGGTTCGGACGAAGGACATGACGCAGATTGCAAATACAGTTGCGTCGGATGAGACATCGGTAGACGAAAGCAATTCGAATTCCTGGGGGAGCGGCGAGATTACCGTGACTGTAGATAAATTCATGGAAAATATGTATGTACTGGATGAGCCGCGCACCAGAGCCTATCTGTTTGTAGGTGAGGATAAGGCGCTCCTGGTCGATACGCTGATGGCGGACGATCAGGTGACAGAACTTGTCCGCACAATTACCGATCTCCCGATTGAGGTAGTGGTTACGCATGGACACCCGGATCATATCGGTGGAATTGGCGCCTTTGATTCCTGCTATATCAATGAGAAGGATGCGTCGATGCTGCCAGAAGGGATTGCGACTCAGCTGCTCAGCGAGGGAGACCGGATTGCCTGTGGCGAGTTTGACTTTGAAGTGATCGAAATACCGGGCCATACAGAAGGGAGTATCGCGCTTCTTGACCGCAGCCATGGAATTCTGATAACCGGCGACAGTGTGCAGCCTGGGCCGATCATTATGACCGGTGAGAATGTAAGCATGCAGGAATATGCTGACAGCATGAATAAGCTGCTGGGCTATGCGGATGATGTGACATATATCTTTGCGGGTCATCACGAATATCCGTCACCTGTGGAATACATTCAGTATGCGTATGAAGACGCGCTGGCTTATCTGAATGGAGAACTGACCGGGACTCCGCTTACCATGATGGGCGCGGAGAACATGCTCTATCAGGGAGCGCATGTATCCTTTCTGCTCGATCAGTAATGTGTGAAAATCATATCGGAATGGTCGTGTCAGCTGTATAAGCTGCAAAAAATAACAGGGCTGGACAGCAACGAAAGCTGTCCGGCCTCACTTTTGCCATAGCATACGGAAGTAGCTGCCAGTGGCAGGTCCTGTAGTTTTGTAAATCGTTGACTTTGTGAACGCTGGGTAATATACTGAAAATGGTTCATTACTGAACGGAATCTGAATGGGTTTGATAATTCGTCGACAGGACAGAAGGGATATTAAGCTTGAAAAATAAAATGATTCGGAGGCTGATTCTTCTGGCTTCGCTGGTTGTGATCCTTGTGGGCGGCGTTGGGGTGATCAGAAAGCAGTTGGAATTGCGCAGGCAGAAAGCGCTCCAGGAGAGTCTGGAAGCGCTCGCGGAAACTGAGGCGACAGAAGCAGAAACGGAGACTGAAGTACGTGAGACAGAGCCGGAGGAGACAGCGCCGCAGGAGACGGAGTATGTCTCGCCGATAGATTTTGACGCGCTGATTGCGGAAAATCCGGATACGGTCGGATGGATCCGGATCGCGGACACTAACATTGATTATCCGATCGTGCAGGCGGAGGACAACAGTAAATATCTGCATACGGATTTTAGTGGGGCGAACAGCTCGTATGGCGCCATATTTCTGGATTGTGACAGTGATTCTGACCTGCAGGGCTGGAACAATCCGCTCTACGGTCATCACATGAAAAACGGCACGATGTTCCGGGATGTGGTGAAGTTCAAGGATGAGGATTTTTTCAAAGAGCATCGTTATTTTGAAATTTATACGCCGGAGCGGACCATCCGCCTGAAGACCGTCGCGTGTTATTATACGGATTCCAATGGCATTGTGCGCAGGACTCAGTTTGAATCGCAGGAAGCGTTTGACGAGTGGGTCCGGGATCGTCTTGCGCCTTGCCGCTTTGCCGACGTCCCGGAGTGCTCCGTGGATTCCATGTATGTGCTGGTGACATGCAGTTATGAAGAAAATGACGCCAGGACGCTTCTGTTCGCGGTTGAGGCGGACGAAAAAGGAGCGTTTGTGGAGGCGACCGGGCGGAATGAGCTGAAAAATAACTGAAAGGGGAAATATGAGTATGAAAAAGATGCGGAAAAGTTCTGCGATCGGTGATGAGGAAGGGAAAGGATCATGATACAGTTATTTTTTGATGTGGATGATACGCTGTATGATCAGCTTGAGACATTTGAGCGCGCATTTTGTGAAGTGTTCGGAGAACGGCTGCCGGATGGAGAGTATCCGTCTGCCTTCCGGGAAATGATTTATAAGCGCAGCCGTTATCACAGCGATGTGGTGTTCGATCTCGTCGAGTCCGGGCAGATGAGCAAGGAGGAAATGTATCGTTATCGCATCATCCACGCGTTTCAGGATATGAATCTGACACTCGATGCGGAGACGGCCATGAGGTTTCAGGAGACGTACAGCCGCTGCCAGGATGAGATTGTGCTGCTGCCGGAGATGGAAAAGATCCTGGACTGGGCCTGCGAGAGGCAGATACCGCTCGGAATCATCACGAACGGTCCGACGGAGCATCAGTGGGCGAAGGTGGAGCGGCTGGGACTGAAACGATGGATTCGGCCCGGCCAAGTGATTGTCTCAGAGGAGGCCGGCGCCGCGAAACCGAATGTCGGTATTTTTCAGATCGCTGAAAGGCGGACGGGGGCGAGTCCGTCGGAGACGTGGCTGATCGGAGATTCCTATGAGAGCGATATCGTCGGCGCGAAGCGTGCGGGCTGGCACGCGCTCTGGATCAATCGTCGCCATCGAAAGCTTCCCGACGAGCCTGGATATCGTCCGGACGCAATCGCCAGGCGGCCTGGAGAGTGCTGGGAGCTGTTGAAGGAAATGGTAAAAGAGGCGGAAAAAATCGCGGAAAAAAATCCGTAAAATAAATTTAAAATAATGCTTGACTTTTTTGAAGACCTGATGTATTATAACATTCGTGCCGCGGGAGCGGGACAACAACGAACCTTGAAAATGGAAGATTGAACAGTGTTTAAAACCCTGAAAATT
>JAJQCO010000128.1 GCA_021202655.1 Clostridiales bacterium | reverse complement strand
TTTTATTTCTGGTACATTCACACAAAAGTGCGCGGAGTTTCCATTTAACTCCGCGCACCTGAGTTTATTTTTTAATTTTTGTTTTCCGTTTCCTTCTTCTTATCAGAAAGAATCACACAGGCCACCGCTGCCATTCCAAAGAGAAGGGTAAACATTGCCGTATCCGACGTGTCGTCTCCCATCTTTGGAAGCGCAGTCAAAGGTTCTGCATCGGAAGAAGACGCTGTGCTTCCAGGATCGGATGTGCCGGAATCACCAAGATCGGATGTTCCCGAATCACCGGACGATACGCCGGGACCGGATGTCGAACCGGATGTTGTTACAGAAGTTGAACTGCCGGAACCTCCGCTGCCGCTTCCTCCTCCTGAACTTGTTCTGCTGTTCGTAAAGGCCACCGTCGCAACGCCGCCGCTCACAATGGTACCTGTCGCGCCATCGGAAGTCGTGCGGTATCCGCTTGTACTTGACTCTGCTACTGTGTAGGAGATTCCTTCCGGAAGTCCTTCTGCAGTTTTGCTCTCACCATGCGTCAGAGTAAAGGTCGCCACACCATTCACAAATGTCATGTCTCCATACGTGCCATTGATGCTCGTGTCGCTCAATGTCACTGTAAAGGTGAACTCCTTCGTTTTGCTTCCGCTTCCGGTCACTGTTTTTGTTACCGTCAACGTACCGGTTCCGGTTTCCGGCTCTTCTCCGCCATCTGACGTATAGGTGTTGGTAAAGACCACGTTTTTGATTACGTCGCTTTCAATCGTACCCGTTTCATTTTCTGAAGACGACGTATAATGATCCGCCGCCTCTTCCGTCACCTCATAACCGACATTCTCAGGAAGATCTTCTGCTGTTTTACTCTGACCGTGTGTCAACGTGAAGGTTGCAACGCCATTCACAAATGTCATATCTCCATAGGTGCCGTTGATATCTGTGTCATCCAGAGTCACGGTAAACGTAAACGCCTTTGTTGTATCCGCACCGGTTCCTTCTACGGTTTTGGATACCGTCAGGTCACCGGTATCTTCGCCCGGAGTTGGTTCCGGAGTCGGTTCATCGCCCGTGTAGACATTGGTCACTACAATGGATACTCCATCTGTCGTCAGTGTCCCACTCGTGCTTGCCGTTTCTTCCTCAACTCCATTCACATCCACATTTACCTCTGATGCGCCTTGGGAATCCGTCTCCGTCACAGTATAAGTCATACCAGCGCCAAGCGTAAGGGTAAGCGTCTCATCTGCCTTTAAGGTCACGGTTGCCTTTCCGTCTGTGAAGGCCAGATCATACTCTTTTTGTTTCCCTGCAGCAGACGCATTGCTCGCACTGGCGTAGCCATCAAATGCCTTACCGTTATACTTTAACTCAATTTCAAACTCAAAATTCTCCGCAGATGTTTCTCCTTCCACAACCTTTTGAAGGTTTAATTTTGCCTTTGGCAGGTTTGATATGGTAATATCATATTGGGCTGTCTGGTTATCGTTATCCTCATCATCTACTTCTTCGTTGTAAACGATACTAAAATAATCGTCTGACAACTCACCGACAGTATATTTATATGTACCGCTGGTCTGCGTTTCTGAGTCATAATAGGAGTCATATTTGGGAAGATCAGTAACCGTCACTGTCCAGTCATTCTCTTCCGAAAGAGTCAGTTCTCCAAGGTCTGCCGTCACACCCTTGCTGTCTGTGGCATAAAGCTTCACATCAATGAACTCCGGCAAACTGCTCTTCTCAAATTCATCACTCCAATCTTTTGTAATGTTCAACGTTACGGTGCCGTCATCCCGACCGATGATCAGGTTGCCATTGACACCAATAGCTGCGCCTGTACAGATCGCACTGTTACTTTCAATATGGGTGGTCACACGATCCAGACCGGTAATCTCCGTAGCCGTCGACTTAAATGCCAATCCATTTGTCACACCGCGATATTGCATCAAGTCTGTCACATCGACCGCATTTCCGTTACGATCTACCCAGTTATAAGCGCCGCCGCCCAGCATCACTGGAGAAAGTGTGAAATTCTCCTGATAAACATCATTATACAGAGTAATGTCATTCCCATAATTTGCGTGATTGTCATAAATGACTGCCCCATCTGTCACATAAATCTCGACGTTGCTTGTATTACATGCAGCGATGGTGCCATCATAATAGCCGTTAAATGTGCTGCCACTATGTTCATGGCTATTATCTGTAATTTCCACATTGTAAAGATGCAGCGTTCCATAGCCAAAACCAGATCCGCCTTCACCATCATTGACGTAGATGCCACCGCCGCCATAATACGTTTCATTGCTGGCAGAATCTCTTGTCTGTTCATTATTGGAAATCGTTCCTGCATACACATATGCGTCTGCTCCTGACCAGACAGAAAGTCCTCCGCCACGACTGTACGCCGTGTTTGAATCAATCGTTCCACCATTCATATACATGGTCGAATTGCCATACAGGAAAATGCCGCCGCCTATATCCGCTGTATTATTGGAAATCGTACCGCCGTTCAGATACATGACCGTTTTTTTATCATTATCATTAGCAGCCAGAGCAATACCGCCACCCCAGTATCCAGTGTTATTGGTGATGGTTCCTTCATTCATGGTCAATGTACCGTTCACAACCGCGATAGTCGCCTCTGTTTCGGTTAAGTTTGAGTTGGAGGCATTCTTATTATTCTGAATCACAGTTCCCTTATTGATGGTTAATTGTGCTTCACTCCCATACACCTGAATCAGAGGAGCGTTCACGGTGTAATTCTTTCCGTCAATGGTAATGTCGGACAGGGTCAGATTGCCACCATCACCAACCCTTACCAGAATCCCGGTAAAGGTTGGCAAACGCATCAGGCTGACCTCCCCCGCCGTCTCTGTCAGACCATCCAGAGACCATTCTTCGGTATCGGTTATCGTGATCGTGTTAATCACATAAATGCCATCCACGGATTCATTTGCTTCCAGTGCTGCTTTCAGCAATTCTTTTGCCTTGGCAAAGGTCTTAACCGGCCCACTGTATGTCCCATCTCCGGTCTCATCATTACCGTTTACACCATCCACAAAGATTCCTCTCAAAGCACTGACGCTGGCTATTACGTTTCCCTCATCATCTTTCAATACACTCACCATCACATTAGCACCCGAAATGGTAATTGCAGCCGCCAATGCTTCGGAAAGTGTACTTCCATCATACGGAGTCACCAGAGTTACCGTATCTGATGTGTCGCTGATATCATTCAGCTGTTTCAAAACAGCATCAGCAAGTACAATACTGAGAGATTCCGGTGCAAAATCGCCGGATGCTGTAATAACAGCGTCCGCTGCCAGCTTCACCGTGCCAACCTCTATATCTCCAAGAATACTCAGTGAACCGCCCTGACTGTCATCAATGCCCGCCACTGTCCCACTTCCGGTCAGAATCAGGGACGCACCAGAGGATATTGTAACCGCATATTCATTTGATTTTTTACTGATGGTACAACCGTTCATGTTGATGGTAATGGATGAGTTTGCCGGAATCGTAACATCCTCCGTAATGTTATATCCACTTTTTTCATCGGCAATCAACTTGATTGTAACGGAACCTCCCATCTCTACAGCTGCATCAATCGCAGCAGCGATTGTCTCATATTGCTCCGTAACTTCATTAACGGTAATCTCAGCCACATAGATTAATTCGTCCGCGGTAAAATAGAAGGTCGACGCAGTTTCACCGGCAAGTGTCGCACTGGATAATTCACTGGTAAGCGTTAGCGCATTTTTAGAATCTATCCAGAGATAATCTTCAAAAGATGCACCATCTGCGTTCATTCTCGAAGCGGCTGGAACATATACCGCAGGAGTCAGGCTGCTATCGGTTATTACTGTTTTGCTTATCAGCCAGTCATGAGCCGCGTTATCATCCGTAGAGGTATTGCCGTAGATCGCGCCACCAGTCATGTTGATTGCGCCGGATACGCCGCCGACGGCCTCACCGGTATTATCGGTGATGACGGTATCCTTAAGTTTTACTCCATAATAGCTATATTTCGTGCTTGAAGCTTTCTCAACACTGAGAGCGCCTGCTGTGCCACCCGTATTGCCGCTGATCTGGCAATTACTCAGGCTATACTCCTTTTCTTTATCATTTCCTGCAACATATATACAGATTCCACCCGCTCCAGATTTACTTGTATTGTTCTCGATCAGGCAGTTAGTTGCTCGAAACTCCTTTGCACTAATTCCCAAACCACCCGCGACGGCTGATGAAGAACTGTTTCCCGAAATGGTCACGTTGTTTAAACTCAAAGTTGCCGACACAGAATTGATCGACAGCCCCGCAGCGAAATACGTGGTAGTTTTAATTCCTGTTAAATTATTTTCCGTTATGTTTACATTGGCAATCGAAGCAACTCCCCCGGCTAAGTATACTCCCGCGCCGCTGTATCCAGCCGCATTTCCAGTAATGGTAACAGGATCGCTATCGCTTCCATTTATTATTATTTCACTTGTATTAGTATAAAATCCCCCGCCATACATACTTGCCATGTTATTGGCAATCGTTCCTCCCGTTATGGTTGTAGCGCATGAAGTATGTACTCCTCCGCCATTAGAAGCAACATACACAGTATCTTTATAAAGCCACTCGGCAGTATTGCCACTCACGCTGCCTCCTGTCATGGTAAAGCTTCCGTCAGAGGTCACATAGATACCGCCACCGTTTCTCGCCGTATTACCACTGATGGTTCCACCGGCCAGCGTCAAATCACCTGAACTATATACGCCGCCACCCTGAGTAACTCCACTTCTATTCGTGGCCGATCCGCCTGTAATTGTACCACTGTCATCTCCACTGCTGTCCCGAATCGTCAACGTCCCATTGTTGGTAACCACGCTCCCGCTGCCCGTACCGGTCAGTGTATAACCATTCAGATCCAGAATAATATTTTGGCTGCTGCTGATCGTAATATTTTCCTTAGAATCCGCAATCATGGTTATGGTCGTTTCCGTACTATCTGTCACTGCCGCCAGCGCTGCTGTGACTGTTTCATATTCTGTACCATAAATCTCCGCACTCGCGCTGCTCGTGATTCTGGCCGTATACACGGAAAAGCTGCTCGCCTCATACTCGATCGCTTCCACGCCGTCCGCGTCATTCGCTGTCGTAGAAACCTCAATCTCTTCCACTTCGCCGTCGTCACTGATATGTAAGAGCGACAAGTTATCTGACGTCTCGTCATACCCCGTCAGGACAGAGCTGTCTGCAAAACGAATGCTGATCTGAATATTGGCATCCGGCTCAAGCTCTTCCTCTGCTGCATTTTTAAAACAAATATCATAAGCTACAAATGTAGAATTCTTTCCAGCTACGCCTTCCTGGGCAGATCTTTCTTCCCAGATTTCTTCCACCTGCTGCCAGGTCTCTGAACCTTCCGTGATTTCTTCCGCATACAAATAGACTTCTTCGTCAAAAGCTCCGTCCGGGACAACGGCGGTAATCACGGCTGTTTCGCTCTCTACTGTATAGACAGTATCTTTCCCAGAGGAAATAACGTCTTCCAGACCCAGCTCGTCCGTTGTCGTGGCAAACACCACAGCCGATCCGTCTTTCATGATCACCGCGTCATAGCACTCACCGTCTAACTGGCCGTCACGCTTCTTTTCCGTCGCGTCAGCCGGAGAAGCTGTCTCTTCCGATTCCTCCATATCCGAATCGGAGGCGGTAAGCGTCACCAGGCTGTACTTATGAATCGAAATCGACGCGGTTTCGGTCTCATCGTCTTGATCATCGGAATCACTGTCCGTATCGCTCTCTGATTCATCGTTCGTGTTATCATCGGACGAATCCTCTGCATCACTGTCGTATCCGGTATCTTCCGCATCTTCGTCATCTGATTCGCTGTCCGCATCGTCGTCAGAATTCTGATCCGATTCCACAGCTTTATCATCTGCGGTTTCCTCATCCTCTGCATCTGTGTCATCGGAATTCTCATCCGTATCTGCGTCGTCAGACGTGTCGGAGTCGCTGGCATCATCTTTCTTTTCGTCGTCTGCCGCGTCGTCCTCCGATTCTTTAAATTCCCCATCAGAATCGTCCGCCTTTGTGTCCGCCGTCACGCTATCGACAGTCTCTACCTCTGTATCCTCACCTTCGGATTCCGTCCGCTCCGCATCCTGGGAAGCATTCTCCTTATCCTCGGATTCTGTCAGTCCCGTATCATCAGAACCGTTCTCATCATCCTCGTCTTCTTCCACTGTCACAGTGACATCGTCTATCAGTTCTATCTCTGCTTCCTTATCCACATCGTCCGCAGATCCCGATGCTCCGCCGCTTCCTCCTGCGGCCGGGATTATGATTTCATCGCTCTCTTCCACGCCGTCGACCTCAGCTTCCGGCACAACCGTAATTACATCGGTTTCCCTGCCGTCAACGAGAATGACTGCGTTCTGTTCCTCACCGGTACCATTTACCAGCATGAAGAACACATCCTCATCTCCGGTAAGCTCATAGCTTTCCAGCGTCTCGTCCTCATCCAGCAGATCCACCACGTCAAGACGCACAAATACCCGCAGATCAAGAGCTCCGTCGTCATCCTTCGTCTCATCGATCTCCGGTTTTAACTCATATACCAGGCCATCTTCGCCAAACAGCTCTTCGTAAGCTTCCGCTTCTGCGCCGGAGAAATCCAACTCCTCCGCGCTGACCGTCGAACCATCCGCGATCGCTTCTGTTATCGCTTGTCCGATCGCTTCACTCTCCAGTTCAAATTCCTGAATATCATCATCTGAATCCGCATAAGCCATCATAGCCGGATTTGCAACACTGCTTCCGATCATGCTGACACAGACAACCGCTGAAATGAAGCGCTTCATCCTCCTCATTTCACCATAAATTCGCGAAGCCATCGTTGCTTTTCTCTTCCGGCTCCGCCCCCTACCCTTATTCTCCAACATTTTCATTCTCTCCCGTTTCAACAGCATTACAGATGATGTGA
>JAJQCO010000086.1:17386-25049 GCA_021202655.1 Clostridiales bacterium | reverse complement strand
GTTTGTTTTTGTTCTGAATTCTCTCAAATCCACCGGTGTCTGACCAGAGACACCGTTTTTTAAGAATTTTCAGGGTTTTAAACACTGTTCAATCTTCTATTTTCAAGGTTCGTTCCGTTGCCTTGTTTTCAGCGGCAACTCATTAATAATATCACATCGCGTCTGTTCTGTCAAGAACTTTTTTCTTTTTTCAAAACCGTCAGGTTTGAAGTGAAAAAAAGAATCATCATGGAACAGAAGCGGAGAAAGAGGGATTTGAACCCTCGCGCCGGTTTCCCGACCTACACCCTTAGCAGGGGCGCCTCTTCGGCCTCTTGAGTATTTCTCCGAATTGACTGATTCCATATGATCGCTGTCAGAAATCGTTTTCGTTTTCAGACGCGTAGTTTATTCTAGCAGATTCACCTTTGTTTGTCAACTGGTTTTTTCGAAAATGATTTTTGCTGCTTAACCGCCGGATTGCGGCTTTTAGCGGTTTTGGAAGCATCATTGAGTGATTCAAAGCTCACCTTTTCTCTGGTGGGAGCGGCTTCCTTTCCTGCTTCCTTCCTGACTTTCCTCGCTGCTTTTTCCTTCTCCTGTTCTTTCGCCTTTTCCGCTCTGGCATCGATAAGCTTACCTGCTTCCTGCTTTGCCGTTTCAATCTCCGCATGAGCTTTATAATCCGCCATCGCCGCGTTGTACCTTCCAATTGTGTCCTTATAATAACCGAAATTTCCCCAGAAACGAACCCACATGCTGAGACTGTCTGGTTTTTGCAACCCGGTATTCATGGATGAAGCATCTTTGTCAATCTGAGCCATATCATTATTTCTTATGCCTTCGGACAATAGCTCATCCCTGCTGCTTTGTTCCGGGAGAACTGCGAAAGCCTTCGCCGCCTTTTGCACGTTTTCGATTTCCAAGGCAGCTTTGACAGGAAACGAATGTAGAGGAGCGTCTGTTTTTGAAATGACGGAAATTGCCTTATCTGCGGCGGCAAAAACTGAGCTGTCAAGCGCTTCCTCTCCCAATATCTGCTTTTCATAGCTTACGAATGTACCCAGAACCATTTTCTGCTGATACTGATTAAAGGACGCATTCATAAATTTTTTCTGTTCGTCCGGAGTCATTTGCGCCCTTGCCGATTCATAAATCCTTCTGGCAGCGTCTGAGTCCTTTTCCCCTGTATCCGCCGTAAAGGGAAGCTGGCTATCCCTGCCCTTCACAGCCGAATTTATGACAGTATCGGCATTTGTACAAAAGCGTGAAAGAGCCGACATGGCGGCCACGGCCTTCATTTTTCCTTCCGTCCGGTTAATTTTTTCTCCGTCTCCATAGAGTTCAATGAGCTTTCCATATTCTTTGTGAGGATTGATTTCCGCATACGCTTTGGCCGCATCCGCGATAACGCCGCCCAGCTTCGCCGGATTTTCTTTTACACTGTCAAATGCCTCCAGAATCCGGGAGCTTTCTTCCGCTACGATAGATGAAAACTTCTTATACTCATCTCCGTTATGAAAACGATGACTTAAAACATCTGTTTTCCCGTTTTTTTCAGAAGATACTTCGACACGCGATTCAGGGGGTAATTCTGAGTATGATTCCTCCAGTTCATCAAGCAGTCTGTCAATTTCGCTGTCGCTCTCATCTTTCCCAGGAATCTCTGTCACGTCCGGATTCGGATTCTTTCTCGTTGATTTGTCCTTTATCTGATCACGGAAATCTTCTGCCTTTTCCGGTGACAGCGTCGGCGTTTCCATTTCGACAAAAAGATTTCCCTTGCCATAACCTTCCATTATTTCCGTAAAGGTAAGCTGAGGATTCTTATTCATCGCAAGAAGAACGGCCAGTGTAATAAGACCCTCCGACTTGTCTACCGCCGGTTCTTCCTTACCGTCCGCACCCCGTTTAAAAAAGCCTTCTATTCCCTGAATGCTCTGCTCACGCCTGGTTTCAGAATCCAGCAGAGCATCCAGATCCATTTCATCTTCTAAAGGACCGGAAGGGAAAAAATCCTGCAGATTTCTTTCCCCGACGGTTCTCATCTCTTTTGCTCCCGACAGCACCATTTTTTTATAGTCTGCCTGCTTCTTGTAAAACGCAGCGTTTAATTCGAACGTCTCCTGTTTCTCTGCCTCTGTTTTTGGAATCTGAAATATATTTTCCGCAAGCTTTTCTTCGATTTCGGCCGCTTCCCGCCTGCCGCCAAAACCATCCGCATAACCGCGTAACAGATCAAGGTTATCGTTTTCTTTATATCTGTTCATCGCTGTCTGAAGAACATAACCAACTTCCCTGATCGTCTCGATACGATTGCCTGACGCCTGTAAGCTTCCCTTCTTATTTTCAGCATCATATTCATTCAGCAGCTCTTCAGCCGCCTTTCTGAACATCTGACCATTTTTTTCTGCCAAAGCTGCATTTATGTCAACGGCTTCCATCCGTTCGGTTTTATTAAATCTTACGGTCTCTTCATAAATTTCTCTGTCAAAATAATAAAATCCGGTTTCTTCCTGGAGTCTGTTAAGCTCAGAAAATTCCATTCCCAGTCTTTTCTTTTCCCTCGGGGACATGGCAATCACATCATCTATGCTTTTCCCCTGTGTCATACCATAAAGGAATATTTCCGCGGCGGAATGACCCTCAAGCTGACCCTCAAACGAGGTAAAATCTTCCAGTGCAATCTCACTTCTTGGCATGTTATCGCTCTCCCATTATGTAAAGTATTTGTTGTCCTTTTTGCGCTGCCATTGTTTTATAGTGAATGATTAATCTTTTACTGTTCACTATATTTCCCTTGCATATTCCTTTCTTGCAGTCTCATAAAGATTATTTCCCTCAGAATCAATCACTACGACAACAGGAAAATCCTTTACCTCCAGCTTTCGGATCGCCTCTGTGCCGAGATCCTCATAGGCATTGACCTCTGAGGAAAGGATTCTTTTTGAGAGAATCGCGCCCGCCCCTCCGACAGCCGCAAAATAAACGCTTCCGTTGCGAATGATCGCATCCGTTACCGCCTGGCTTCGTTTTCCTTTTCCTATCATCGCTCCAAGACCCATATCCAGCAGACGAGGCGTGTATTTATCCATACGGCTGGCAGTCGTCGGACCGGCGGAACCGATCGGATATCCCTCGCGCGCCGGAGACGGTCCCATATAATAAACAACATTTCCCGTCCAGTCAAGCGGAAGAGGGGATCCGGCATCCAGCGTCTCCTGCATTCGTTTGTGAGCGGCATCCCTGGCAGTGTAGATCGTTCCTGTCAGATATACATAATCGCCGGCCCTGAGACTTTTCGCATCCTCTTTTGAAATCGGTACGTTTATCTTTCTTTCCACAACAATACCCCCTTATAATGTCCTGTGTACATGACGATTGACATGACAGCAGATATTGACTGCCATCGGAAGACCTGCAATATGCGTCGGATAGGTTTCGATATTGACCGCAAAGGCGGTCACCGTGCCGCCAAGGCCGCCAGGCCCGATTCCAAGCCTGTTAATCTTTTCCAGCATTTCCTTTTCCAGCTCACGTATATAGGGAATCGGTGAGGCTTCCTCCACATTTCTTGTCAGCGCATGCTTTGCCATCATGGCGCATTTTTCAAAGGTTCCCCCGATTCCGACGCCGACCACCATAGGCGGACAGGCGTTTGGCCCCGCGTCGCGCACGGCAGTCAGGATCGCTTCCTTGACGCCTTCTATTCCATCAGCCGGTTTCAGCATAAACACACGACTCATATTTTCACTTCCGAATCCCTTCGCCGCAAAAACGATATCCAGCTGATCTCCCTCTACGATATCATAATAAATCACTGCCGGAGTGTTATCTCCCGTATTGACTCTTTCAATCGGATCGGAAACGATGGATTTTCGCAGATACCCCTCCCGGTATCCCTCGCGAACGCCCTGATTGACCGCCTCCGTCAGACTGCCTCCTTCGATATGAACCTCCTGTCCGACCTTAATAAAAAGAACAGCCATCCCGGTATCCTGACAGATCGGAATTTTTTCTTCTCCGGCAATCTTCAGATTTTCCTCTAACTGGCTTAACACCTGTTTTCCGAGAGGCGATTTTTCTGATTCAACCGCCCGCTCCATACAGGCCCTCATATCAGGTGAAAGGCTGTAATTGGCTTCCATGCACATTTCCTTTACCACTCTGGTAATTTCTTCTGTTCTTATCTTTTTCAAGCTTGCCCTCCTCGCCTTTCCGGCTTTCAGGAAGAAAGGACTGCTATTACAGTCCCTTCTTCTTTCCATGTTTATCCTTTTTTATTCTGATCCAGATTCAATTCTTCAATTCCTTCGCCCTCGGACTTATCTCCGTCATCCCGAACCTTCGCGATGCTCGCCACCCGGATATCGGAATCCGAATCTATATCCATCAGCTTCACTCCGGAAGTGTTTCTTCCGTAAACGGAAATGCTGTCTGCGCTGATCCGGATCACAATTCCTTCTGTTGTAATCATCATGATATCGTGATCATCGTGCACCAGCTTGGCGCCGATCAGCTCTCCTGTCTTTTCCGTAATCCGGTAGCAGAGGACGCCCTTGCCTCCCCGGTTCTGCGCCGTAAACTCTGTGATCGGGGTTCTCTTGCCCATTCCATACTCAGAAACCGTCAGAAGACTCTCTCCCTGCGTATGCACCTGCATTCCCACAACCTCGTCGCCTTCATTGAGTTTCATTCCGATGACGCCCATGGATACGCGCCCGGTCACCCGAACGTCTGTCTCATGGAAACGGATGCACTGACCTTTCCTGGTTATCATAAAGACATCCTTTGAATTGTCGGTCGTCTTTACCTCCAGAAGCTCGTCATCCTCTCTCAGCACAATGGCCTGAAGACCGGTACGGCGGATATTTCCATACTCTGTGAGAGAGGTTTTCTTTATCATTCCATTCTTTGTCGCCATCAGCAGATAATCCGTCTTATTATATTCCTTTGACGCGATAATCGCCGTAATCTTTTCATCCGGCTGCAGCTGGATCAGGTTGATGACCGCCGTGCCGCGGGCTGTCCGGCTTCCCTCCGGAACGGCATAGGCCTTCAATCGATATACTCTTCCCTTATTCGTAAAGAAAAGAATATAATTGTGAGTCTTCGTCACGAACAGCTCATCAATGTAGTCCTCATCAATGGTCTGCATTCCCCTGATTCCCTTTCCTCCGCGATTCTGACTCTTAAAATTGTCAATGCTCATTCTTTTGATGTAGCCAAGCTTTGTCATCGCGACGACGGTATTTTCATTTGGAATCAGATCCTCTGACGACATCTCATAATCGTCAAATCCGATGGAGGTGCGGCGATCGTCCCCGTATTTGTCGGAAACAATCAGGAGCTCTTCCCTTATCACTCCCAGCAGCTTCTTTTCATCTGCCAGGATGGCTTCCAGCTCTGCAATCTTTGCCATCAGCTCCTTATATTCATTTTCCAGCTTTTCCCGTTCCAGTCCGGTCAGAGTCCGCAGACGCATGTCGACGATAGCCTGTGCCTGTGCGTCGCTTAAGCCAAATCGTTCCATCAGCTGCTGCTTCGCTATCTGAACATTCTCGCTTCCCCGGATGATCCGGATCACCTCGTCGATATGATCCAGCGCAATCAGCAATCCTTCCAGGATATGAGCTCTTTCCTTCGCCTTGTTCAGATCATATTTCGTCCGGCGGGTCACGACCTCTTCCTGATGAGCCAGATAATACTTTAAGATCTCCAGAATACTTAAGATCTTTGGCTGGTTATCTACCAGAGCCAGCATGATCACTCCGAAGGTATCCTGAAGCTGGGTATGCTTCAGAAGCTGATTTAAAATCACATTCGCGTTTACATCCCGGCGCAGCTCAATGACGACACGCATACCCTGACGATTCGATTCGTCGCGCAGATCCGTGATTCCTTCGACCCGCTTTTCCTTAACCAACTCGGCGATCTTTTCTATCAGCCTGGCTTTGTTAACCAGATAGGGAAGCTCTGTCACGATAATGCGGCTCTTGCCGTTTGCCATCGTCTCAATATCTGAGACAGCGCGAACCTTGATCTTTCCTCGTCCGGTCCGATAAGCCTCTTCAATTCCAGCCTTGCCAAGAATCGTCGCTCCAGTCGGAAAATCCGGTCCCTTGATAATTTCCAGGATTTCCTCGATGGAGGTATCCTGATCTCTCTCAACTCGGTTATCAATGATCCTCACAACGGCGGAGATAACCTCGCGCAGATTATGAGGAGGAATGTTCGTCGCCATACCCACGGCGATTCCCGTCGTGCCGTTGCAGAGAAGATTCGGATAACGGGCCGGAAGCACGGTCGGTTCCTTTTCCGTCTCGTCAAAGTTAGGGACAAAATCTACCGTATCTTTATTGATATCGGCCAGCATTTCCATGGAAATCTTGCTGAGTCTCGCCTCTGTATACCGCATGGCCGCCGCTCCGTCGCCGTCCACGGAACCGAAATTTCCATGTCCGTCTACCAGCGGATAATGGGTTGACCAGTCCTGAGCCATATTAACCAACGCCCCATAAATAGAGCTGTCTCCGTGAGGATGGTACTTACCCATGGTATCGCCGACGATACGCGCACATTTCCGGTGAGGCTTATCCGGCCCGTTGTTCAGCTCTATCATGGAATAGAGAACTCTTCTCTGAACCGGCTTCAATCCGTCTCTGACATCCGGCAGCGCGCGAGCCGCTATGACACTCATGGCATAATCAATGTAAGACTCTTCCATCGTCGTCTTCAGATCCACGTCATGCACTTTATCGAATACATTTGGTTCCATTGTTTCTCTCCTTCTGGTGTCTATGCAGGATCAGGATCCTTTTATATATCGAGGTTCTGGACCCTCTTGGCATTGGCTTCAATAAACTCGCGCCTCGGTTCGACCTGATCTCCCATTAACGTAGTAAAGGTCAGATCAAGCTCTGATACGGAATCTTCGTTCATATTCACCCGAAGCAAAATACGGCGTTCCGGATCCATGGTCGTCTCCCAGAGCTGATCGGCGTCCATCTCGCCAAGTCCCTTATATCTCTGGATCTTATTGTTGGTGTCACGGCCCACTTCCTTCAGAATGGAATTTAACTCCTCATCGCTGTATGCATACCAGATCTTTCTGTTTTTCTCCAGCTTATAAAGAGGGGGCTGAGCCAGATAGACATGCCCCTGTTTGATCAGCTCCGGCATAAACCGGTAAAGGAAGGTCAGCATCAGCGTGCTGATATGGGCTCCGTCCACATCGGCATCCGTCATAATAATAATCTTATGATAGCGAAGCTTACTGATGTCAAAATCATCATGGATTCCGGTGCCGAAGGCCGTAATCATTGCCCGGATCTCTGCATTCGCGTATACCTTATCCATCCTGGCCTTTTCTACATTCAGGATCTTGCCGCGCAGCGGAAGAATCGCCTGTGTATCTCTCGAACGGGCTGTTTTGGCGGAACCTCCCGCAGAGTCTCCCTCTACGATGAAAATCTCACATTTCTCCGGATCCTTATTGGAGCAGTCCGCCAGCTTACCGGGAAGCGCCATTCCCTCCAGAGCCGTCTTTCTTCTGGTCAGATCTCTTGCCTTGCGGGCGGCCGCGCGGGCACGCTGCGCGAGGACCGATTTTTCACAGATCGTCTTTGCCGCCGCCGGATTCTGCTCCATGAAATACGTCAGTTGCTCGCTGACAACGCTGTTT
>JAJQCO010000086.1:0-17376 GCA_021202655.1 Clostridiales bacterium | reverse complement strand
GTTTACGGCTGCTCTTGCCTCGCTGTTGCCGAGCTTCTGCTTTGTCTGTCCCTCAAACTGAGGCTCTTCAATCTTGATGCTGATGATCGCGGTCAGACCTTCCCGAATATCCTCCCCGCTTAAATTTTCCTCACTGTCCTTTAAAATTTTATTCTTCCGCGCGTAATCATTGACCGTATTCGTCAGGGCATTCTTAAAGCCGGAAAGGTGGGTTCCTCCTTCAGGCGTGTTGACATTATTGACAAAGCTGTAAATGCTTTCCGTATAGGAATCGTTGTGCTGCATGGCCACTTCCACGTAAATGCGGTCGCGGCTTCCCTCACAGTAAATCACATTGTCATAAATCGGCGCCTTTCCCTTATTCAGATAGGTGACAAATTCCCGGATTCCTCCCTCGTAATGGAAGGTTGCCTCTTTTTTCTCTTCCCGGTCGTCCTTTAACGTAATTTTCAACGCCTTTGTCAGAAACGCCGTTTCCTGAAGACGCACTCTCAGGATATCAAAATCATATACGGTATCCTCAAAAATCTCCGGGTCCGGAAGAAAATGAACCTCTGTTCCATGAAGTTGCGGATCACAGGAGCCGACGACCTTCAGAGGATACATAACCTTTCCTCTCTCATATCTCTGCTGATAAATCTTGCCCTCCTGATAAACGCGGACCTCCAGCCAGACAGAAAGCGCGTTTACCACAGAAGCGCCCACCCCGTGAAGTCCGCCGGATACCTTATATCCCCCGCCGCCGAATTTGCCGCCGGCATGTAAGATTGTAAAAACCACCTCTACCGCAGGAATCCCCGCCTTCTTCTGAATCCCGACAGGAATTCCGCGCCCGTCGTCCACAACGGTGATCGAATTATCCCTGTTGATCGTCACATCTATTTTATCGCAATAACCGGCCAATGCCTCGTCGACTGCATTGTCTACAATCTCATAGACGAGATGGTGAAGTCCTCTCGACGATGTACTCCCGATATACATACCGGGCCTTTTTCGGACTGCCTCCAGTCCTTCCAGAATCTGAATCTGGTCTGCGCCGTATTCTGCACTCATGTCGTATCCTCCTCTTTGCATGAAACTGTCCCGTTTACCACATGAAAAAGCCGGTCAATCTGAAACCGGTTATTGATGAGATCCTCCAGGCCGGTGCATGTGATCATGGTCTGGATATGGTCGATGGCAGAGAGCAGCTCCTTCTGACGCTCCCCGTCCAGTTCGGAAAGCACATCATCCAGAAGCAGGATCGGATAATCGCAAACCAGAATCCTCACCATTTCAATCTCTGCAAGCTTTAACGACAGCGCCGCGGTCCGCTGCTGTCCCTGTGATCCAAATTTTCTGATATCAATCGCCTCTCCTGCGGAGGGTGATATTTTTTCATGGTGTAAATGATTTTGACAGACATAAAAACCGATATCATCCCGATGAGGGCCGGTCATCGTCGTCTTATTTTTCAGATCTGCCATCCGGCTGTTTTTTATGTTTTTTTCCAGGTCTTCCTCGTTTGAATTGGGATCGTATACAATGGAAAGCTCTTCCTTTCCGGCGGACAGCTTTCTGTGAACCGGGCCGATAATTTCATTAAGCCGAACAATAAATTCTCTTCGATACCGGATCACTTCTTTCCCATATGTGAACAGCTGCATATCCCATACGTCCAGCGTCTCCTCATACTCCGGATGAAAAAACAAATCCTTCAGCAATTTGTTTCGCTGCGTCAAGACCCGGTTGTAGGAAACCAGAGAATGAACATACAGCTTATTTAGTTGACATAACTCTACATCAATAAATTTTCTCCGCTCAGCTGGGCCGTTTTTGATCAGATTCAAATCCTCCGGAGAAAAAAATACCACATTTACAATCCCAAACAGCTCGCTGACACGACGGATCGGAATGCCGTTGACGGCGATTCCCTTTGCCCTGTTCTTTTTCAGGTGCATATCAATGCGGTATGGAACGTCATTTTTTCTCACGTTCAGTTTGATATGGGACTCTTCCTCCCGGAAACGGATCATCTCCCGGTCTCTGCTTCCTCTGTGTGATTTGGAGGTGCAGCAGAGATAAACCGCTTCCAGAATATTTGTCTTTCCCTGGGCGTTGTTTCCGTAAAAGATATTGGTGCCCCTGTCAAATTCCATATGTAACTGTTCGTAATTTCGAAAATTCTGCAGCTCCATGGACTCTATTATCATGACTCTATCCGAATTGTCTCCCCTTTGTAGGTCACCACATCGCCACCGCGAAGTTTTTTTCCACGCTGATAAGCGACATCGCCGTTCACCTTTACCAGACCTTTTTCTATCGCATACTTGGCGTCAACGCCGGATTCACAGAGTCCTGTGGCTTTCAGCGCCTGACCAAGCTTGATGTATTCGTCCCGTAATCTGATTGTTTCCATCCTTTTCTCCTCTTAAACATCCGACGCGATAAAATTAACCGGCAGGATCAGATAAATATAAGATTCCTTGTCGTCCCGGATAAAGCAGGGAGATTTTGGGGTAGTCATATAAATATCTACTTCCTCGTCGTCAATGACGCGCAGCGCCTCCATCAGAAATTTGGGGTTAAACGCAATCATAATGTCATTTCCGGTTTTATCCGCAGAGACATCCTCGTTCATCGAACCGATGGTTGAATTCACCTTCATGTTGATTGTATTTTCCTGCACGTTCAGGATCAGAGGCTTGCGGTCACTATCACGGATCAGCGTCATGGCGCGGTCAATGGTATCGGAAAAATTGCGCTTATTCACTCTCACCCTGGTCGTATAGTCGTGAGAGATCATATGATCAATCCGAAAATAATTTCCCTCGATCAGCCGCGAGACTACAATCGTATTGTCAAATTCAAACAGAATATGATTTTTGCTAAAGAAAATCAGGATTTCCCTGTCGTTATCTCCGCTGAGAATTTTACTGATTTCCGAAAGCGTCTTTCCTGGAACGATTACCTTCTGATCCTCATAATGGTCTTTCAGTTTCAGGTTCCGGATGGATATCCGATGTCCGTCCAGAGAAACAATCTTTAAGATATCGTCAGTTACCTCCATTAACTCGCCCCTCATCATTTTATTGCTGTCATTGGGGGCGATGGAAAAAATCGTCTGGCGTATCGCTTCCTTCAGCGAAAACTGGGTCAGAGAGATATAATGGTCGCGCTCAATATAGGGCAGATAGGAAAACTCTTCTCCATCCCGTCCCTGAATATGAAAGACAGAGCTCTCGCATGTGATGGTTGTGCGAAATTTTTCATCGGTATGAATGGCGACGGGAGAGCCTCCGTCCGGAAGCTTCCTCACAATTTCATAAAACAGTCTGGCATCAAGGGCGATCTTTCCTCTCTCTTCGATCGTTCCTTCTACTTTTGTCTCTATGCCAAGCTCCATATCGTTACCGGTCAGTTTGATTTCATTGGTATCCGCATCAATGAGGATGCATTCGAGGATATCCATCGTTGTCCTTGACGGGATTGCTTTGGATACGATATTGATTCCGTCAAGCAATACGTTTTTGTTGAATACGAGCTTCATGGTTGATAACTTCCTTTCCTCACGGTAGCTGTCGCCTTATAAATAAATATATAAGTTAATTTTAGTAGTAATCGTAGTAGGCGCGGTGGGTATGTTGATAAGTGCCCGAAACGCAGGTATAAAAAGGAATCTGAGCAGTTAGTAACTGTGTTGATAACTTTTCTGAAGCATGTGAAAAACGGTTGGATTATCCACATGGCGATTTCGGCATCGGATGGATGCGGTTTTGGTATCCACTGGTTATTCACCGAGATACCCACAAAAAACAGTGAGTTATCCACGTCTCATGGTGGATAACTTTGGCAGAAAACGTCAGGCTCCTTTGTCGTTTTCGGTAGATCCTGTCATGATTTCGGCGGATCAATCTTCTTTTTCAGGATATCAATGGTATTGCTCAGTGTCGGGTTGTTGACCAGATCCTTGCATATCTTGTCATAACCGTGCATGATCGTCGTATGGTCTCTTCCTCCCATGTAATTTCCGATCTGCTGGAGAGGAATCTGCGTCATCGTGCGGCACAGGTACATGGAAATCTGTCTGGGAAAAACAATTTCCTTATTTCTTCTCTGCGATGTGATATCGAGAGGAGTCAGTCCAAAATGCTCGGCGACAATCTCAATGATGTATTCCGGCGTTACCTTGGCTCTTCCGGCAGAGGAAATCATATCCTTCAATGCTTCTTCCGCCAGCTGTGTGGTGATTTCTCTGTTTTTGTTCAGTCTTGAGAAGGCGACAACCTTAGTCAGAGCGCCCTCCAGCTCTCTGATGTTGGATTTGATGTTTGTCGCGATGTATTTGATTACTTCATTGTCAATGTTGAGTCCCTCCAGCTCTTCCTTTTTCCGGAGGATTGCCATTCTGGTCTCATAGTCAGGAAACTGGATGTCGACGGTCAGGCCCCATTCGAAGCGGGATCTGAGGCGCTCCTCCAGAGTTTCGATTTCCTTTGGTGGCTTATCGGATGAGATAATGATCTGTTTTTTGGCGTCATACATCTCATTGAAGGTGTAGAAGAATTCCTCCTGGGTGGACTCCTTTCCTATAATAAATTGTATATCGTCGATCAGAAGCACATCGTTATGGCGATATTTGTTGCGAAACTCGGTAGTAGAAAAATTGTTCTTGTTGCGGATGGCTTCGATAATTTCATTGGTTAACTTTTCGGAGGTCACGTACATAACATTGCCTGCGTGTTTTTCTGAATAACAAAATTTGCAATGGAGTGCATCAGGTGAGTCTTTCCCAGTCCCACGCCTCCGTATATAAAAAGAGGATTGTAAACCTCTCCCGGTGTTTCCGCTACGGCCAGCGCCGCCGCGTGAGCCAGATTATTGTTTGCGCCGACCACAAAGGTATCAAAGGTGTACTTGGGGTTTAAGTTTGCGTTCTGCATGGCTTTCTGGCTGACCGGGCTTAATCCGTTGTCAATCATGCGGTTGGATTTGGACTGTTCCTTCTCCAGCTCATCCAGGACAACGAATTCGACCTCGCCTTTGATTCCCGCAATTTCCTCTATTGATATCTTGATCAGAAAACCATATTTTTTTTTGATATATCCCAGAAAATGAGAATCCGGAACGACGATGCGGATCGTATTGCCGGGCTGTTCTATGGAATATGGTTTTAAAGGGAGCAGCCAGGTTTTATAGGTGACATCGGACAATTCAAACTCATCCTTTACGTGAAGTAAGATATCGTCCCATTTCTCGGTCAGTTTCTTTAACATATCAGTGTCTCCTGTGGATATTTTGAGGGTAAATTGTGGATATACCAGATTCCCAGTCTGTTCTCTATTGTATACCAAAATGGCTTAATTTTCAATGAGGAAACGAGCTTTTTGAAAATTTATCAACAAAGTTATCCACTAATTGTGGATAACTTTGGGTGCGATTATCCTCTTTATCCTCCGAATTCAGATGAGCTACGGATATTGATTTTTTGTTTCATGTTTTTGCGAAAAAGCTTGACGGAAATCATGGTTTTTATTATAATTGGCGTGATGTCTACAAATTTAACCGGGTTTTGTGATATGCAGACGGGAATATATTGTGTAAGAGTAAGAGGAGGTGCTGAATCATGAAGATGACTTTCCAGCCGAAGACAAGACAGAGGTCGAAGGTTCATGGCTTCAGAGCCAGAATGAGTACTCCGGGAGGAAGAAAAGTACTGGCTGCCAGAAGAGCAAAAGGCAGAGCAAAATTAACAGTGTAAGAGACCAGAAGACGTGGCGCGGACATGTTTTTATGGATACTGAGACATTCAAAGGTCACAATTTACTTGTGGCCTTTCTGTTTATGAGAAGAGCCAGCATGTAAAAGATGAAAAGATTTCCAAGTATAAAGAAGAATCAGGATTTCCAGAAGGTATATCGCAGGGGACGTTCCCATGCGAACAGACAGCTGGTCATGTATGTGGTAAGGACAGAAACCAGAGACAGAAGGATTGGAATCTCTGTCAGCAAAAAAGTTGGAAACAGTGTCGTGAGACATCATATCACGCGTTTGATCCGGGAAGCGTTCCGGCTGAATAAGGACAGGTTAGAGACAGGATTGGACATCGTCGTGGTGGTGAGAGCCGCCGCAAGGGAATCAGACTATAAAACTATCGAGCGTGCTTTTTTGCACCTCTGCGGACTGCATAACATTTTTATGAAGGAATCGAAGTGAGAAGTAGATGAGCAGATTTTTGATCAGACTGATCAGGGGATATCAGATCTATCTGTCTCCTCTGAAGAGATATCCTCACTGTAAGTACACACCGACATGCTCCCAGTATGCCATTGAGGCGCTGCAAAAATATGGTGTGGTGAAAGGTTTATGGTTGGCCACGAAGAGAATCATTCGCTGTAATCCGTGGGCAGAAGGCGGTTATGATCCAGTTCCGTAGCGTATGAGGAGGGATTCATGTTGAATTACTTAGTGTTGACAAAAACAGGGGGATTCTTTCTGTTTGCGTGGATTTGCGAGATTATGGGACAGGTGATGAATGCCCTGTTTGCATTCACGAGCCTGTTTGGAATCCGGAATATCGGACTTTCTATTATTTTGTTTACTCTTGTGGTAAAGCTTCTGATGCTTCCGCTGACCATACAGCAGCAGAAATCATCCAGGCTGATGGCGGTGATGCAGCCTGAGATCCAGGCTATCCAGAATAAGTATAAGGGAAAGACGGATAATGAGTCCATGTCAAGAATGAACATTGAGACGAAGGCCGTCTATGAAAAATATGGAACATCCATGACAGGCGGATGCCTGCAGCTGGCGATTCAGCTGCCGATTCTGCTTGCCCTTTATCGTGTCATTTATAATATTCCCGCTTATGTGAGTTCCGTCAAGTCATATTTTATGGCGGTTGTCTATGCGCTGACGGGAACGGCGAGCGCGGCCTCTCTGGGAGAGGGGATGGCGGACAGCCTGCTTCAATTTGCGACGGATCATAATGTCACGCTGACCGGCGTGAACGCGATCGGCGATCTGACCGGCGTGTCAGGAGAAGCTCTGGCAAATAAGATGGTAGACATTCTTTATAAGCTGAATCCTTCTCAGTGGCTTGATCTGGCGGCTGCATTTCCGGACGCGTCGTCTGTGATTCAGACAAATTCTGCCGCGATTGAGAGTATGAACTCATTTTTAGGAATTAACCTGGCTACGACTCCGTTTAACGGAAGCTTTGTTCCGAACCCGGCGTGGCTGATTCCGATTTTTGCCGGTCTCTCTCAGTGGTTCAGCACGAAGCTGATCATGGCGACTCAGAATACGAACCAGGATGAGAATAATCAGAGCGCGCAGATGATGAAGAGCATGAATTATACCATGCCTCTGATTTCTCTGTTTTTCTGTTTTACCTTCCCGGCAGCCGTGGGTCTTTACTGGGTGGCCAGCAGTGTGCTGCAGTGCCTGCAGCAGGTATGTGTAAATAAGTATCTGAGCAAAATTGATATGGAACAGCTGATCGAGCAGAATGTGGCCAAGGCGAATAAGAAGCGCGCGAAGAAGGGACTTCCGCCGCAGCAGGTCAGCGCGAATGCGACGGCGACTCTCAGGAATATTCAGGCAAAGACGGAGAGAGAGGAAGCCGATCGTGCAGAGAAAATAGAGCGCACGAAGGAACAGGTAAAGGATTCGACGGCGTATTACAATAAGAATGCAAAGCCGGGCAGCCTGGCTGCGAAAGCCAATATGGTTGCACAGTATAACGAGAAACACGAGAAGCAGAAAAATAAATAAAGGGGGAAGGAAAGATGGGGCAGATTACAGTTTCGGCAAAAACATTGGATGAGGCGATTACAAAAGCCCTGATCGAGTTGCAGACGACGAGTGAACACCTCCATTATGATGTCATACAGAGTGCGACGACTGGTATTTTCGGATTGTTTGGAGGAAAACCCTGTGTGATTCGCGCGCGCGTTATGAGCGCGGCGGAAGAGCAGGCAAAGAAGAAAGCAGTTGAAGAAAAGAAGCAGGAAGAGAAGAAACAAAGAGAAATAAAAAAGGCGGAAGAGGAGAAGAAGGCCTCGCTTCAGACGGCAAAGGAAGCGCCTGTTGCTTCTGTAAAGACGAAGGAAAAGGCTCCTTCAAGGACTGTTGAGGAAAAGAAATCATCTGATCCGGCAGAAAAACCGGTTGAGAAGTCTTCGTTACCTGTTTCTTCCATCCCGGGAAAAAATGTCTCAGAAAAAGCAGCGGAGGAGGTTTATCCGGTCAGTGAGACAGAGGAAAAATCCGAATATGAAAATGCAAATGCATATAAAGCAAAGTATTCGGAGAGATAGGCCGGCGAAAGAAAAAGCTGCGGTAAAAATTCTCGCTACGGAAGCCGTTATGAGCGCAGAGATTATCAGAAGAAGGATTACCAGAAGAGAGAGTATCCGAAAAAGGATTATCAGAAGGATTATTCCGGCCAGAGAAGAGAGAATCGCCGTGATTTTGCCGCCAGGAGAGAAGAAGAAGCTCTGAGAGAGCAGAAGCAGAAGGAGATCGCCGCAGAGAAGGAAGCGAGAAGAATCGCCGTCCAGGTGGATGAAGAAGAGGTCAAGAAAGTAGCTAAAGATTTCCTGGATCAGGTATTTTCCGCCATGGGTATGGAGGTGGAGGTAGAGCCGGTATTTGATTCGGAAGAGAAGGAGCTTCAGATCATCATCTCCGGTGAAGCGATGGGCATTCTGATCGGAAAGAGGGGACAGACTCTGGATTCCCTGCAGTACCTGGTCAGTCTGGTCGTCAATAAAAAGACTGAGGGATATCTTCGCGTCAAGCTGGATACGGAAAATTACAGAGAAAGACGGAAGGCAACTCTGGAAAATCTGGCGAGAAATATTTCTTACCGGGTAAAGAGAACCAAACATCCGATTTCTCTCGACCCGATGAATCCGTATGAGAGAAGGATCATTCACGCGGCTCTGCAGAATGACAAATATGTGGTGACACGCAGCGAAGGGGAAGAGCCGTATCGCCATGTGGTCGTTTCTCTGAAAAGGGAAAGCTATGGAGGAGGCGGACATAGGGACCGTTATTCGTCCAGAAAAGAAAGAGAACCAAGACAAAACAGATACAGTCAGAGAAAATATGAGAAGGAAGCGGAGACAGAGCCAAAGGTGATGCAGGAGCCTGCCGAGCTGGAGGTTGCGGAACCGTATTCTGCCGAAGATATTGAAATCTGATTGATTTGCCATAGCATATGGAAGAAGCTGCCTGTGGCAGCTTCTTCCGTTTACAGGAAAGTGAAGGGAATGGACAGAAATACAGATACCATTGCGGCGATTGCCACCGCAATGAGTGCTTCCGGAATCGGGATCATACGCATCAGCGGTGAGGATGCCATTGAGATTGCAGATCGAATTTTTCGGAGTAAAAGGAATGATTTTAAGCTCTCTGAGGCGCCGACTCACACGATTCATTATGGTGTGATAGAGGATCAGGAAAGTGTATTGGACGAGGTGCTGGTTTCTGTTATGCGGGCTCCCCACAGCTATACGGCCGAGGATACGGTGGAGATTAACTGCCACGGCGGCGTATTTGTGATGAAACGGATCCTTGATGCTGTGATTCGCCAGGGAGCGAGACCGGCGGAGCCGGGAGAATTTACGAAACGAGCATTTTTAAACGGAAGAATGGATTTGTCTCAGGCAGAGGCGGTGGCCGACCTGATTTCTTCAAAAAACGAATACGCGATGAAATCATCCGTCAGTCAGTTAGGCGGAGCCTTATCCGCGAAGATTCAGAAGCTGCGGAAGGATCTTCTTTACCAGATTGCCTATATTGAATCCGCGCTGGATGACCCGGAGCATATTTCCCTGGACGGATATGCACAATCGTTGCGAAGGGTTGTCTGTCAGATGAGAACAGAGGTTTCTGATCTGGCGGCGTCCTTCGAGAATGGAAAAATTCTCTCCGAGGGCATACGCACGGTCATTCTCGGAAAACCGAACGCGGGAAAATCCTCACTGATGAATGTGCTGGTCGGAGAAGAAAAATCAATTGTGACGGATATTGCCGGTACGACGAGAGATGTTCTGGAGGAGCAGGTATCTCTTCACGGAATTTATCTCCATATCATTGACACAGCTGGAATCCATGAAACGGAAGATAAGGTTGAGAAGATCGGCGTTTTCCGGGCAAGGAAGGCCGCGGAGGATGCCGATCTGATTATCTATGTGGTTGACGGTTCACAGCCGCTGGATGAGAATGATGAGGCGATCATACGCCTGATTGAGAACAGGCAGGCGATCGTCCTTCTGAATAAATCTGACCTTGAGGTTCTGGTGACGGAAGAGGAGCTGGCAGAAAAGGTAAATCATTCCGTGCTCGCCATTTCTGCAAAGGAAGAGACGGGAATCGACCGTCTGGAACAGGAAATCATGAATCTGTTTTATACAGGTAACATTGATTTTAACGACCAGGTTGTGATTACAAATGTGAGACATCGGAATCTTCTTGAAAAGGCGATGGAAAGTCTCGATCTGGTTGTCGAAGGCATTGACCGTCAGATGCCGGAGGATTTTCTTACGATTGATCTGATGGACGTCTATGAATATCTTGGCGCCATTCTCGGAGAAGAGGTAGAGGATGATCTGATCAATGAGATATTCAGCAGGTTCTGTATGGGAAAATAGGAAGGTCTTGGAAGGATTGTCTGCTATGAAGTATTTGGAAGAGACATATGATGTGGTAGTGGCAGGAGCTGGTCACGCGGGATGCGAGGCGGCGTTAGCCTGCGCAAGGCTCGGACTGGAGACAATTATCTTTACCGTCAGTATTGACAGCATCGCTCTGATGCCCTGCAATCCGAACATAGGGGGAAGTTCAAAGGGACATCTGGTACGGGAACTGGATGCGCTTGGCGGAGAGATGGGCAAGAATATTGATAAGACCTTTATCCAGTCGAAAATGCTCAACGGATCAAAGGGACCCGCGGTTCATTCTCTGCGCGCACAGGCGGATAAGAGAGAATACAGCAATTCCATGCGAAGAACGCTGGAAAATACCGATCATCTGACCATCCGCCAGGCAGAGGTGGCCCAGCCGATTATGGAATATCTTGAGTTCCGCGGAGTAAAAACGGTGTATGGCTCCATTTACCATGCAAAGGCAGTCGTCCTTGCAACCGGAACCTATCTCAGAGCAAGATGTATCTTTGGAGACGTCAGCAATCCGACCGGTCCGAACGGACTGCAGGCAGCGACTCACCTGACGGATTCATTGATAAAAAACGGGGTGGAGATGTTCCGTTTTAAGACCGGAACGCCGGCGCGTGTCGATCGAAGAAGTCTTGATTTTTCCAAAATGACGGAGCAGCTGGGCGATCATCCGGTGGTGCCGTTTTCCTTTTCTACAGATCCGGCTTCGGTACAAAAGGAGCAGGTTTCCTGTTGGCTGACCTACACAAATGAGGAGACTCATCGGATCATCCGTGAGAATCTGGATCGTTCTCCTTTATTTTCGGGAGTGATTGAGGGGACCGGCCCCCGTTATTGTCCTTCTATTGAGGATAAGGTAGTAAAATTCCCGGATAAGAATCGACATCAGATTTTTGTGGAGCCGGAAGGATTGTATACAAATGAGATGTATTTAAGCGGGATGTCAAGCTCCTTACCGGAGGATGTGCAGTATGAAATGTATAAAACCGTTCCCGGTCTTGAGCATGTGAAAATTGTCCGCAATGCATATGCCATTGAATACGATTGTATCAATGCAAGGCAGTTGAAGACTACACTGGAATTCAAGGCAATCGCGGGACTGTTCAGTGCCGGACAGTTTAACGGCAGTTCCGGTTATGAAGAGGCGGCCGTTCAGGGATTTATGGCTGGAGTCAACGCTGCGATGAAGATCCTGGGAAGAGAGCCGGTCGTTCTCGATCGATCCCAGGCTTATATTGGAGTCCTGATTGATGATCTTGTCACGAAGGAGAATCACGAGCCCTATCGGATGATGACATCTCGGGCGGAATATCGCCTTCTGCTGCGTCAGGATAATGCAGATCTGCGTCTGCGTGCAATTGGATATGAGATAGGTCTGGTTGACCGTTCCGAATACGAGCGCGTATTACAGAAGGAAAAGGATATTGATGCGGAAATTCATCGTCTCGAAACGACCGCCATCGGTGTGACAGAACGTGTACAACATTTTCTGGAGCTTCATCACAGCACACCTCTAAAGAGCGGCATCACTCTGGCGGAGCTGGTGCGAAGACCGGAGCTCGATTATTTTATGTTAACTGATATTGACGATCAGCGTCCGGATCTTCCGCCGGATACGGCGATACAGATTAATATCAATATAAAATACGAGGGGTATCTGAAAAGACAAAAACAACAGGTTGCCAAATTCAAGAAAATGGAGAATAAAAAGCTCGATGAGCATTTTGATTATTCTCAGGTGAAGAGTCTGCGCCTTGAGGCGGTTCAAAAGCTGAATCTCTATCAGCCTGCTTCGATTGGACAGGCCTCTCGGATATCCGGAGTATCACCTGCTGATATTTCTGTCCTGTTGATTTATCTGGAACAGAAAAGGCGTAAGGGATTATAGTTTATTTATAGGAAACGACATTAGTCGTTTACATACGGAGGTGTATATGGATCAGCTTTTTGTGGATCATATGGTATCCGAGGGGACAGAATTGGGGATAACCTTTACGGATTCTCAGATGGAACAGTTTTATCAATATTATCAATTATTGATAGAATGGAATCAGGTAATGAATCTGACGACTATCACAGAGATGAAGGATGTGATCACCAGACATTTTATAGACAGTCTGTCTGTGATTAAGGCGGTCCATTTCAAACCGGATGATTCAGTGTCTGTGATTGACGTAGGAAGCGGCGCCGGTTTTCCGGGAATTCCCATTAAGATCGCCTTTCCTTTTCTGAAGCTGACTCTTCTCGATTCCCTGAATAAGAGAGTCCGTTTTCTGAATACGGTGATCCAGGAGCTTGATTTAAAGAATATCTCAGCCATTCATGGAAGATCGGAGGATCTCGGCCATGAGGCTTTATACAGAGAGGCATTTGATTATTGCGTTTCCCGCGCGGTTGCGAATCTGTCCACTCTGTCCGAATATTGTCTTCCCTTTGTGAAGCCGGGCGGATATTTTATTTCCTATAAGTCTGGCAATATGGATGAAGAATTGCAGCATTCCAAACGAGCGATCCATGTATTAAGCGGTGAGGTCGATCAGGTTTTTCGTTTTTCCTTATCGGATCTGGAGATGAGTCGATCTTTGATTCTGATAAAGAAGGTAAGAAATACGGAAAAGAAATATCCAAGGAAGGCAGGAGTTCCTTCCAAATCGCCGCTATAGACGAAAGTAGAATAAAAAATTTGTTATAATATAGAAGGAGCTGTCGGCGGCAGCTCCTTCTATATGCTATGGCTTCTAATTTTTCTCCGGTACGATTTCAATCCAGTATCCGTCCGGATCAAGAATAAAATATACGCCCATGGCTTTGTTTTCGAAGCATATCACATTCATATCCTTGTGATGCTGATAGGTTTCTTCGAAGCGATCGGTGGTAAATGCCAGATGAAATTCACATTCGCCAAGATTATATGGTTCTGTTCTGTCTCGAAGCCATGTCAGCTCGAGTGTAAAATCAGAAGTTCCATCACCCATGTAAACCAGCTTGAATGAACAGTCATCCGCGACCTTTTCTCTGACCGGTTCCAGGTTCAGAGCTTCTCTGTAAAACTGAATGCTTTTTTCAAGGTCTAATACGTTAAAATTAAAGTGGTTGAATTGGATCATGGTTGTTTTCCCTTTCTTTCATGTTTCATTGATTCATGTGTGTCGTATTACAAATAAATCTGGACCAGCTGATATAATTGATCCGGTGTTTCAATGTGAGGGTATTTTCCGGTGTCCGCTATCAGCTCCGTCTCAATTGAGGAATTGTAGACCTGATATTCCTTTAATATATAGTCTATGTGATCTGTTTTATCTCCTCCGATCAGACATATGCTGTGGTTCATTTCTTTCAATGCCTGAATCATATTGCATTTCGTATAGTTGCAGTGGATGCTTGCATAGACAGATTTTGGTGAATCGCCGAGATGAGCCGATTCATAGCTTTCCTCCATCAATTTCTCATTCCATACTGATAACGTGGACGATGTATGTTCCAGCCATTCATGATATAAATGTTTCCTTGACATGGCAATATGATAGGTAAGCGTCCCTACGACCGGAAGCATGAGAAACCATTTATAGCATTTTGCCGCTTTGCCTGGAATACGCGAAAAGTTCAGCAATTCGGGAGGATTGACAAAGATCATTTCGTCAAACAGTTCCTCGTGGTTGGTGCAGGCCATGAGCGGAATGGAAGCAGACTCGCCGCTGGTTATGACGTTTGTGCGATGACCAATTTCAGATTTGATAAAATCCGAAATTAACTGCACGAACAGATAATTTGTATATGTCATATCCGGCTTTTCGGAAATACCAAAGCCCAGGAGATCAATGGCATATACGGTATAATTTTTGCTCAGGAGAGGGATCATCTCATCCCATTCAAAGCTTCCTGACGCTGTGTGAAGATCATGAATTAAAAGCAGTGGTTTACCGCTGCCTGTTTTTTTGTAGTAGATATTCCCAAGCGTCCATTTGAAGCAGTGATAATCAGCAGGAGAAGTGATATGCTTCGATATGGCTCGCATCTTGACAAATTTATTAATGAAAGAGATTCCTGTCACTGCACCGGCAGAAAGAATCAAACCGGTTAATGCAATATTTCTTGCTTTCATTGACACCTCCCAAACATCGATAAAATATGATTGCGTTGATACCTCTATAGTATAATACAGATCTTTCATATCTTCAACTTTTTTAAGAAAATCCTAACCGTGAAAAAATTGGATCGAAATAAGTGGAATGTTTCACGTGAAACATGAAAAAGAATTTTGATAAATGCATAGGAAAACAAGTAAAATTGTGTTATACTTAGAAGCGTGCAGTGTCCGGAGGTAGATGAAAATTCTGACAGGAGTCCAGGAGGTCAAGAATATGGGAAGAATCATAGCGATTGCGAATCAAAAGGGCGGAGTAGGGAAAACGACGACGGCAATCAATCTGTCCGCATGCCTGGCTGAGGCGGGACAAATGGTATTGACGGTAGACTTCGACCCACAGGGAAATGCAACGAGTGGTCTTGGATTCGAAAAGGGATATCTGGACAAAACAGTCTATGAATTGATGATGGGAGAATGTGAAATAGAAGAATGTCTGATAAAGGATGTACAGGATCATCTGGATATTCTTCCATCTGATATCAATCTGTCCGGTGCGGAGATTGAACTCCTGGATGAAAGCGACAAGGAAAAAATACTGAAAAAGAAACTGGATCCCATTTCAGAGGCCTATGATTATATTATCATTGATTGTCCGCCATCGTTAAGTTTGCTGACGATTAACGCTCTGACGGCTGCAGATACCGTGCTGGTTCCTATTCAATGTGAATATTATGCACTGGAGGGTCTGACCCAGATTCTTCAGATGATTGAAATGGTAAAAAAGAAATTAAATCCAAAGCTCGAATTAGAAGGCGTGGTATTCACCATGTATGACGCCAGAACCAATCTTTCTCTGGAAGTGGTAGAAAATGTAAAAAAGTATTTGAAGAAGACGATTTACAAGACAATCATTCCGAGAAATGTAAGACTGGCGGAGGCGCCCAGTCATGGTATGCCGATCAATATATATGATACGAGATCGACAGGGGCAGAGAGCTATCGAATGCTCGCGGCGGAAGTGATCAGCAAGGGGGAGGATTGAACGTGGCGACTAAAGGAAAAAAAGGATTGGGAAAAGGTTTAGGAGCATATTTTGGCGAGGAGATTGTAGAGGAGGTCATTCAGGAAAAGAAAATCACGGCTGGCCAGGACTCACAGACGGGATCGAATCTGATAATCCGGGAAAGCGGGAAACCAGAGAACGGGACAGAAGAAAAGAAAGAGCGAATGGTCAGAATTTCAGAATTAGAACCAAATGTAAATCAGCCAAGAAAAAAATTTGATGAGGAACAGCTGCAGGAGCTTGCCGATTCAATCAAACGCTATGGAGTCCTACAGCCGCTTCTGGTAAAGAAATCAGAGAACGGATATGAAATTGTGGCAGGCGAGCGCAGATGGAGAGCGGCCAGGATGGCAGGCCTGAAGGAGGTTCCTGTGGTTCTGCGGGAATATGATCCTCAGCAGGCAATGGAGATTGCTCTGATCGAAAATGTGCAGCGTGAAGATTTGAATCCGATTGAAGAGGCGGTGGCTTATCAGAGACTGATGAAGGAATTTCATCTGAAACAGGAAGAAATCGCCGAGCGCGTATCCAAAAATCGGACAACCATCACGAACAGTCTGAGACTGCTGAATCTGACGGAAGAGATACAAAATATGTTAGCAGAGGGAAGAATCAGCAGCGGACACGCGAGGGCAATTTTATCTGTGAGCGATCCGGATATCCAGACGGAGCTGGCTCACAGAGTGGAGAAGGAAAGGCTCAGCGTGCGCGAGACAGAGCGTATCGCAAAGTCGCTCGGAAAAGAAAAAAAAGAGAAAAAGAAAGAAAAGCCGGATGAAGGACTGGAGCTGATTTTTAAGGATCTGGAGGAACGGATGAAAACTGTGATGGGTACCAGAGTAAACATCAGCAGAAAGGATAAGAATAAAGGAAGAATCGAGATAGAATATTATTCTGAATCCGAGTTGGAGAGGATCGTGGAATTGATTGAGTCCATTCGCTGATTTGGAACATGACTATAGATCAAAAAATGATTTATGTATGGGGACATACAGGATGATGGGAGAAAAGACAGATGGATGAAAGCATGATTTATTATAATCTGGGAATAGATCCGATTTTTATCATCATATTTCAGGCTGTGATCACGCTGATCCTGCTTGTCGTAGTGATTATAGGCGCCGTGCAGATGAGAAGATTGTATCGACGTTATGATTTATTTATGAGAGGAAAAGATGCGGAAACACTGGAGGATATTATTATCGGTCAGATGGATGAGCTGACTGATCTGAGGGCGCAGGATCGGGCGAATAAGGATTCGATTCGGGTTGCGAATAAAAACAGCAGAGCTTCCTTCCAGAAATTTGGAATTGTGAAATACAATGCGTTTAAGGGAATGGGTGGAAATCTGAGTTTTGCCCTTGCACTTCTGGATTATACGAATACTGGTTTTATTATCAATTCCGTACACAGCAGAGAAGGCTGCTATCTGTATTTGAAGGAAATCGATCGGGGCGAGACAGAAATTGCGTTGGGAGCCGAGGAGAAGGAAGCGCTTGAGCAGGCGCTTGGTTACATTGAGAGAGTATAAGGATGTCGGGTTACATGCCTTTGGTTTTGAC
>JAJQCO010000199.1 GCA_021202655.1 Clostridiales bacterium | reverse complement strand
AGCTGACCGGCGTGATCAGCAAGTCAAACTGCACGGTGATTTTTATCAATCAGCTGCGGGAGAAGGTCGGCGTCATGTATGGGAATCCGGAGACGACGACCGGAGGCCGCGCGCTGAAGTTTTATGCCTCCGTGCGCCTGGATGTGCGCCGGACAGAGTCGATCAAGCAGGCCGGAGAGGTGATTGGCAACCATGTCCGTGTGAAGGTAGTGAAGAACAAGATCGCGCCGCCGTTTAAGGAGGCGGAGTTTGACATCATGTTCGGCGAGGGAATCTCACGGGAAGGGGATATCCTGGATCTTGCCGCGAAGGACAACGTGATTGACAAGAGCGGCGCCTGGTATGCGTACAATGGTGAGAAGATCGGCCAGGGCCGGGAGAACGCCAAAAAATATCTGAAGGAGCATCCGGCGGTTTTTGCGGAGGTTGAGAGGAAGGTCCGGGAGCTGCACGGTATGCAGGGAGACGTGCCTATGCCGAAGTCGGCTGCTGTGGATGAGTCCCTTCAGGAAGAGGACGTCCCGGATGAGCTTATTTAGGCAGTTTCGGTTATACGCCACACCCATGTCACACATTGTGCTGTGCGGCATGGGGCAGGTACACAGCGAGGTAACCAATTTTGCGGTTGATTTTCCGGGAACCTTCGGTAATGCTTGACATAATGCATAAAACAGTTTAAAATTGTATTGTTGTATTGGTGTACAATGAAAACTAAATAAGGAGGTGCTCCTGTGTCAACAATAATTGCAGTTGTGATAACACTGTGTGTTGTGGCGCCCATTACCTGGGGTCTTGCGATTGCCAATCGAAAGAAAACTTATGAAGCGAAGATTGGCACGGCAGAAGAAAAAGCCAGGGAAATCATAGATGAAGCGTTAAAGACGGCAGAGACAAAGAAGCGAGAAGCTCTCCTGGAGGCGAAGGAGGAGTCATTAAAGACGAAGAATGAGCTGGACCGGGAAACCAAAGAAAGAAGGTCAGAGCTTCAGCGCTATGAACGGCGTGTACTGAACAAGGAAGAGAATCTCGACAAGAAGGCGGAAGCGCTGGAGAAGCGGGAGTCGGCGATCACATCTCATGAGGAGGCCATCGCCAAAAAACGTGCGGAAACCGAAGCGCTGCATGAGCAGGAGCTGCGGGAACTGGAACGGATATCCGGTTTGACTACGGAACAGGCAAGAGAATTCCTGTTAAAGTCCGTGGAAGCAGATGTCAAGCATGACACAGCCAAGATGGTCAAGGAGCTCGAGAACAGGGCGAAGGAAGAAGCGGACAAGAAGGCGAAGGACTATGTGGTAACTGCGATTCAGAGATGCGCGGCGGATCATGTGGCTGAGTCGACGGTGTCGGTGGTACAGCTTCCAAGCGATGAGATGAAGGGACGGATCATCGGGCGGGAAGGCCGGAATATTCGTACTCTTGAGACGATGACCGGTGTTGAGCTCATCATTGACGACACGCCGGAAGCGGTGGTGTTGTCCGGTTTTGACCCGATCCGGCGCGAAGTGGCGAGGATTGCCCTTGAGCGTCTGATTGTGGACGGTCGTATCCACCCGGCCAGAATCGAAGAGATGGTGGAGAAAGCACAGCGTGAAGTGGAAGCGAACATGCGCGAGGATGGCGAGGCAGCTACCCTGGAGGTTGGCATCCACGGGATTCATCCGGAGCTGGTGAAGCTTTTGGGTAAGATGAAATTCCGAACAAGTTATGGACAGAACGCACTGAAGCATTCGATCGAGGTTGCCCAGCTGGCAGGTCTTCTGGCCGCTGAGGTAGGGATTGATGTCCGTATGGCAAAACGTGCCGGATTATTACATGACATTGGTAAATCCATTGACCATGAGATGGAGGGATCCCATGTACAGCTTGGCGCAGAGCTCTGCAGAAAGTACAAGGAATCCGCGTTGATTGTGAATGCGGTGGAATCTCATCATGGCGATGTTGAGCCGCAGAGTCTGGTTGCATGTCTGGTTCAGGCTGCAGATACCATATCCGCAGCGAGACCGGGTGCGAGACGCGAGACTCTGGAAACATATACGAACCGATTGAAACAGTTGGAAGAGATTACAAGTTCATTCAAGGGTGTGGATAAGTCGTATGCTATTCAGGCAGGCCGCGAGGTGCGGATCATGGTTGTACCGGAGCAGGTCAGCGATGATGATATGGTGCTGATGGCACGCGAGATTTCAAAACGAATCGAAAATGAGCTGGAGTATCCGGGACAGATCAAGGTCAATGTGATCCGGGAGTCCCGTGCGACAGATTACGCAAAATAGCAGCTTCGGAGAGACCGATGAAAGGGCTTCGCGAAGAATACGTCACAGATGTGTTCTTCACGAAGCCTTTTTAAGTAGAAGGTAGCCTCTGTAGTTTGCCATAGCATACGGAAGGAGCTGCCAGTGGCAGGTCCTGTAGTTCTTACAATTTTGTGCGGAAGTTTAAGAATTCCGGAACTGTCTTGACAGAGCAGAGGGAATGTAATAGAGTGAAAGCAGAATGGTAAGGGAAGGTTGTGCGACGGAGCGACAGAGCAGAGGAGGGGGATTTGTGAGAGGAAGACGCAGGATATGGGAGATGCTGTTTCTTGTGTGCAGCCTGTCGATGATATCGGGGCGTCCGGTTATGGCGTCGACGCGGAATAATATCAGCAGCGTGAGATTATCCGTGAGTGCGGATATCAAGCCGGGATCCAGATTCGGCACCGAGACCGTCGATGTTGACGTGAACAGTGAAAAATATTATTTTGATTATTATGATATTGACATGGAGGGCTTTGAGTGGGAAGCGGACATGATTCCGCAGATTGTGATCTATCTTCGGGCGGAGACGGATTATTATTTCTCATTGAGCAGGGCCAGCTCTGTCAAGCTGAACGGAGCGACCTATGTGAAGGCCAGCAAGCAGGATTCCTCTCAGACGCTAAAGCTGACGGTGAAGCTGACGTCTCTGGATGAGGTTGTCTCTGAGCTGGAGGAGGTAAAGCTGACAGATAACGGGTACGCGATGTGGGACGAGGTGCAGGGGGCGGCGAGTTATGAGCTGCGCCTTTATCGCAGCGACCAGGCGATCGGCGTGACCCCACAGACGACAGATCAGCTGAGCTATAATTATCAGAGTATGATGAACAAGGAAGGAACCTATTTTGTGAAGGTAAGGCCGGTGAATGGCGTCAATACCTCGAATAAGGGAGAATGGGTATCTTCGGATCCGATTACGCTGACGAGCGAGCAGGCGGCGATTCTCAGACGGGGAGAGGGCGGCGCCATGCCGCTGACCGGCGAGTGGGGCAGCGATGAGAACGGCTGGTATTACCTGCACAGCGACGGCTCCCAGACGAAGAGCGACTGGGAGGATATTGACGGAGAGTGGTATTTCTTTGACGCAGACGGATATATGCAGACCGGCTGGATTGAATGGAACGGCGAGCGGTATTACTGTGATAAATCCGGCAGGATGCTCAGAGACACGGTGACGCCGGACGGTACGATTTTAAACAGCCATGGGACGCCGAAGAATGGCAATTAGGAAGAGGACAAAGACCCTGTCGGGACGGCAGGGTCTTTGATCTGCCAGGCGCGGTTATGCTCCTTGGTGTCCGGATCCCGGACGGTTTCTGAGCGGTGTGCGGACAGAAAACGGGTGAGCTCGTAGCAGTCGATCCAGATCTCGTTATTTCCATCCTTCTGTGATTCGTCGAAGATCAGCTGGAGACCGAAGTGAAGATGAGGTTCGTCGATGTTGTTGGTGTTTTCTGTCCGGCTGTAGCCGGTTCGGCCGAGATAGCCGATCACGTCTCCGGCGTGAACGATGCTTCCCTCAGACAGAGATTTGTGATAGGGATAGTTTTTTCGCAGATGTGCGTAGTAATAATAGCGTCTGCCGTCAAAGCTGCGGATGCCGATGCGCCAGCCGCCATACTGGTTCCAGCCGAGCGCCTCCACACGGCCTGACTCCACGCATATGATGGGGGTTCCCACCTGTCCCATCATGTCGTGACCCAGATGCTCCCGCGCGTAGCCGTAGCTTCGCGCAGCGCCGAAGTCATCATAGTCGCTGTAGGGAAAGAAACGGGCGATGGGGGAGAAGGCTTTCAGTCCATATTTGCCGACCCATACGGGGGCGCCGGAGGCGTCCGCCTCCTGAATTTCATATGGACCGGCCAGACCACCAAGGACAGCGCTGTAGGCTTCCAGATAATAGGGATAATATTTCATATCTCCGGTAAGCGCAGAGAGCTCGGCGCCGTTTTGCAGTGTTTGAACCAGGGCGTCCAGGTCAGAGGATCGGTAGCGGGAAAAATCTCCTCCATATCGGGTCCCCAGATACGCGAGGAGCTCAATCCAGTTATAGTGGAGGCTCTGCCCGTAGCTTTCCACGTCATACCGGAGCGCGTCATTCATGGCTTCGGCGGTCACATCAAAATCCACCCACCGGATGAAGGACTTTTCTGTTTTTGTCTCGTTTGCGGGGATCGCTCTGTGAAAGAGCTGCAGTCCGCTCCCTCCGAGCACGAATATCACGACAAGAATTCCCCATGCCATTTCCAGACGCTTGTATAGCCATTTCATTTTCATTACCCCATAATCAAAGAAATATACCGTTGCATGTCACACCCGTGCCACGTGCTGTGCTGCGCGGCGTGGGCAGGTGTGCAACGAGGTGATATACAGTCATATGTCTCATGTCTTTTGTTTAGAACTTTTCATTTTTTAAATAGTGTGTTACTATGTAAAAAGGGGAAAACGGCGGGGCTTCTCCGCCGTAAAACATACAGAATTGGGGGTAATTGCGTAATGAGAGATCTGGCATATCTGAAGCTGATGGCAAGGGAATATCCGACGGTTCGCGCGGCGAGCAGCGAGATCATTAACCTGAATGCGATCTGCGGTCTTCCGAAAGGAACCGAGTATTTTTTCAGCGACCTGCATGGCGAGTATGAGGCGTTTATCCACCTGCTTCGCAGTGCGTCAGGTGTGATCCGGGTGAAGATCCGGGAAACCTTTGGCTATGTGATCCCGGAGGAGGAGCAGATCGAGATAGCGAATCTGATCTATTATCCGGACAGAAATCTGGCGAAGCTTCGCCATGAAGGGAAGAACACGGAGGACTGGAAGCGGATCACCATCTACCGGCTGGTCGAGATTGGAAAGGTGGTCGGCTCCAAGTACACGCGTTCCAAGGTCCGCAAGAAGATGCCGAAGGACTTTGCCTATGTGATGGATGAGCTGCTGCATGTGGATTACAACGATGAGAATAAGCGGGTTTATTTCGAGGAGATCATCCGCTCGATCATTGAGACGCCGGTGGCGGACAATTTCATCGTTGCGCTCTGCGAGCTGATCCAGAACCTGGTCATCGACAGCCTTCACATCATCGGCGATATCTTTGACCGTGGGCCGAGAGCCGATATCATCATGGAAGAGCTGATGAATTTCCACGATGTAGACATTCAGTGGGGAAATCACGATATTTCCTGGATGGGCGCGGCGACCGGCAATCCGGCCTGCGTCTGCAATGTGCTGCGGATCGCGATCAGCTACAACAGCTTTGATGTGTTGGAGGATGGATATGGCATTAATCTCCGTCCGCTTTCTATGTATGCGTCCCGTGTGTATCGGGACGATCCGTGCGAGCGTTTTCAGCCGAAGATTCTGGATGAGAATATCTACGACGCGGTCGATCCGGGATTGGCGGCGAAGATGCACAAGGCGATCACGGTGATTCAGCTGAAGGTGGAAGGGCAGATCATCCGCCGTCATCCGGAATACGAGATGGAGAAACGGCTGCTCCTGGAGGCGGTGGATTACGCCAATGGGACGGTGACTGTGGAGGGGCAGGTTTATCCGATGTTAGACAACCGCTTCCCGACCATTGATCCGGCGGATCCTTTAAAGCTGACGGAGGAAGAGGAGGAGCTTCTGCATACCCTGGTGACGTCGTTCCGCCACAGCGACCTGCTTCAGAAGCATATCCGGTTTTTGTATTCCCATGGCGATATCTATAAATGCCACAATGGCAATCTGATGTATCACGGCTGTATTCCCATGAGGGAAGACGGCAGCTTTGAGGCTATGACGTGCGGCGGCAGGCCGCTTTCCGGGAAGGCGCTGATGGATTACATCAGCACCCAGGTGCGCAAGGCATATTTCCTGGAGGAAGGGGACGCCGAGAAGGAAAGCGCGCGAGATTTCATGTGGTATCTGTGGTCCGGCGCAAAGTCTCCGGTGTTTGGCAAGGACAGGATTGCCACCTTTGAGAATTATTTTATCGAGGATAAGCTGACCCACAAGGAGAATTTTAATCCGTATTATCAGCTGAGCCAGCAAGAGGAGGTCTGTGACCGGATTCTTGCAGAGTTTGGGTTACCGACGGAAGGCTCGCATATTATTAACGGGCATGTGCCGGTCAAGATCAAGGACGGAGAGACTCCGGTGAAGGCGAACGGAAAGCTGTTCGTGATTGACGGCGGACTTTCCAAGGCATATCAGAAGAAGACGGGGATTGCCGGCTATACGCTGATCTACAATTCTCATCATCTGGCGCTGGCGGAGCATATGCCGTTCCATCCGGATCGGGAGAACACGCCGAAGGTGGCGATTGTGGAGAAGATGAAATCTCGTGTCATGGTGGCGGATACGGATGACGGAAGGGAGCTTCATGAGAGAATTGAGGATCTCAAGGAGCTGGTAGCGGCGTTCCGCCGCGGCGACATTAAGGAGTCTACTCGCCGCGAATGATGAATAAAGGAGAATCGGATGAACAGAGGAGAATTTTTGCAGGGGCTGCAAAATGCCCTTTCCGGAAATGTTCCGCCCGCGGTGGTCCGGGAAAACCTGAGCTATTACAGCGGATATATCCGTGATGAGATGCAAAAAGGGCGTTCGGAGGCGGATGTGATGGAGGAGCTGGGCGATCCCAGACTGATTGCCAGAACGATTATGGATAAGACGCCGAATGCGGGAGACGGGATCTATGAGGAATACCGCCCGTT
>JAJQCO010000090.1:16924-25292 GCA_021202655.1 Clostridiales bacterium | reverse complement strand
GCCGCATGGGAACCGGCATCGGCCTCTCCATCGTCAGCACGATCCTTACGGCACACGAGATGACATACGGCGTTGACAGTGAAAACGGCTGGAATGTGTTCTGGTTTGAGTGTTCCTTTTCCACGGCTGAGAACTGACCGACAGGAAGACATATACGGATAAAGGAGAACGCTCCTCCTCTACGCCTGCCCGACCGTCTGAGCCAGCTGAATAAAGGCGGTCATCTCACGGGACATCCATTTATCCTTGTGATAAAGCACCTGCCTCCAGGCACGAAGGTGATAATCACTGACGGAAAGCCCGACCAGATTCCCGGCGGCAATTTCCTGCTGTACCGTAAAGCGGGGAAGGAAGGAAATCGCGGATCCGGATTTCAGCAATCTGACAATGAATTCCGTATTTCTGCTCTCCAGGAAAGGCTTCAGCGACCGGCCGGTTGCCACCAGAAACTGGTCCAGCGCAAACCGATAGCTGGCATTTTTCTCGGTCAGAATAAACGGCCAGGAGATCACCTCGTCCAGAGTGAGCGACTCCCTTTTCGCGGCGGGATGAGAGGCGGCGGTGACAAAAATCATTTCCTCCGGCTCCTCGATCACCTTCTTAAACTTCGGATCGTAAACCCGCTGATCCAGCAAATAGACCAGATCAAGAGAATTCCTTGCCAGTTCGTCCAGAAGGATAGCCGGAGAATCGGGGACGATCCGGATCGTGACACCGGGATAACTCCGATGATACGCTTCAATCAGTTCCGGAAAAATGCTGGTACACACGGAATCAATCGCGCCGACTGAGAGCGAACCGGTGAGTTCGCTCTTGCGGGCAATATCCGATTTGGCGGCAGAAAGCTCCCTGGAGATCGTCAGCGCATGACCATAAAAGATCTGTCCGGTGTGTGTGAGAACCGTCTTTCTTCCGATGCGGTCAAAAAGCCTCGCATCCAGTTCTTTCTCCAGATTCCCAATCTGAATCGTGACCGCCGCCTGAGAATACCCCAGCTCCCTGGCTGCCTTTGAAAAACTCTCCAGCCTCGCAGCCAGCAGAAACGTCTGAATCTCCCGAATTTCCATAAGTTCTCCCTTCTCAACCCATAAATTATTTTTAATGATAAGTTAAAAACCGTAAATTTTACTTTTAGATGCTTCTATGATACAATTGTATTGAAATAAATACAAGACCGCAAAAGGAAAAACAGGGCCCTGTCTCAATGCGGGATGAATCCAGGGAGGGAGATGCCATGGACAAAACAGACAAAAAATACAGCGCGTATATCCAGATTCTCCGCGAAGAGCTCCAACCGGCGATGGGATGCACAGAACCGATCGCGCTCGCCTACGGCGCTGCGGTTGCCCGAAAGACACTCGGCGAATTGCCGGATCGTGTCGTCATCGGCGCGAGCGGCAGCATCATCAAGAACGTCAAGTCCGTTATCGTGCCGAACACCAATCACATGAAGGGCATTGCCGCTGCGGCTACCGCCGGAATTGTGGCAGGCGACCCGGACATGGAACTGGAAGTCATTGCCAGTGTGACGCCGGAGCAGATTGCACAGATGCAGACATTTCTGGATCAGACGCCGATCGACGTCGAGCACATTGACAACGGGCTGACCTTTGACATCGTAGTGACGCTCTATAAGGGCGAAAGCTATGCGAAGGTTCGCATCGCCAACTTCCATACCAATATTGTGCTGATTGAGAAGAACGGTGAGATCCTGAAAGAGGAAAAAGTAGAAGGCGAAAGCGAGGAGGGTCTGACCGACCGTTCGCTTCTCAACATGGAGGACATCTGGGATTTCATCACGACGGTAGACACGGCGGATATTGAAGACATTCTGGAGCGGCAGATCAAATACAATATGGCTATTGCCTGGGAGGGACTTCGCGGCGATTACGGCGCCAACATCGGCAGCGTTCTTCTGGATATGAACGGAGACGATATCCGCACCCGGGCGCGCGCCATGGCGGCCGCCGGTTCAGACGCAAGGATGAATGGCTGTGAATTGCCGGTCATCATCAATTCAGGAAGCGGCAACCAGGGAATTACCGCATCGGTTCCGGTCATTGTCTATGCGGAGGAGCTGGGAGTCAGCCGTGAGAAGCTGCACCGTGCGCTGGCGCTCTCCAATCTGACCGCCATTCACCAGAAAACGCCAATCGGACGTCTTTCCGCCTACTGCGGCGCAGTTAACGCCGGAGCGGGAGCAGGAGCCGGAATCGCCTACCTGTGCGGAGGTGGGTATCCGGAAGTCATCCACACGGTTGTCAATGCCATCGCAATCGTCTCCGGTATCGTCTGCGACGGAGCAAAAGCTTCCTGCGCAGCGAAGATTGCTGAGGCCGTGGACGCGGGCATCCTCGGATACAATATGTACATCCGCGGCCAGCAGTTCCACGGAGGGGACGGCATTGTCACCAAAGGCGTCGAGAACACCATCCGCAACGTTGGCCGCCTGGCCCGCGAGGGAATGAAGGAAACCAACGAAGAGATTATTGATATTATGATCGGGTAATTTCATAACATACAGTGAATTGCAAAACATAGGAGGAAAGTATGAAACTGTTAAAGAGTCTGCCAGCCAGACTGGTCATCGGTCTGGTTATCGGTATTATTGTCGGCCTGTACGCACCGGAAAGCCTGATGACAGTCATTGTTACTATTAAATATATCCTTGGTCAGCTGATCAATTTCTGCGTCCCGCTGATTATCATCGGCTTTATCGCGCCATCCATCACAAAGCTGGGGTCAAGCGCGTCGCGGATGCTGGCGGTCGCCCTGATCCTGGCTTATACCTCATCTGTCTGCGCGGCCCTGATCTCCATGACAACCGGATTCGCCTTAATTCCGGGGATGCATATCGTAAGCAACGTGGACGGTCTGCGTGACCTTCCCGCCGTCGCTTTCCAGCTCGATATTCCTCAGATCATGCCGGTTATGAGCGCTCTGGTCTTTTCCATTCTGGTCGGCCTTGCCGCCGTCTGGACCAAAGCAAAGGTCATCACCGCTGTGCTCGATGAGTTCCAGCGCGTGGTGCTGGACATCGTAACCAAAGTTGTGATCCCGGTTTTGCCCTTCTTCATCGCCACAACCTTTGCCGGTCTGGCATATGACGGCACGATCACCGGCCAGTTCCCGGTCTTCGTCAAGGTCATCCTGATCGTCATGGCCGGACATTATATCTGGCTTGCCGTCCTGTACGGCCTTGCGGGAGCCTATTCCGGAAGCAATCCTCTGGAAGTCCTGAAGCATTATGGTCCGGCTTATCTGACCGCGGTCGGAACCATGAGCTCCGCGGCAACTCTGTCTGTGGCCTTAAGCTGCGCGAAGAAGAGCAAGGTGCTGCGCTCCGATATGGTTGAGTTCGGCGTTCCGCTGTTCGCCAACATTCATCTGTGTGGTTCCGTCCTGACGGAGACCTTCTTCGTCATGGTAGTATCCAAAATTCTTTACGGACAGCTGCCGTCCCTCGGATCCATGGTGCTGTTCTGCCTGCTTCTTGGTATCTTCGCAGTTGGCGCTCCCGGCGTTCCGGGCGGCACGGTCATGGCTTCTCTCGGCCTGATCATTTCCGTCCTTGGCTTTGATGAGACCGGTACGGGCCTGATGCTGACGATCTTCGCCCTGCAGGATTCCTTCGGTACCGCTTGCAACGTGACCGGCGACGGCGCGCTGACTCTGATGCTGACCGGATACGCAAAGAAGCATCACATCAAGGAAGAGAAAATCACGGTCAATCTGTAACGCTGACTGATAAAAAACTACAGGACCTGCCACTGGCAGCTCCTTCCGTATGCTATGGCAAATAAAATCGCCATATCTCCTGGATACGACATAAGGGAAGCCCCGTGGATAGTGGAATCATTTCTATCCACGGGGCTTTTCTTTGCCATCACATCCAAAAAACCGAGGTTTTCCTAGATAACCTCCCCGATAAACAGATTCGGACATGCCATATAAACGGCTCAGCATTTCCTCGCCAGCCAGCTCTTCTCAAGCGCCGCCTTCACTGCTTCCCGGCCAAGTCCTCCGGCAGCAGCTGCCGCGCCTGCCACCGCGCCCTCCACCAGAGGGCAATCGATCAGCTCCACATCGTCCCGTTCCAGCATCTCCGCTGCCATCTGTGCGGTCATCACCGAGCTCCCCAGATCAGCCAGGATCAGCACTCCGTCCGACGCGTCTGCCTCACTGACAGCCGCCAGGATTTTTTCCATGCTCGTGCCGGGTCTCCCGTCTTCGGCGCCTCCGGCAGGAATCAGCTTCACATCCGGCGCCATCAGCGACGCCAGCTCTGCCACACCCTCCGCCAGCTTCTGGCTGTGTGAAACAAACACAAATCCAACCATCTCTTTCTCCTCCAATGAACCATATGCCAGGGCTGATTCCCCCAAAAGCTGCCATCCCTTCTATGCGCAGGAATCTCTCACTACCTCCAGCATATACGAGTAGGAAGTCGCGCCCGGATCCGGATGCCCCAGCCCCCGCTCGCCCACATAGCTTGCGCGTCCCTTCGTCGCCACCAGATCCTTCGTGTGCTCCACGCCTGCCCAGGCCGCCTTCACACCGGCGTCCAGCACTGCGCCGGGCGTCTCGCCCTGCGCGGCTGCCTCCTCCATCGCCGCAAGCGAGGGAATCATGGCGTCGAGCATCGTTGCCTCCTCTGCCACGGCCTTTCCTCTCTGCTGCACTGCCTCCACAAATACTTTCATCATCGCCAGGAAATCCTGCAGGCTCATCTCCTGCTTCCCTGCCATCGCCATCCCCGCCTTCATATAAGCCGATCCGTACAGCGGGCCGGACGCGCCGCCCACGGTCGAGACTAACGTCATCCCGGTCGTCTTGAGTATCGTGCCGATATCCTTTCCCGCGAGCGTCGGCAGCTTCTCCCTCACCGCGCCAAAGCCACGCGCCAGATTAATCCCATGATCGCTGTCGCCAATCGGTTGATCCAGCATGGTCAGATAATCCTTCTCCTCTTCTATCCTGTACGAAATCTTCTCTATGATCTCCATTACCTTTCGGCTGTCCGTCATCCTTCACGCCTCCTCATCTCTCCCGGATCCTCCTGTGAGCATCGGTCCCGGCAGCTGCCACATTTCATATCACTGATTATCCAAGCTCCTTCCACGCCGGCGTATCCGCAGGCGCGTCCAGCAGCCGTTTCATCTCATCGTCCAGTCTGAGAATGGAAACAGAAAATCCCTGCATCTCAATCGAAGTCATGTATTCTCCAACCAGCGTCCGATACACCTGAATTCCCTTTTCCGCCAGCACATCTGCCACATGATTGTAGATCAGATAAAGCTCCATCAGAGGCGTCCCGCCGGAACCGTTGATCAGCACTGCCACTTCAGAGCCGGCATAATCCAGATCTGCCAAAATCCGCTCCAGCAGAAGCTCTGCCACCTCATTCGCCGATTTCAACGGCTCCCGATGTGTGCCCGGCTCCCCATGAATACCGATCCCCACTTCCATCTCATCCTCGCCAAGCACAAACCCCGGCTTTCCCGCCGCCGGAACCGTACAGGGAGCGATCGCCGCACCCATGGTTCGCACATTGTCTATGACCTTCTGCGCAACCGCCTTAACCTCATCAAGGCTCGCTCCTTCTTCCGCAAGCGCCCCGGCAATCTTGTGGACAAACACCGTACCGGCCACCCCGCGACGGCCAACCGTATACAGACTGTCCTTCACCGCCACATCATCACAGGCGATAACCTCCTCCACCCGGATGTCCTCCATGGCCGCCATCTCCGCCGCCATCTCAAAATTCATCACATCGCCGGTATAATTCTTCACGATCATCAGCACACCGACATCCGTCGCGATCTCCTTAATCCCCTCATACACCTGATCCGGCGTCGGAGAAGTAAACACTGCCCCGGCCACCGCCGCATCCAGCATGCCCTGGCCTACATATCCGCCGTGAGCCGGCTCATGTCCGCTTCCGCCGCCGCTGATCAGCGCGACCTTCCCCTGCTTCTTTTTGGCCCGCACCAACACATTGCCGCAGTCCAGCTTACGCAGGTGCTTCGGGTAGGCCTTTGCCATCCCCTGGATCAGCTCATTTTCATCCTGCGCCGCGTCATTGATAAACTTGTTCATATCCGCACCTCTCCTTCCTGCTGAAATTCTGTTTCAGCCCTGAATGCCCCTGATCTCTGTCAACCGATTTCCAGCTCCGCCGACTCCGATCTTCTTTTGCCCCCTCCGGCAGTCTATTCCTTCAGCATTTCCCTCACCTCAGCCAGAAATCTCTGCCTGTCTTCCTGGGAAAGTCCGTCAATCCCGCCCAGATTCACCCATTTCGCATTTTGAAAGCCCACGATCCGGAAGGTTGCGCCGATCATCGCGTTATTCATGGGATCCCCAAACGTATTGATCAGGACATCGGTCGGCGTCGACGACGTGGTAATCAGCCAGGTCTTCGGAATCTTCCGGATGGGATGAAGCCCCGCCGCATCCGTGTGGTAGGCCGATCCCTCCAGCATGACCTTGTCCAGAAACCCCCGCATCATCGCGGGCATGTCATACCACCAGATCGGGAAAATGAATATGATCCGGTTCGTATCGTCCAGAATTTCATTGTACCTCTTCACAAGAGGATCCGCCGTCCCGCCCTTCCCATATTGCGCCAGGTCCTCGCTCGACATGGCAGGATCAAAGCCATCCTCATACAGATCAATCAGATAGGAATCCCCCACCGTCCCGCGCACCTCCTCCAGCACAGCCTGATTAAAGCTGCCCTTCCAGGGATGGGCATACACAATCGTCGTTTTCATTACAAAATATCCTCCAAATCAGAGTCATATGGTTTGTCCAATTCTCATCCATTGTATCACAGATTCCGCCGGTTGTAACCATTTCCTTGCGGATCATCCACAAAAAGTATTTTTGAAGGAAAATGGCCATTGACCCATACGGGAAGTCAAAATATAATGGGAGTCAGGTATCATCCCTAAGAAACAAAAGCAATATTTTTCGATATTTTCAAGAAGAAATGGAGAGATTCAAACATGTTGTCAATTAACAAAGACCGATTAATTTCAAGAATCAATGAATTGGGTTCCATCGGAAAGGATGCGCAGGGAGGAAGGACAAGACTGGCCGCTTCCGACACGGAAAAGGAAGGTCGGGATCTGGTCGTTTCCTGGATGAGGGAAGCGAATCTCAAGGTTGTCGTAGACAGAATCGGCAATATTTTTGGCATCTGGGAAACCGAAAAAAACAAAGATCAGGCTCCTCTTATGATCGGCTCCCATATTGATACTGTCATTCAGGCGGGGCAGTATGACGGGTGCTATGGCGTTATCTCGGGCATTGAATTGATCCAGACGCTGCAGGAAGCAGGTCTTTCAACCAGACGTCCGCTGGTCGTCGGCGCATTTACAAATGAGGAGGGGGTGCGCTACTCCCCGGATATGGTAGGCTCTCTGGTCTATGCAGGCGGGATGGATATCGACGAAGCTCTGGCTGCCGTTGGCACAGATGGAACGATTTTAGGCGAAGAGTTAAAGCGCATCGGCTACGAAGGAACTGCGGAACCCGGATTTATCAAACCGTATGCATTCATTGAGCTGCACATTGAACAGGGGCCGATTATGGATGCAGAAGGCGTTTCGATCGGAACCGTCGAGAATCTTCAGGGCATATCGTGGCAGAAAATAACCGTCGAAGGGGTCGCAAATCACGCAGGTACCACACCTACGAATATGCGTATTGACGCGGGACTTGCCGCCGCTAAAGTCAATGTATTTATGAGAAAACGATGCGATAACTCCGGCGGAAAAACAGTATGTACCATCGGCTCCATCGTCTTTGAGCCAAATGCCATCAATGTCATTCCGTCTAAGGCTGTATTTACAGTAGATATGCGAAATCCCATAGAGGAAAAATTGCAGGAGGAAGAAAAAGCGCTGGCGAATTATCTGGCGGAGCTTCAAAAAACCGATCATGTGAAGATTTCAACCGAACGCCTTGCCCGTTTTGAACCGGTGCAGTTTGATGAAAAAATCTGTCAGCTGGTGGAAGCGAAAGCAGAAGCCCGTGGACTGTCTCATCGCAGAATGACCTCCGGCGCCGGACAGGATGCGCAGATGATCGCAAGGATCTGCCCTACAGCCATGATATTTGTACCCAGTGTCAACGGCATCAGTCATAATCCCGCAGAATTTACAAAAGAGGACGACATCCTTGCGGGAGCAAATGTTTTTCTTGATGTTGTAACAGAACTGGTGGAGGCTCATTAATCCGTACCAACACAAATGAGATATTCTCTTTAAAATTATATTTAGAGAATATCTTTTGTTTTAAAGAGAGTATCATAATTTTTAAAGAGAATAAATGTTGACAAAAGTCAGCCAATAGCCAACTA
>JAJQCO010000090.1:10180-16914 GCA_021202655.1 Clostridiales bacterium | reverse complement strand
CTGTCAGAGCATATCGTTTACTTAATAAATTCCGCCCACTCCCAGATCCGTATCAATCGTATTCATGTTGTACAGCAAAAGCACATCCGTCACCTCGGGATGTTCCCTGATAAAGGAGCTCGGGCCTTTTTTATAATACCTCGTATCGAACACATATATCTTCCGGTAATGGTTCACCAGAAACGGAACCATGGAATTGGCGTAGCTGTCCTTGATCAGCACAAGCTCCCGCTCTGAGTCCGCCGTCTCATTGGTGATCTCGATCAGGGAATGGATATTGTTAAGGAACATGGAATACTTATCCTTCTTGTCCAGATATGAAAACTCATACAGAGAATCTGACGTCTCGCCCGTATCCGTATAGTACACGGTCAGGCGGTTTTTCGGATTTTCAAAAATCGTGATCGTATCCTTTGCCAGTCTGTCGTCATTCAGCTTGGAATAAACCGTTCCCCGGAAATCCTCTGACACCTCTTTTTTGATAAGCTCGTCCAGGTCAAGCGGGCGGATGCCCTTTTCTTCACAGTAGACTGCATACGCCTCATATGCCCCATAGCTGGTCCAGTGATGATCTGTGCGGTAGTAAAGCGGCTCTTCCCCGTCCTTAGCCTCCATCAGCGCGTCATAGCAATCAATAAACGGCACGCCGGAGCGCTCGCTGATTTCCCTTCGGGTTTCCATCTGATCATGCTCCGGAGCGAAGACAGGAAGCTTGTCGCGATAGATCACAGACGCCGTCGGCGCCAGCATAAGGGAGACCGATACTCCCTCCGCGGAAACCGTCTCATAAAATTTCCCGAATTTCTCCACGATCCGTTCTGTGTTTTCCGGCTCCGCATAGGCCTCGATCAGATAGCCGTCATCCGCGATATAGATCCCGTTGATCTCTCGTTTTCCAAGAGCGATCTCTGTCTCTGCCTTCACCCCCATAAACAAATCCCGGAACGGAAAATGATCCGACAGATAGCTGCGGATCCCTTCCGTATAAGATCCATCCTTCAGGCTTTCCATGGAAAACGCGGGAAACGAAGCGAGATACCGGTTTTCTCCCTCCGAAAAATCGACCTTCTCCGAAAAAAAGAAGGCGCAGGAAAATCCCACGATAATGAGCGCAAGCAGAGCCGCCGTCACCTGCCGGATCCGGTCGGCGACTTTCTTATTTCTCTCGTCCATGTCCTCCTCCTAAAAACGGAAATATAAAAAGGGATTATATGTGTCATGAACCAGATAGGCTGTGGTAAGAAAAAGCAGGGCGAGATATCCGGCCGCCGAGAGGGCGGAGCATGCCGCAAAGCGCTTTGACTCCAGCCGACCGATCCTCTCCTTCACAAAGGGATAGACAGGAAAGGCAAGCAGCAGGGCCACCGCCAGCAAAACCAGGTTGTTTCCCACATACCACAGAAATTCTGTCCCGAACAGACGGTTTCCGGCCATCCCAAACATGGAGGTCAGATAGCTTGCCAGCTGTCCCATATCGTCAAACACAAAGATCACGAACCCGAAGACGACAATCAACAGGGCATATCCATGACGGATGAGCAACGGAAGCCGCTCCAGCTGTTTCCCCCAGACATACTTTTCCAGGATCAGAAGCACCCCGTAATAAAGTCCCCAGAGGACAAAATTCCAGGCCGCCCCGTGCCAGAGACCGGTGAGGAACCAGACAATCAGGATGTTGCGCAGATGCTTCCATCGGCTGACGCGATTCCCTCCCAGGGGAATATAGACATAGTCCCGGAACCAGGAGGATAGGGAAATATGCCATCTGCGCCAGAAATCCGTCACCGACACGGAAGAAAGCGGATACCGGAAATTTTCCAGGTAATGAAAGCCCAGCATCCGCCCCATTCCGATCGCCATATCGCTGTAGGCGCTGAAATCAAAATACAGCTGAAGGGTAAAGCACAGCGCGCCAAGCCAGGCCGTGGCGACGGAAACGCTCCCGGCCTCCATCGCCCGGATCGATTCCCACAGAGCGCCCGCCTGATTGGCAATCAGAACCTTTTTGAAGAGTCCCTGCATAAAGCGGATCGTCCCCTCCGCAAAGCCCTCCCGGTCTATCGTTCTCTGGTGCAGCTCCTCATTGACCGCGGAAAACCGGACGATCGGACCGGCAATCAGCTGCGGAAACATGGATACATAGGTCAGATACGTGAGATAATTTTTTTCGGTTTTTACTTCCCTCCGGTACAGGTCAATGCTGTAGCTCATCGTCTGAAAGGTGAAAAAGCTGATCCCGACGGGAAGGCCAAGTCCCAGCGGCTGAATGGAAACGTGCCACAGACTGTTGACCGTCTCCACCAGAAAATCCGCGTATTTAAAAAAGCCCAGCATGGACAGGTTGATCACAACGGAGCTGCACAGAAAAATCCTTCTTTTTCTGTCATCCGCCCCGAACCGCTCCATGAGGCGTCCGTTTGTGTAATCAACCGCCGACGCAAAGACCATCAAAACAATATAAACCGGCTCGCCCCAGGCATAAAAAATCAGGCTGAAGACGAGCAGGACCATATTTTTCAGTTGGAACGGAACCGCATAATACAAAATCAGGCATGCGGGAAGAAAGAAGAACAGAAACGGTATGCTGCTGAAAACCATGCTCTCCCCCCGTCAGTTCAGTGCTTCCCGAATCACAGCCTCTATCCCGCCTGCGTTTTCTGAGATTACAAGGTAAACATAATCTCCCTCTGTCTTCACAGAGCTTGCGGCCACGATCTGATACTGCTCCGGCAGATAATTTTCCATCTCCACCGCCTTCTGATCAAGCACGGTCTGTAAACCGGCCACAATGCCGTCCGTCGACGCCGGATCCAGAACCTTCATGATAATCACGGAATCTGCCAGGGTCGCGTCCTCCGCGCTGGCAAACACATAGCTTTCCAGGACAGACGGATCAATGCCATAATAATTGTAGATAAAAGCATCGTCTCCCTCAAACATGGCCGGAAGCCCAACCTGCGCCTCGATCGCCTGATAGATGGATAACGGCGTCACAGCCTCCTCCGCGGACGATGCCTCGGTCTCTTCCGCTTCCTCCAGAGCCTCCTCTGACACAGAAGCTTCGCTCTCCGGCTCTTCCTCTGCGGCAGCCGTCTCGGTCTCCTTAAGCGTCTCATCCTCCTGCGCTTCCGTCTCTGTCTCCGACTCCTCCGTCACGGGAATCTCGCTCTCTTCCTCTAAGGTCCCGGCCTCTGTCTCCGAAACGGCAGCCTCCGTCTCCGGAGCGGCAGTCTCTGTCTTCGCCTGACTGCCTCCACAGCCGCCAAGCATCCACGCCGCAGCCAGGACAAGCACAAGTCCCTTCGCGCCGACCGATTTCATCTGATTTCTCATCACTCTGTCCTCTTTTCCTCACACTCATTTAAGAACGTCCACACCGTCAGGTAATGGACGTCCGATATTTCTATAAATAACCAGGAAACTGCCAGTGGCAGGTTCTTCCATTATGATCGGGATGCCTCAATCACCCGTGAGGTTTCTGTCTCTCCCGAAGTCTCCTCTGCCTCTGTGGATTCCTCCTCCAGAGTCTCCTCCGATGCGGTTTCCTCCTCCAGAGCCGCAGCCATAAGCTGCTCCCTCGCATACTGCCTCAGAACCTCCGTCCATACCTGATATGCCGCGTTCGTCTGATGGACATAATTATCGCTGCAGTACTGCGGCGCCAGGTTGCCGGTGCCCTCTGCGAGAGGCGTCGCCATGTCGATAAAGCCCCAGACGTTGTCCTCCGCCAGCTGCTTCATCTGCGCGTTGAAGACACTGATATTGTCATTGTTCAGGCGTCCCTTTCCCCTTCCGTTCAGCGTATAGGTCATGCTGATGATGTAAATCTGAATGTCGGGAGAAAGCTGCCGGATATTGGCAATCACATCCTGATACCGCTCACAGGTATCGGTTCCCATATTCATATCATTAAGGCCGAAAAACATAAATACCTTCTCTGCCTGAAGCATGGAAATGGATTCCCATACCGGGCGCTGCGCCCCCTGGAAGACCGGGTGGACGCTCTTCGAGCTGACCGGCCACAGCGCGTTATGAACGGAAAAGCTCCCGGAAGCAAGGAAGCTTAAGGACTTCAGAAGCGGATCGCTGCTCCTCATGCAATAATTCCGGAATCCCACCATCACGGAATCCCCCGTCATCACCGTATTGCTGAAAAAGGCCTCGATATCGCTCTCCGAAATCTCCCCGTCTGCGGATGTCTCGGCTTCTGTCTCTGATGTCTCTTCGCTCCCGGTTGTCTCGGCTTCTGTCTCCGTCGTCCCGGCGCTCTCGGTCGTCTCGACCTTCGTCTCCGATGTCTCGACACTCTCAGTCGTCTCGGCTTCTGTCTCCGTCGTCTCGGCGCTCTCAGTCTCTGCCTCTGCCGCTTCCGTTTCCGTCGTCAGCGAACGGCTGGCCATCCCTGCCACAGACGGAAATGCCGTACCCGCCAGAAGCGCCGCCGAAAGAATACCGGCCATAGCCGCCTTTCCACATATCAAGTGCTTTTTCATCTCTGCTCCCCTTTCCCCGTGTCCGTCCGGACATCACGGGAATTCCTTCCTGTTCTGGCTGCCCTAACGGCAACGCTATTGTTTATTATCTACAATTTGCGACGTCTTGTCAATCCTCTTATCAAATTTTGTCGACATCCCCAGGTTGGCAGATGACCGCGGGAACAACCGCAGATCTGTAAAAGATGTTCCTTGCAAATCACGGGGAAATGTGGCACAATAAGGGCGTATGCGGCCGCCGGGTAAAAAGCCCCCCGGCCAACATACCAATACACCCACTATGACCATTTATTTTACGAAAGGAAAGGTAGGGAAATGGAACAACTTTTTAAGCTCAAGGAAAACGGTACCAACGTAAAGACCGAGCTTCTGGCCGGCCTGACCACCTTTATGACAATGGCGTATATTCTCGCGCTGAACCCCAATCTGCTGACAAACTTCGGCGCAGACGGCGGCCCCCAGCTGTGGAACGCCGTCTTTCTGGCGACCTGTATTGCCTCCGCTATCGGCATGTTCTGTATGGCGTTTCTGGCAAACAAGCCGTTCGCTCTGGCTCCCGGCATGGGGTTAAACAGCTTTTTCGCGGTGGTCGTCGCGAATATCGTTGCGCTGACCGGCATGACATACCTGGAATCCTTCCAGGCCGCGCTGGTCATTATTCTGATCGAGGGCATTGTCTTTTTGATCCTGTCTGTCTTTAATATCAGGGAGCAGATCGTGGAGGCGATCCCGCTCGGCGTGCGTCTCGGCATCTCCCCGGCCATCGGCCTGATGCTGATGAACATCGGCCTGGGATCCAATGTCGGCGTATACTCTTCGACGGGCGGCCCGTTCTACGTCATGAGAGACTTCTTCGGCTCCCTGACGCCGAGCCTGGCGCAGAGCTCCATGGGCGACGCCTATCCGACCGTAGTGCTGACCACCGTCACCATGTTTATCGGCCTGTTTGCCATCACCATCCTGGCGCATCACAAGGTAAACGGTTCCGTGCTGATCGGCATGCTGATCGCCTGCATCGTATACTGGGTCGGCGACGCAGTCTTTTTGGGAGCTAACCCGTTCGCAAGCCTCTCGACCGCGTCCTTTGCCCCCGCATTCGGCGACATGGCGGAGGCGACGCTGTTCAAATTCAATTTCTCCGGACTGATGCAGATCGGCTGGTTTACCATGATCACGCTGGTCATCACCTTCTGCATCATCGACATGTTTGACACCATCGGCACCCTGGTCGGCACGGCCTCCAAGGCAAATATGCTGGATGAGCACGGCAACATGCCGCAGATGAGAGAGGCGCTGACCTCTGACGCCATCGGCACACTCGCAGGCGCCCTGACCGGCACCTCCACCGTCACAACCTTCGTCGAATCCGCATCCGGCGTTGAGGCAGGCGGACGCACCGGACTGACCGCGCTGACGACAGGCGTCCTCTTCCTGGCCAGCATGTTCATCGCCCCGGTCGCGGCCATCATCCCGGCGGCGGCGACCTCCTCCGCCCTGATCTATGTCGGCATCCTGATGCTGGGCGGCTTAAAGAACATCAAGTTTGACGAGATGGATCAGCTTGTGCCGGTCGCGCTGATGATCATCGCCGTCCCGATCTCCGGCTCCATCGGACATGGCATCGGCATCGGCCTGATCGCCTACACCGTGATGAAGGTCTTCACCGGCAAGGCAAACGAGGTTTCCGCGCTGACCTACGTGATCTCCGCGATCTTCCTGATCAAGTTCTTCCTGGTCGTGTAACTCCAGGACACAAAAAAGCAGGGTTGCTCCTGCTTTTTTTGTGTCCTGCTTTCCTGTTTTCCTGCGCGCCCCTTCTGCTCAGGCTCTCTTCTCCGCCTGATAGATACAGGCCGCAAGCACAACCGTCGCGGGAACACTTAAAACGATACCGAAGCTTCCGGACAGTCCCTGCATGATGGCAATCCCGATATTATTGGAATTAACGACCTGCAAAAACGGCAGGTTATACGCATAATCCAGCACCAGCATGGAGACGCTGCTCCCGGCAAAAGCAAGGATCAGCGTGTTGGAATCCGTCCCCATCATGTCGCGTCCGACGCGCATTCCGGCGCGCATGAGCTCCGAACGGCTGATCGCCGGATTCTGGTCGCAGATTTCCTTCATGGCGCTGGAAATGGACATGGCGACGTCCATCGTCGCCCCCAGCGCGCTGATCAGAAGCCCGGAAAACAAAAGGCCGCCGACCTGGATCTCATTTGTCTCATAAAGCGTAAACAG
>JAJQCO010000090.1:0-10170 GCA_021202655.1 Clostridiales bacterium | reverse complement strand
CGTAAACAGACTCTCGATATCCGAGACGTTCCAGCCGGTGATCCCTGACATATGGGAAAAAACCGTCGCCGTAATTCCAGCAATCATGACGCCGACGATCGTCCCCGCGGTCGCACACAGCGTCTTTCTCGTCGCGCCTCCGATGAGACACATCGTCGCTATCGTCGTCAGCACACAGATCAGGACCGCCGTCCAGAACGGCGAATAACCCAGATATACCATGGGAAGATAAATGAAAAGGATGGCCACAAACGTAAAGATCAGCCCCAGGGCTCCTTTTATGCCCTGCCATCCGCCGACGAGAGCCAGCGCGGCAAGATACAGCGCGGCAAAACCGATCACCACCGCGGTTCGGTCCGCCGAATAGACGGCGCTCACCACGGTCTCCCCGGCGATGCTCTGAATCACCACCACCTTCATTCCAACCACACACGCCGCGCCAAACAGATAGCCGGAGCTGCTTGTGGTCACCAGATCCTCGCCCCGCTTTTCGCCGCTGGTCATATGCACGAGAACCGTCTGCTGCCCGACACGAGTTCCGTTTTCCTGGACATTATCCTGAAGGATTTCTGTTACCACGCCGGTCTCGAAGCTCTGTCCGGTCCGGTTGACCAGCTGTGTCTTTGTCACCTGATTCAGCCCATATACCCAGACAGCCAGGATCGCCGCGGCAAGCGCGGCGATCAGGTATGAGGCTACATGTTTTCTGATTTTTTCCATTTATCTTGTCTTTACGATCGTGAAGGCGCTGTCGATCTGCTCGATATTCCCGCCATCCGTGACCTGATAGGTCGCAATGCTGAACTGATTCGCGGTCATGTCGATCACCGAGTAGCTCGGCAGCCAGTTCTGACTGCGGTTCGCAATATAATCCTGCTGTGAACTGATCAGCTCATAATATTTGGAACCGGAAGCAGAGTTCGCTGTCATATAGAGCGTTCCCTTCGGGTCTGTCACCGTGCTCTGATTCGCGCTCTCGATGGTATAGCAGCGGTTATCCTCATTGAAGGCGGCAAGCGCGGCCTCCGCGGCGGTGTCTCCCTCCTCCGGCGCCAGCGTGACGCTCTCACCGGTCACATTATTATATGCGTGATCCCAGTCGTAATCATCACCGGCCTCGTTCAGGCTGAAGGAATAGCTGCCGTGCGTCTGGCCGTCCCCGTACAGAATCTTGGAACGGCTGTAGGTATGATCATGTCCCTGCAAAACCACATCAATGTCATACTCGTCAAAGATCGGAGTCAGCTGCGTTCTCAGGATCATCCCGTCTGTATCGGAGTGATCCAGGCCGGTTCCATAGATATCCTGGTGGATGGTTACCACACGCCAGGCCGTATCCGGGAAGCTCTCCACTGCCTGCGCAATCGCCTGCCTGTGCTCCGCCACATTGTAATTGTTGGTGTTCAGCATGATGAACAGGCCGTTGCCGTATGTGAAGTAATAATCGCCGCCCGCCTCTGTCGTGCCGAGCCCGGTCGTATTCGGGTTATTAAAATGATAGGAATAATCCGGATTCAGGGAATCATGATTGCCGATGGTCGTCGCGACCGCCAGATGCTTTAACACCTCCGGAGCCAGATAAGCGGCATACTCTTCTTCCTTCGCCTTGCCTGTCTTATTTACCTGGTCACCGGCGGAAATCACAAAGCTTAAGTCCGGCGTCTGCGTCGCCGCATACTGAAGCGTGCGGTTCCACGCAAATCCGTCGTTTCTCGCCGCGGTATTCGCTGTGCCGGAATCTGCTACCAGCTTGCCCTCGCCCTGCGGCTGTCCCTTGGACGCGCCGATCTGCGGATCGCCCACATACAGAATCTTTACATGATCAAAATCGCGGGTCTGATACATTTCCACATCAGATGCCACGCCGTTTTTGCTCACCGCATAGTAATAGGTGGTATTCTCCTGAAGCCCTGTCACCGTCACATAATTGTAGCTGTAATCCGCGCCGCCTGTCAGGCTGGGATCCACACGCGCGGACGTTCCGCCAACCGTCTGCAGATTTGCCGGATCCGTACCCCAGTAAACCACCGGGCTTCCGGTCGCGCCCGCACTGTACCAGGCAAAATTCAGCTGAGAGGCGTCTGAGCCCGGAGTCAGCGATACCTTTGTAAAATCCGTCGCCAGGCTGTCCCAGTTTGCCACATAGGCATTCCACGCATCGGAACCGCCAACCGCGCTCGAATCATTGTAATGCTCTGTCGCGGCCCATACGCTTCCTGCGCCCAGTGCAAGCACAGCAGCCAGCATACCCGCCACTATCTTTGTTTTCTTCATCTGTTATCCCTCTTTCCCTTTTGAAAATGGAGTTCCACTCGAACATCGCCAATATAGCCCGGAAATGTGAAATCTGCACACATGAAAATGTAAAGTTTGGATCAAAGAATCCGGCGAAAGCGCTTGACAGAGACACACTCCCTGCCTATAATATGAAAACGAAAACGATTTTCACTTTGTAGCGATGTCAGAGGAAAGAGAACCAATGATTCCTATTACAGAGGTCAGGGGGTGTATGTGTATGGCAGAACGCGGCAGATACCGGACAAAACAGCAGAGCCAGATCCTGGACTGCCTGAAGGGACAGGACATGTTCTTAACCGTAGAACAGCTGGTGGATGATCTGCACGGACAGGGACTTCGGGTCGGACAGACGACGGTCTACCGTGCGCTCGACCGTCTGACGCAGGAGGGCCTGGTCATCAAAATTCCTTCGGTGAACGGTTCCAGGGCTCAGTACCGCTACCTCGGAGATGAGGTACACGGCGAGCCCGGAAAGATGGTCTGCTTAAGCTGCGGACACGTCCTCCCGCTGGAATGCGACATGCTGGACGGCTTCGCCGCCCACATCTGCGCCTCACACGGATTTTCCCAGGCCAGACAATATATGATTCTCTACGGATACTGCAGCCAGTGCCGGGATCTCTCCGAAAACGGCGCCATGTCAAGGCTTCCGGATTCCCCCGGCGACAACAGCGACGCCCCGGATTCTGCAAACACCCCGGATGAAATCGTCCGCAGGCCATGCGGCTGCTGCGGGCAGAAAAAAAATCCCGCCGCCATATCCGGGAACCAGGCAGACGCCGCCACGAAAGAAAGAAAGGATCTTATTGTATGATACGTTTTACGCGCAAAGACAGCCATCCTGTCCGTTTTCACATCCGGCAGGTAACCGCAACGCTTCTCGCCGCCATCTGCCTTCTTCTGTCTCTTTCGGCCTGTTCCTCCGGCGGCTCGGATCTCCATTCCGACGACGCCATTGAGACGGAAACCGCCGATCCGGCGGTCGCATCCTCCAGGCTGCGTGTCATGGCAAGCTTTTATCCCATGTACGATTTTGCCGTGAAGATCGGGGGCGACAAGGCTCAGGTTACCTGTATGGTTCCGTCTGGGACCGAACCGCACGACTGGGAACCGTCGGCAGGCGATATCGCCGCTCTGGAGGACGCGGATCTGTTTATCTACAACGGCGCGGGACTGGAGCACTGGGTCGACCGCATCCTTGGTACACTGGGAAACCAGGATCTGGTTGTCGCGATGGCCTCCAGCGGAATCCCCCTGCGCACCGAAGGAAGTCATGACGACGAGGACGGAGAGACAGACAGTCTCTATGATCCCCATGTATGGCTGAATCCGCAGTACGCGAAGCTCGAGCTGGAACGGATCCGCGACGCCTATGTAACAGCCGATCCGGACAACAAGGCTTACTACGACGCCAATTACCAGCTCTATGCCGGACAGTTCGATGAGTTAGACAGGCTATTTTCCGATACCCTTGCTCCCCTTCCCCGGAAGGACATTGTGGTCTCTCATGAAGCCTTCGGCTATCTGTGCGACGCATATGGCTTAAATCAGATCGCCATCGACGGCCTCTCCCCGGACTCGGAACCCAGCCCGGCAAAGATGGCAGAGATTATTGATTTCGTGAGGGATAATGAAATATCCGCGATCTTTTTTGAAGAATCCGGCTCCTCAAAGACCGCTGAGGCCATCGCCGCGGAGACCGGCGTCGAGACGCTGGTGTTAAACACGCTCGAGGGCATATCCGACGAGGACCAGCGAGCCGGAAGAGACTATTTCTCCGTCATGAAGGACAACCTTGCCTCCCTCACGGAGGCATTAGGACAGAGGTGACACCGCTTTGGACATGATATCAATTGATGGGCTTCATTTTTCCTACGGAAATACCCAGGTTCTGGAAAACGTCACATGCAACATCGAGCAGGGCCGGTTTGCCGCTTTGATCGGCGACAACGGCGCCGGCAAGAGCACTCTGATGCGCCTGATCCTGGGCGAGCTGCCGCTTGGACGGGAGCACGGCGAAATCCGCCTGATGGAAGAGGACATCCGCTCCTTCCGGCGCTGGAACCAGATCAGCTATGTGCCGCAGAACGGCACGGCGGGCTACCGGAATTTTCCGGCCTCCTGCGAAGAAATTGTCGCGGCCAATCTCTATTCCCGGATCGGGCGCTTCCGACTCCCAGGGAAGAAGGAAAAGGAAGCGGTTCACCGGGCGCTGTGCGAGGTCGGCATGGAAGATTTCAAACACCGCCTGATCGGAAATCTCTCTGGCGGGCAGCAACAGCGTATTCTGCTTGCCCGCGCCCTGGTAAACGAACCGCGCCTTCTGCTCCTCGACGAACCGACGTCCGGAATCGACGAGAAGAGCACCGCGGAGTTTTACCGCCTGCTGACCTCCCTGAACAAAAAAACAGGCATGACCATCCTGATGGTCACGCACGACAGGAGAAGGCTTGCCGACATGGTAGACGATATCTGGCTGCTGGACGACGGCGTCGCCCGCTATGTAAGCCCGAAGAAAAAACGGATCGCTCCGGCGGACCACAAGGCCTTTACCGGAAACCGTTTTCCACGCCATCCGGCCTCCGGGGCAGATCAGAAAAGCGGCGATCCGTCCGCCGAGGCAACGCAAAAAGCCCGTTCGGGAAAGGAGGAGACTGCCCATGGAAATCTTTGAATATGCCTTTATGCAGCGCGCCTTTCTCGTCGGCATCCTGCTTGCGATGACCATCCCCTGTATCGGAATCGTCGTCGTCCTGAGGCGTCTGTCCATGATCGGCGACGCCCTCTCTCACGCGTCGCTCGCGGGAGTCGCCCTGGGACTCATCCTCGGCATCAACCCGGTAGCCGGCGCAGCCGCGGCCTGCATCCTGGCCTCCCTTGGCATCGAGGCCATCCGGCGCAAGCTCCCCCGCTACTCGGAAATGTCCATCGCCATCATGATGTCCGCCGGCGTGGGACTCGCCGGCGTCCTGTCCGGCTTTGTCAAAAGCTCAGCCAACTTTAACAGCTTCCTCTTCGGAAGCATCGTCGCCATCAGCGACCTGGAGATGTACCTGGTCGCTGGCGTCAGTCTGGCCGTACTGCTGATGTTTCTCCTGCTCTACAAGGAGCTCTTTTTCATCGCGCTGGACGAGCGCAGCGCAAGGCTTGCCGGCGTCCCGGTGGGAGCGGTCAATTTCATCTTCACGATCATGACCGCCATCACCGTCGCCGTCGCCGCGAGAACCGTCGGCGCACTGATCGTCTCCTCCATGATGGTCATTCCCGCCGCCTGCGCGATGCAGCTTGGAAAAAACTACCGGCAGACAGTCCTGTACGCCGTCCTTCTGGACGTGATCTTCATGGTGATCGGCCTTTTTGCCGCCTACTACCTTGACTTAAAGCCCGGCGGAACGATCGTCCTCATCAGCGTCATCCTGCTTGTCGTGATCCTGGCCGTCAAGAAGCTTCTCGGACTCTCTGACTGAAGATGGGCGTTCAGCCCGGAAAGGAGCGGCTGCTCATGCCTTATGAACACCTGACCCACACCTTTGACCCCTTCTATGACAAAAGCTCCCGGATCCTGATCCTCGGGAGCTTTCCATCGCCAAAATCGCGCGAAGTCAATTTTTATTACGGGCATCCGCAAAACCGTTTCTGGAAGCTGCTGGCCCACCTCTTTGACGAGGCGGTTCCCAGCTCTGTGGAAGAGAAAAAGGGACTGCTGGCCCGTCATCACATCGCCCTCTGGGATGTGATCGAAAGCTGCGACATCGTCGGCGCCAGCGACAGCTCCATCCGACACGCAGTTCCGAATGACATCGGCCGCATCCTCCGGGCCGCCGACATCAGAATCCTGTTAACAAACGGCGCCACCGCGTGGAATCTCTACCACCGCTGCTGTGAGAAACAGACCGGACGCCCCGCCGTCCGATGCCCTTCCACCAGTCCGGCAAACGCCGCCTGCACCATGGAACGGCTGATCGCCGAGTGGGGCGCGCATCTTTTACCATAACTTAATCCCAGTCCACCTCATAATCGACGATCACACCTGTCGTCGCGTGAACCTTGACCTCATATTCTGCCCTGCCCTGGTAGAACTCAATCTCATATACCATCATGCCGTCGTCCCTGTCCAGCTTTGCCTTCTTGAAGGTGACGTCTGTGGAAGAGAGGCCTGCCTTCTGCAGGGCGATCTCCTTCGCTTCGTTGACGCTGATGTAGGATTCCGTCGTTCCCCTGCCGTCTGTGCCGGAAACGGTACGATGCATCTCCACGCTCTTATCCACCACAGCATAATCAGATACCCGGATTTCATACTCATACTCTGCGTCAGAGGTATAGAATTCAATCTCATACACCAGGACGCCGTTCTCATAATCCCGTTTTACCTTTGTAAAGGTCGCTTCCGAAGAGGAAACGCCGGCGTCGGAAAGCGCCGCCGCTTTCGCGGCTTCCATGACAGCCGCATCCTCCGATGTGAGAGAAGCTTCTGTCCCGTAAATGCCTGCCGCTCCTTTTCTCCTTGCCGTATCATGGGAACCGGCATATGCCGTCCCGACGCCGAGGATAAGAAGCGCGGTCAGGGCGCATAACGTTGTCATCGCTGCTCTTTTTGCCCTGTAAAATGGTTTTCTGATCTGATATTTCATATGATGTCCTCCTTCTTGTCGTTGTGATAATCAACCGATACCGGATTCAAACGTGTCTGATTTGAATCAATAAGCTCATTTTTCTTATGTGCCCCCATTGTATCATCCCAACATTAAAGGAACATTAGAACCGGAATCATCATTTCGGCAAATACACAGAAAATCTGCTTCCGCGTCCGGGGCTGCTGTCTACGGAAATCTCGCCGCCGTGGAATGTGACGATCTCCTTCACCATGGCAAGACCCAGCCCGTTCCCGCCGTCCGAGCGGGAAGCATCTGCCTGATAAAAACGATGAAAAATGTTGGGCAGATCCTTCCCGGCGATCCCGATCCCGTCATCCTCCACCAAAAGAGCCGCGCCGTTTTCATCGGATGTCAGAGTGACCCGGATATGCCCATCCGGCTTTCCGTAACGATACGCGTTGCTGATCAGATTCGTGAGCAGCCGGGTCAGAAGCTCGCGATTCCCACAGACATACACATCCTGTCTGGCTTCGCAGCTTAAGGCAATCCCCTTTTCGCGGATCAACGCCATATCCTCACAGATATCGCAGACCATCTCAGACAGATTCAGCCGCTCTCTGGCATAGCGCTCCGGAGAAAGCTCCAGCCGCGCAAAATCCAGCATATGACGGATCAGGCGATTCATTTTCCGGCTCTGTCTCTGGATGGTTTCCAGCGCCTTTTTATATTCCTCCGGCTCCCGCTCCTCATCAAGCGTCAGCTCGCACTGCGCGCTAATGACCGTGACCGGCGTCCGCAGCTCATGGGATGCGTCAGAGATAAACTGCTGCTGAGCCTGAAAGGATGACTCCAGCCGCGCAAACATTTCATTAAACTGTTCCGCCAGCTGGTGCAGTTCGTCATCGCCCTCTCCCAGCTCAATCCGCTCCTTCAGATCGTCGCCCCGGCTGATCCTGCCCGCAGTCTCCGCAATTTTGCGGATCGGCAAGAGGGCGCGGCGGGCGATCTGATATCCACCGATGATGGCAAGGATGACCAGGCTGGGAAGAATGATCAGAGAGTATCGCGAGATTGCGGATAACTCCGCCTCTCCCTGGGCTTCCGAGACGACGCCGCGAAGCCACAGCCCCTCCAGCCCCTCTGCCTCAAGCTCTCTGTCATAAATATAATAGAGCGTATGATCCAGCGTCACCCGGTTCGTCTGCGAATCTGCAAAGCCAAGACCCTCGCTCTCCAGGATAATCGGGTTCTCCCCATAGACCAGAGCGCCGTCCGACTGACACAGAGAGGTATAAACCCCATTTACCTCGTCAAGGAAATCGTCATCCACCTCGATATAGCCATCGCCATAACGGATAAAAAAATCGACGTCATTTTCCAGGTCCTCCAGATCAATAGAAGAAAAATATTCGATCTCGTCTACATTGTCCTCCACCGTCTTCACCAGGTCGTCCCGGATGGTTTTCTGGATAATCTGCCTGCTGACAGACAGAATCACAAAGTAGGTCAGCGCTACCGACAGGATGAGAGCCACAGAAAACCAGAGCGTAATCCTCGCCCGTATGGACAGCCTTTTCATCCGCAATCTCCTTCCTCAAGGCACATCATGGCCGGGGTCCCGCCGGAGGCTAAGGTTCCCGGAGCACATAGCCCCTTCCGCGCACCGTATGGATCAGCTTTTGCTCCTGCCCGCTGTCGATCTTGCGCCGCAGGTAGCTGATATACACATCTACGACATTCGTGCCGCCCTCATAGTCATAATTCCAGATATGGTCTTCAATTTTCTCACGGGTAAGGACAATGCCCGCGTTGTGCATCAGATATTCCAGAAGCGCATATTCCCTGGCGGAAAGGGCAATCTCCTTCCCGCCGCGCGTCACCCGTCTGGCCGCGCAATCCATGACCAGATCTCCCACGGAAAGCTCATTACCGGCAGCCCCGTGAGACGAGCGGATCATCGCGCGGATGCGGGCAGTCAGCTCATCGAAGGAAAACGGCTTGACGAGATAATCATTGGCCCCGCTGTCCAGGCCCTTCACCCGGTCTGACACAGAATCCCGGGCCGTCAGAAAAAGCACCGGCGTCGTCTTTTTCGCGTTCCTGAGACTTTTCAGTACGGCAAAGCCGTCTGCGCCGGGCATCATAATATCCAGGATCACCGCGTCATAATCGGTATACGCGAGGATGTCCATCGCTTCCTTCCCGTCATGACAGCTGTCCACGCTGTAGCCGTCCGACGTCAGCTTTTCCGTGATGATGCGGTTTAAATCCCGCTCATCCTCCGCCAGAAGAATTCTCATACTTCTCTCTGTCCTTTCTCTATGCCGGGGAGGACGACTTCAACGATATACGCGAGGTCTCCCCATCATTCTCCGGCAAACCATACACATGGGATTCCTCTCATCTCCCGGCAAGCGGAATCACGCCGCACACCGTCAGCACGTCCCCGGCCACGCGGAACTTGATATCGTATCCCGCATAGGAAACCCCATAGATCCTCTCCGGATCCATCACATAGGCCGGTCGCGGATCCTGCGCCAAAATTCCGACCGCCGCCCTTCGCTCCTCCTCCGGATAGATCTGCAGCAGCTCCTCCGGAAAAATGACCTGGAGCTCGTGCCGCTTCGTCTCCTCCGTATACCCTTCCGTCGCCTCCGGATGGCAGTCCGTCAGCGGGATATAAGGCTTGATATCATAGACCGGCGTCCCGTCCAGAAGATCCACGCCGGCCACCCACAGAACCGGCCCGAGCGCCGTCTCCTGCTCCACCCGCTCCAGTCTCACGCAGGAAAGCCCGATATCATTTGGGCGAAATGGCGAACGACTCGCAAAGACGCCGACCCGCTTCTTCCCGCCAAGCCTGGGAGGGCGCACCGTCGCCGTCCAGTTGTCCCGGTGCGACGCCGAAAACTGCCACAGAAGCCAGATATGAGAAAATTCATCCAGCCCCCGCACCGCCTCCGCGCTCCGGTACTCCGGCACGAAGATCACCTTTCCCTTCGCATCCTCTACCAGGGCGCTCGGTCTCGGAATGCCATCCGTCTCCGGGAGTCCGGTCCGCCCCTGGGCGAGGATGGTCATCGTCCGCTCCCGGTCTGCGTATTCGTCCACTCGCTCATCTTCATAAGCCCCTCCTTGCTCCCGGCCAGGAAGAGAATATCGTCCTTGCGGAACTTATACTGCGGGCCGACGATCTCCGTCACCTTACCGGCATTTTCCACCGCGATGATATTTAATCCATATTGTGAGCGCAGATTTGCCTCCACCACCGTCTTGC
>JAJQCO010000103.1 GCA_021202655.1 Clostridiales bacterium | reverse complement strand
CCAGTGGTAAGGCTTATACCGCAGGCGATTCCGACAGCACGAAGTTCAAGACCATCGACGGCAAGAGATATGCCTTCAACGATGACGGCATCATGCTCTACGGATGGGTAGACGGCAGCGCTGAGATGCAGAACGACGACGACGGATGGGCTTCTGTTGTGGGCGACGACGCCATGTATTATTGCGGCAGCTGGGAAGACGGCGCGATGAAGACCGGCTGGCAGTACCTTGAGGTCTATGACGACGAGGAAGACGACGACATGAACTACTGGTTCTACTTCCAGAGCAACGGCAAGAGACTCCAGAAGAAGGACAATGACGAGTCCTACTATCGCACCAAGACCATCAACGGCAAGAAGTATGGCTTTGATGAGCGCGGCGTCATGGTTTACGAGTGGGTCATCCAGACCGCTTCCGGCTCCAGCACTTCCGTGTCCACGACCTCCACGACATGGCAGTATTTCTCCAGCCCGGAGGACGGCGCCCGCAAGACCAAAGGCTGGTTTAAGGTTGTCCCGCCGAACGAGGACAATACCTTTGATTCCGATTTCACAGATGGCGATGGTTTTGATAAGACCGACGCGGACGATGAGGATGAGAACTGGTACTATGCAGACGGCGACGGTAAGCTTGCATCCGGTGAAATCAAGAAGATCAAGGGTAAGTATTATGGCTTCCAGCCAGACAACGGACAAGAAGGCGCTTCTTCCATGTTGTACGGACTGGTATTCATCAAAGTGCTCGACGACGGCACGGTCGAAGGTGTGTTAGATGACGGTATTGATGCCGATGAGTTAGATGATCTGCTTGACGGTGATGAAATTGATTCTGATCTTTATGATACTTATGATGATGCCATTGCTGCCGGTTACACGCTGTATTATTTTGGCAGTGAAGAGGCAGAGGATACCGATGGTATCATGAGAACCGGTTCCACCACCATCAATCTGGACGGCGACAATTATACCTTCTACTTCTCCAAGTCCGGCGGCAAGGAGACCAAGGGTTCCGGTGTCACCGGTATTGATGATGACAAGTATATCTACAAGGCAGGCTGCAGAATTAAGGCCAGCTGTGACGATAAGTATCAGGTTGTCGAAGTTACCGGTACAGGAAATGATGTCAGCATCAGTGCAGACGCCGGTACGGTATCCGTTATGACATATTCCGGCACCGATATCAGAAATCTCGACGAGCTGACTGATATCAACTACAGAAACAGCGATGATGACACCCTTCGCGGCAAGCTGGTTTATGACGCAGCGAACGGAGACAGAGATCTCTATCTTGTAAACAGCAGCGGTACCATGCAGAAGAACAAGACCGCAGCCAAGGATGGCGACGACTGGTACTTCTTTGTATATGCTTACAAGGTCAGACTGTATGTGAACCAGAAGGAACTGACCCCGAAGACCTCCGGAGAGACTGTTGATGGCCTGACCCTGGATGATTGGAAGGATTGGAAGTAATCAGAAATTATTAACCTGGAAATAGCAATTTTTTCCTTACCGCATGGCCGGTTTCCCGGTCATGCGGTTTCTCCAATCTTTCGTAGGGGCGTCTGTTGGAGCTGAGTATGACATGACTATGTTATATAAAAAGGTGTTTTATTTTCATTCATGTACACAAAATTCTCTCTTTTCTAAACGATTGCTTTTGAATCAGAATATTTAACCTTTTTGAAGATTCATTTTATGAATTCCCTGATTTATTTACGGATCTGCCATGTTATGTTCAGAATTAAGGAATACGATATTCTTTATCCGGATCTGATGGTTGTATCCTGCGGACATAACATCTATGATTCATCTATGCCATCAGAATCCGTCTGAAAACAAAAGAAAAAATTTATAAAAAGGGGAATTGCTTTATGGGAGAAATCTTCGAAACATATATGAATGATATCGGACTGGCTTCACATACCATCCGCTCCTATCTTTATTCAGAAAAACAGTTTAAAAGCAGGTATAACGCGATTAACCGAAAGAATCTGCGCGATTACAAGACATTTCTGATCGAACATTATCAGCCGCAGACTGTCAACCTGCGAATCCGCGGGATCAACTGCTATCTGGAAAGCCAGAAGCTGGAGGATTTGAAGCTTTCATCTGTCAAATATCAGCAAAAGCCGTTCGTGGATAATATCATCAGCGAGGCTGACTATCTTTTCTTTAAAAACTCTCTGAAAAAGGACAATCAGATGCTCTGGTATTTTGTCGTCCGTTTTCTGACTGCCACCGGCGTCCGCGTCAGCGAGCTGGTCAAAATCAAGGTCGAGCATGTACAAAAGGGATATTTCGATCTTTATTCCAAGGGTGGAAAGATGCGACGCGTCTATTTTCCCATCTCTCTGCACCGGGAGGCCCTGAAGTGGCTGGAAGAAACCGGAAGAGACAGCGGCTATCTTTTCCTGAATCGGAGCGGAAAGCCTCTTTCCATGCGCGGCGTCGCGGAGCGGCTGAAATTTCACGGGAGAAAATATGGGCTTGACGAATCAGTTCTTCATCCGCATTCCTTCCGTCATCGCTTCGCCAAAAGCTTTCTGGAGCGATATAATGACATTTCGCTGCTGGCAGATCTGATGGGGCACGACAGCATCGAGACAACTCGCATTTATCTGCGAAAAACCAGTACGGAACAACGTGAGCTGATTGATAAGATTGTTGACTGGTGAGCGCTGGTAAAAGCGACGGTCAAAAAATCTTTCAAAAGCAAGAGAGGGAGCCTCCGGTTGCCCTCTCTCCTGCTTATTTTATCAAAAGATCTCCATTTATCATCAAAGAAAATTCATCTTTGTATAGTCCATCAAAAACGTCTTGTAAATCTTTTTTCACTCTGCGTTTTGCTCCATTTAATTTCCATACATACATCTGCGTCTGATTATGTCGATTGCACCATTCTATGTATGATTGGAAATAAGGTGCGGCTTCTGTTTTCGAAATTCCCATATTCCTCAATTTCATAAAAACTGCCGCAATACTGATACATGGAATACAGGCCATATATGCCATGGCACACCTTGCGCCAAAATCATCGGAACAAAAAAGGAAGACTTGATCTCCTTTTATGAACCTGAAAGCCTGTAATAAAACATATGCTTTCTTTTCTCCTAAGCTCTGACGTACTCCAATTTTATCGTCGCATTTTTTCAGTTCGTCCAGGAAATCCTGCTTTGTGATTGGATGATTCATTAAGGCAAACAGAGACGCGTACTTTTCTTCAAAATATTGCTTTTCATAAATATCGCAACTGATTTTCAGAAAATGCAAATACATAGAATAGCATTCTCCGCCAACCTCAACTGATAGAAGATCTAATATGTCTCCATCTGTATACTCTTCGATTGCGCCATTAGAAATCTTGTCCTGAAGCCATGATTGAGACATACGTGTACCATGACGATTCAATTCCTCTGCCATCATCTCATGGCAAAAAAACTGATATTCCGGAAATTCCAGAATCCGATCCGCAAGCACCTGACCGGAGTCAGCCATTATTATATTTGATTTGGATACAAAGTCTGTATCCAGAATGGCATACTTTTTCTTGTCCATTTCTGCACCTCCTATTCCAGATGGTACAGTTTCTGTATTTCCCGGATTCGCCTCTGATCACTTTCAAATCTGCTCTTTTGTAAAAAACCGTTTTCATGATTCAATGTCATGTTTTCTAACAGGCTTCCAAATTTTTCCACTCCTTTTGGCTTATCAAGCCATCGTTTTGCCCTTCCTGTAAGTTCTATCTGATGATTTATTTCTTCGCCGGTGATACAAAACAGGCTTCTCGCCTGATCTTCGGTCACAATAGATTCTTCATATAAACGCAATATCATTGCCTTATATGGTACTGCAAAAATTTCCATCAGCATCACAATATCGGTAACATTTATTTTTGAAGCGGAAATACCATATATTCTGATTTGTTGACAAAGCGTATCCGCAGGGACTAACAAAAGACCCGAAAATGCATTTGCCTCCATCTCTTCCTGTTCATCTGCAGAATTATCAATCGTTGTTGAGGCCAGAATAGAACCTTTTTGCAGTAGTTCCTGACCTTCGTCTTCAAGATAACACCAGATATGATACAACTCATGTCCGGCAGCAAAAATTTGTTTTGCAAGAGCCATGTTACAATTTAACAGCAAAAAAATTCTGCCGCCCCGGACGAATGTACACGCACACAGGTCATTGTCATCAATCGGATAACGCAAAAATTCAAATGGCATCCCCTTTTTTTTCGTGTAGTTTTCTATCACATGAAAAATATCATCCTGAATGATATTCGATCCATTATAATTCAGGTTGAAACCGTCCGCTCTTTCCCGTAACTGATCAAATTTATTTTTGTCTTTTACAAAAAGACTGTTATCTAATGCCTTATACATATTCAAATCTCCCACGTCTGCATCATAGCTGTCGAATTTTCCCTTACTCTTGCATGAAATAGAATCATATCTGCTAATTCATCCGCGACAGACAGCGCTTCTCTGGCAGCATCTGTTTTTACCTGCCCCATGAATGCTCTAATCACATTTACGTTCTGGCCTTCCGCGCATGCCGTTACCAATTCCTCCATAGTAACATGAAAATAATCTGCAATACGATGAAGTTCCACGGCATTCACCATTCTGGACCCGTTCAGTATTTTATTGACAACCTGTTTCGTTACGCCGATCCCTTCCGCAAGCTCCGTCTGTTTTTTGTTTTGCTTTTTTAATTGCGCCGAGATATTATTGGCAATTATTGTATTCATATCAACCATGTTCAGCCCTCCTAAATCACAGAATTTGCCACCGGCAGTTCCTTCCGTATGTTATGACAAATCAAGATCATTCATGTTTCTACTATACATCAGAGTTTCGAATTTATCAACTGTCTTACATATTATTTTCTTAACTTTTAATATTAGTATCTATTTTCGACACCCTTCGTGCTCCCTGATGCGTTGCATGACGGCTATGTCAGCTATCGTAGTGATGATGATAAATTCTCCGACGCAAAATCGTCTTGCTGAACCGAAGCCCTTATGGTAGACTGATAGATATAGAGACGGAGTTCCCGAAGGAAAGGCAGGATGACCAAGGGCAAAGTTTTTTAACGTGAACGGCGCATGTAACCCAAACAGGCACTACATGGTGGACCTGACCTCGCGCCTGAAAGAGATCAAGGCCATGGTAGACCGCGGCGATTATTTTATCATCAACCGAGCCAGGCAATACGGGAAGACAACAACGCTGCAGGCGCTGGAAACCTATTTGCAGGACAGCGATACCGTGATCCGTCTGGATTTCCAGCGTATCGAATCCGTAGAATTTGAAAGTGGAAATGCCTTTGTACGGGCGTTTGCCAGAGAAATCCGAAAAAGAATCCGGCGAATGACGGATGTCCCGGAAACAGTCCGGGCACAGATAGATTTCCTGGCGGACGGGACAGACCGACAGGCACGTATGGCGGAGCTTCTGGAATGCTTCAGCGAATGGTGTGAACACGCAAAACGCCCCCTTGTCCTGATCATCGACGAGGTGGACACGGCATCAAACAATCAGGTCTTTCTGGACTTTCTGTCTCAGCTGAGAGCCGCTTATCTTGACCGGGACATTACCCCGACCTTTCAGTCGGTAATCCTGGCAGGCGTTTACGACGTCCGCAGCATTCGGCGAAAAATACGCCCGGATGAAGAACACAAGACAAACAGTCCATGGAATATTCGCGTTGGCAACGAGGAAAATGGGAGCTTGCTCCCATTTGACGACTGCGCGCGGGATTATATGGAGCTTGCTCCATATAATATTGCGGTAGATTTCCTGGTGGATATGAGCTTTTCACAGAAAGATATTACCGGAATGCTGGATGAATACGAATCTGATTACCACACAGGAATGAACACAGATGAAATGTCGCAGCTTTTGTTTGATTATACATCCGGCTATCCCTATCTGGTGTCCCGCCTTTGCAAGCTGTTGGATGAACAGATTTTCAAAACAGACAAGACCGCTGCATGGACAAAGGACGGTTTTCTGGAAGCAGTCAAGCTGCTGCTTAACGAACAAAATCCGTTATTTGACTCACTGATAGATAAGCTGACCGATTATCCGGAACTGAGCGTCATGATCTCTCGCCTGTTATTCCAGGGACAGAGCATCGCCTACAATCCGGATGATCCGGCGATTCGAACCGGTCAGATGTTTGGCTTTGTCCGGATCGAGGGCTCTCATGCAGTCATTGCAAACCGCATCTTTGAGACACGGCTGTATAATTATTTTCTTTTGAAATTTAAGGAGCAGAACAGTGATATCTATGCGGAGGGCACAAATCCGGGTAACCACTTTGTTATAGACGGTCATCTGAATGTCCGCCGCATCCTGGAGAAGTTTGTGGAAACCTTTAACGATCTTTATGGCGATCAGGATGAAACATTCCTGGAGGACGCCGGACGGAGGTATTTTCTTCTGTTCCTGAAACCCATTATCAATGGCGTGGGGAACAGCTATGTGGAGGCACAGACCAGAAACCGGGAGCGGATGGATCTGGTCATTGATTATCGGGGCGAACAGTTCATCATTGAGATGAAAATATGGCGCGGCAATGCTTACAATGAACGGGGCGAAGAACAGCTGACCGCTTATCTGAATTATTTTCATCTGAACAAGGGCTACATGCTCAGCTTCAATTTTAACAGAAAAAAGGAGATTGGAGTGAGGGATATCGTTCTGGGCGATAAGCTGTTAGTAGAGGCAGTGGTCTGACGGATCATTTCATAAACTACAGGACCTGCCACCGGCAGCTCCTTCCGTATGCTATGGCAAAACAGACGCCTGCCAACATTTCTCTTATACTTTTTCATAGCATGAGAGGATGTTGGCAGGCGCTTATCATTTTTTTATCCAATGTGACGCTGGTACAAGAATCAACCGTTCGTTTCCTGTGATTGTTTCTGTGTTTCAAAAATCCTAAGATAATCATAAATTTTAATTATAACACATTATAAATGTTATTTCTATATTTTTTGCGAATTCCATAC
>JAJQCO010000237.1:899-7043 GCA_021202655.1 Clostridiales bacterium | reverse complement strand
GAAGGAGGGACAAAAATAATGAAAAGTGTAACACGAAACGTAACCAACGGGAGTTTTTTCCGGATCATGATGGAGGCGATGAAGTCCTATGCGCTTCCTTCAGAATCTCTGGCGTTCCGCATGGAAAGCCGTGGTGAAGATTTCGCTGTCTATAAGGTCACGGAATCATTCCCAGGTGGATTTGGTCGGATTTCAGAGTTTACCGTTCTTGCCGCGCCGGATGTGATCCGTGTGGTAGGGGAGACCGGTATTGATTACCTGGAAGAAGCAGCAATCCGTCAGGGAATTGGAAACGATCGGATGCAGAGAAGAGTACGGGCTATGGTCAAGATGGAAAAGGGGGTTGCCGCATGAAAGTGATACTGGATATGGACGGCACCATGAATATCTGGGAAACCGGTACTCCAATGGATACCGTTATGGCACCCGGCTATATGCGCCATAGAAGGCCACACAAAAACATCATTGAAGCGGCGAGGCTCTTAAAGAAACACGGCGTAGAACTTTTTACGCTTTCCGCAGCATTAAATCTGCCTCATGCGATTCCGGATAAGGAATACTGGTTGGATAAAGAAGCTCCATTCATTGACCGGGATCATCGGCTCTATGTCACATACGATAACTGCAAAAAATCGGATCTGTTAAAACAGATCGGTGCGGGATATGGAGATGTATTCCTGGATGACTACAACGTGAATTTACGTGAAGTCCAGAAAGGAACCGGAGCAACCGTGGGCTGCGTGAAGTGTGTCCATAAGGGTACAAACGACATACACCGTTCCTGGGATGGTGTTCGGGTCTATACGGATGATACACCGGAGAAGATTGCCACAACAATCCTGTCTGTCGGCAGTGTTATGTCTAAGATCCGGTTTGTATGAGGGGAGGGATAAAAATGGGAGACAAATATAAGGTCGAACAGCTTACAAAGATGCTGAAACATGAGACGAATGAGAATACGGAGCATTACGGTGCCCGGCTCAGCCATCATGCAGGAGATACAAAGGTACTTACGATCGATGCCGGAGGGATACGAGCCCTGATCGATTATTACACAAAATATGATACCAATTTAGATTAAGAGAAGGAGAATCATACAATGGCAAATTACAACAGTTGGATCAGAACGAATTACTTTGAAATTGAGGACGAAAGCAAGTGGGCGCCGTTCATGGAAAAGCTGAAGAAAGGATCCGATGATATCGAAGACTTTTCCGAAGGCAGACAGCATGCGTTCGGAGGAACCGGATACATCGGTTTTAAGATCACCAAAGACAACAATACGGACAAAGCGTTCCAGAATGCCTTACAGGATCTTGTTGCAGAAGATGATGCGGTCATCATCGAGGAAGTAGGGCACGAGAAGCTGAACTACCTGGCAGCTGGCGCAACCGTAATCACGAAACACAGTGTAAAGACCATTGATTTGAGCGAGATGGTAAAGGACACTGCCAGAAAACTGCTTGACGACATAGACTGGGATACCCAGCTGGACTATTGATACGGAGGAGAAAGATCATGAAAGATACAACAATAAAGATTATGGATGATCTGAAAAAAAACCTGTTTGACAGTACTGAAAAGGGAACCCGCATCACACGGACATTTGCTGATCTGTGCAATTCTTTCAGCAATGATTTTGTGGAGATCACGGAGGCGATTATTGGAGACCCACAGATATTCCAGAACTTTACGATCCTTGCTTCTGCCTGCGCAATCCGCATGGGATATACGTGGGAGCAGGATGAGCATAATTCGTATTATCCACATTGGGACGCACGCAAGAAGGCTTCAGAGGAGTTCTGCTATGAGCATATGGCAACGTTCCTGAAGATTTTTGAAGAAGCGGCTGGATTCCGATTCCCGCTGAATGAAGATAAACAGTATGCCCATTTCCAGCGTGACTGTGATTTAATGGCTACAAAGCTAACCAGGAAATCTGATCTCATGGCAGAGATTGAGGCTATGAGTATCGAACATCCGACACTGAGGCAGAAGTCCACAGGACTGTTTTGCAGGATCATGGGAGCAGGCGGAATCCGTTCGGAACTCCTGGCTGATGTTTGGTTCCCATTCATCTAAGGAGATTGCTATAGAAGCTGTCCATCCGGGCAGCTTTTAGTTTGGCCAAAATTAATTGCAAATCTGATTTTTCATAATTGTATTATCCAGGAGCAGGTCATCTGCTTCTTATCTGTGTAAGAAGGTGATCGAAACAATGCAGTATATACTCATGAATTACGAATATGAAGCGGCGATCTTGAGCCTTGACACCGATTACGGAACAGACATGGTTCGTCATATCAGAATCCTTGATCCGGAACGGGTTCCGTTTATGATTCGTGGAACCAATGATCCGGCACGCGCCATGGGGAAATGGATTGTGCGCCGCATGATCCCTTCCTATCGGAAGGGACTGTCCTATCTGACAAATGTGATTGGTGAAGATATTTTTGACGCTTCGCTTTATTCTTACGGACAGTCTCTTACTGACGGCTACTGGTTTCGCCCTATAGGCGATTCTACCCAGTGGGAAGCCATTGGCTTCCGGAAGACCGGGTTTTCCAATGATATCGGATACTTGTCGTTCGGCTTTGCGTGCGAAGACCCGAATCTCTATTCCCCGGACTTTACCACCAACGGCCAACTGCCGAAAACATGGCGGGAGAGAAACGGAGACGCCTACCTTTTAAAAGGCGGTTCCGCCCCGGACTATGAGGAACCCCACAATGAAAATATAGCATCGTCAATTCTGGCAAAAATTGCGCGGGTTCCATACGTGACATATGAGGTTGGGGATTTTAAAGGGAAGCCGGTCAGTGTCTGTAAGAACTTCATCCGGGAAGGAACGGAATTTGTCTCAGCAGCAGATCTCATGTCCGCTATCCGGCGTCCTCCATATCTCACACAGGATATGCACCTGGAAGAATGCTGTAAAACCTTCCATATCCCATATTACAGGGAACTGCTGGATACGATCCGGTATCTGGATTATCTGATCGCCAACACCGACCGACATTTTGGAAACTTTGGATTCCTCTATGACGTTCGTTCATGCCAGTTTTTTGGTCCGGCGCCAATCTTTGATTCGGGGACAGCGCTCTGGAACCTGACGGAATTTCCGGAAGAGAGTAAAGAGGAAGCAGCGGCAGGCGCTATGTCGCTTGCAGAAAACCTTTCAGAGCCGGAAGTATGTAAACCGATATCCGGGCGAACAGTAAAAGAACTGATTATTGCGGGATATAAAAGATCTGACCTTTCTGAAGACCGGATCATGAAAATCGCAGAGCTTGCCGAAATCCGGGCGGGACTGTGCAAAGAAAGCATCCATGAAGCCACAGCCAGGAGATTGAATAGGTTAAAACATACTGGCCGGTCGGAATTCGTGAGATAGGAAGGAGGAAAAAGTATGACGAATGACAGTAAAGTCCAACAGCAGGTACTCCAGCTGGTCGCACAGTCGATTACGGAATTCCTGCGATTCTTAAAAGCACGCAGAGAGTTCAAACTTTTTGAAGAAGACTACAAAGCTGCAGATGAACTGTTGAAACTGCAGATGACAGTTGAAGACAGTCCGGAAGATTTCATGGTTATTACAGTTTTAAGCGGAAAAGAAGACGAATTCCGTCGAATCATGGATGACCATGAAATCAAGTATATTTATGCCAACGCGTCCTACCTGGAGAAATTTACCGGCAGCTATATTATAGATAAAAAAGATTTCCAGATGATTATGTCTCATAAGGATATCCTGATTCATCAGGAACAGCCGGAATTTATGGAAGATGAGGCAGAGTTGGAAGATGAACTGGGACGCAAACGTCCTGGCACAGAGGACAGAGATAAAGTAGATACCGATGAACAAGAAAAGCAGAAAGACAGACCGGATCAGGATGACCAGGTTCTGGTCGCTATTACTGCCAGATACACCGGGACGGATTTAAAAGATGCGAAGCATATACCGCTTAATCCGGATACCGGAACCTATACGATCCCGAATGAAGACGTTACCGTCCTTGCAACCTACGATGACGGCTACGAACGAATTATATCTTCCAACAGTTTTAAAATTGAAAATCCGGAAATTGATGGCAATACAAGTACATATATCGGTATCGTAGAATATACGGAAAATGGAATCACAAAAACAGTAGAATTTCGGGTTGGAAGCGAACGGGAACTCGATGAACTGGACGAAGCGGCAGAGCATGAGCTGGGAGAGTCCAACGAAGAGCGAGACGAAAAACGGTCAGACGAAAAAGGGAAAAGACATACAGAAAGCGAACAGTCAGATGATACATCTGGGGCGGCATTAGCGGCTGAGGAAGCCATGCGTGCGGCAGATGCCGCCAATCAGGCAGCCATGGAACAAGCGGAGATGATCGCGGCACAGGCAGCCGAAGCGGCTTCTTCTGCATACCAGGCCGCGGAAGCGGCAGCAGCCGCAGCCCTGGTCAGTGAAACAGCCGACATTGCAGTGGAAGCAGCGGAAACTATTGTAGATACAGAAGCCGCTGTCGAGGTTGTTGAACAGGCTATGCATGTAGCGGAAGAAATTAATGATTCGGATCACAGTACAGACGCAGAAAATACCGCTGAATCAGATCAACCTTCGGATAGGTACCAGGGAGAACCCGGCGGTCATGTAGAACAGAGCGAAATTACACCGGCATATCAGGATGCATCGTTTCATGAAGAAACTTATGCCCACACAGAACCGATTTCTTATTCCCATGGATCCGATGAAAATGATTCTTATAACCAGCCGGAAAACGAAGATTTTTCTTTTACAGAAGAACAGAAACCCGCATCAGATAACAAACCGAATAACAATAATTCCGGATATGAACGGTATGAGAACCCGACCAGGGACACTGCAGAAACGGGCACGATTGAATATCCAGGCTCAGAACCCGGCATACAGATTGACAACGATGGTTCCTATTCTCATGATGAGAATGATTCAGCATCTAAGCAGGCCGAAATAGAAGCGTATTCCGAAACTCATGCGGAAACAGGCCGTCAGACAGAGCCTGTCGCCCCTGAAAATACGGACTTTTTCTTCGGTTCTCAGGAACAACACTCATATGAAGCTGGATCCCCGCAAATCGGGGATATCCATGGTTCACAGTCTGTTACACAGGAACCAGATTCTGTTACCATCGATCATCCTTCTGAAATGACTTCGGGTGGAGAATACCGGTCAGAGAGCCGCGAAGCGGCAGAATCCAATACATATCAGGAACAGGTAATATACAGCCATCAGGAAACTGTATATACCCCTGACAGGCCAGAACCAGCAAGGCCTCCCGAATCACTGACTCCTGAAGATACCGGTTTTACCTTTGAAGCGTGGTCTACAGACAGAACGAAATCTGTGGAGAAACCGGTATATCAGGCTGAAGATTCTCAGTTTAACCAGGCCGTGGTACCAGAACCGCCGAAGGCGGAGAGCCGCGAAGCGGCGGTTGCAGCAAGGACTGAAAGTCCACAGGCACCGGAGGGGACAGAGTTTTCATTCGATGCACCGGATTATAGTCAGCTCAGAACAGCAGATGTCAGCGATTCGGCGCGTCAGACAGATGCCAGTACAGCTTTTGGTAGACCGCAGGCATCAGAACCGCCGAAGTCGGAGAGCCGCGAAGCGGCGGGATATGTGTCTCAAGGTAGTCCGCTGTCACCAGAAGGCACAGAGTTTTTCTTTGGTACCCAGAAAAATGAACAATTCCGGAATCTGTCCACTGATCAAATGCGCGGAAATGCGGAATTTGGCGGACAGGATGTGCCTGAATCGAATGCTGTTGGCGGTATAAAAGGCTCAGGGGCAGGAGCATTCCGCGAAGACCAGGAACATCATAGTTTTGTTCAGCCGCAAAATAGTATGCCTGATGCAAAAACAGGCATTGGAAGCACGCAGTCTGGCAGTACAGAAACGCAGGGGAATCCGTTTGCGGCGGACTTTTCTCCAAACAAACAGACGGAATCTGCTGTGAAGTCGAATGATGCATCAAAGGTATCGGATGCAAAAGGCTTAAAAGGAAGTGACGGGACACAGCATCCGTCTGATCTGAATAATACAGAGAACAGCCACCCCGGAGTCGGAATAAAGGATCGCCCTGATAATATCAGGGCGATCCTTTATTC
>JAJQCO010000237.1:0-889 GCA_021202655.1 Clostridiales bacterium | reverse complement strand
GATAATATCAATGCTGCGACGGATAAAAAGAAATCAAGCGAAAATCCGTTTAAAACCGACTTCTCCACAAAAGAAAAAACAGGAGAAAAAGGAACCGTTGGAAAGGAGATGGAAAATTGGTTTTCGGGCACAGGTGCTGATCAATTGAAAAATCCTCTGACTGATGGGAAAACAGATGCGCTAAAAGGCGCTGTGAACCTTGACAATAGAATAAGAGAAGGGGAAAAACTTGCCGGAGACAAATTAACCGAAAAAGATGGGGTGTCCATTGCATTCGGAAAAGATGTACTGAAAAGCAGCAAGGAAGGGAAAGTGAAATCCGGCGCTTCCGGAAGACAAGGCGATGAAGGTATGTCCTTTGAAGACCGGATTCGATCCAGCATGGAACTTGGAGATAGAAAAATTAAAATTTCTACGAATAAAATGGGATCAGCAAACGAATTTGGTCTTCACGATACATTTGACAAAGCAGTTGTAAAAGCTTTTACAAGTGTAATTGAAGATGATTCCGGTATGGCTAAAGGGATCCGGATGGTGCAGAATAAGAGCATGCTTGCTGGCCTAAATGCCGCTTCCTCTGTGATGGTGGCGCCTCTGGTACAAGAAACAATGAGACGGATCTCCATAGATTTATCACCGGATGAAATCCGTGTTTTCGGCGATATTATCAAAAGGAACAACTTCGGATATTTTGATATGGACGAGCCAACGCTCTGGCATGAAAGTCTGGCGTCTTACCGCAAGGTTCTGACCAAGGCTGGTGTGTTACAGAGCCGGGACGGAGGACGGACATCCATGACCATTGGTAAAAATGTCCGCAGAAAAGGAACAAAATCAGAACGGGATCTGATTAAAAAGAAAGCAAAGATCACTGGACATATGAAGGAAC
>JAJQCO010000121.1 GCA_021202655.1 Clostridiales bacterium | reverse complement strand
TACTCTTTCCTGTGTGATTCAAAATAGTTTTTTTGTTCTGGAAAATGATGTTTCAGAATTATTTACATTTTGGCGGCAAAGCCCCGATGCTTTAGACAATATGTAATGACCTCCAATTTGCAGCAACGTGGATTTACCTGTATACTGTAGGCGTCCAATGGACGCAAAAGAGCGGCAATGCCGCTAAAAACACAACCAGCCTGATTGACGTGCTATCCGGAATACGGTACAATTAAGCCATAGCAGGAAAGGAAGAACGCTATGAGGATAAAAGAATTATTTGAGAAAGCAGATTATAAGAAAATTGCGCGATCTCTCGCAGAGAATGCCGAAGATATCAATATTAACAATACAAATACAGAAGAAGAAAAAGATATCGAACGGGAAGCACTGCGTCTTCACATCGAAAGCTGCTATCAGAAGATGCTTGCAGACAATACGGATTGTCCGGATCAGAATATGGTCATAGTCTGTACAAAATGTGTTGACCTGGATGACGGGGCAGAATATCTGGATGCCTCCCTGTTTCATCTGGAGGATCTGAAAAAAGAGATATACATTGCGGATTATGATGACTCGGAGAGTGAATGTATACCACTGGAAGAATTCGAGAGGAAATATGTCCAAGTATATTCTTTTGAGTTTACTCCATGGGCTGAAATCCTTGGGTCGTATGTAGCGAACATCTCTATCAGAGAGTACGGTCTTGATGAAGTAGCAAAGGCGATCTATGACGAGATGACATTTTTCGGCTACGAGCAGGAGACCCAAGAAGAAACAGCGGATGAGGAAGCACAGATTATTACGGAAAGAATAGCCGAGGTAGAAGGACATCCGGAGCGGTGGGTCACATGGGAGACGGTAAGAAAAGAGATGGAAGAAAAATACGGATGGGAGCCTGAAACGCCGGAAGAGGCAGAAGAACGCCATCAGAGGACTCTTAAGGAAATGAAAATCAACCAGAACGAAAGAGTCAGAATTATGAGGGCTGTAAAAAGAGAATTTCGGCTGTACTATGATAAGGAGTGATGACCACATATGTTAAATACTAATGTTATTTTGAAACCGTGCCCGTTTTGCGGCGGCGTAGCATATAAAAGCTATGTTGTTGTCTGCAGCGAGTGTGGGGCAACGGCGCAGGATGTTAAAAAATGGAATATGAGAGTTTCAAATTCGAAAAGACAAAAAGGAGTTAATAATAATGACAAACCCTGAGGTGATTACACAGCTTACAAGGCTGCTGAGCGATAATGTTCTTGTTGGAAAAGAGAGGCTTGCGGTAGAAATTGCTATTGCAGCTGTCGAAAAATACGGAGATTACCCAGTCTGCGGTAATCATATGGATAGTCCATGGACAGATGAGAAACACTGTTCGAAGTGTGCTCATGCAATTAAATAGCCCTGCAAAGACCCACAAGAAAACTGCTAACGCCATGTAAGAGACAGAGTACATTGCTCTGTCTTTATTTTTGCGCAAAATATCTGCCGAAGCCATCATGCCGGTGAACAGAAAAGGTTGTACTTTCTGTTAAAATGCGATATGATTGTATTAGCGTTAATAATATACAGAAGATGAGGATATAGCATATGGCCACTTTATATACCATTGGAAATCTGAACATGAGGACCGTAGAGCTTGTCGCCCGCACAATACGGGAAACAGAACCAGATCTTTTAATCACAAAAGTTGTAATTTTTGACAGTGTAGCAAGTGAGCGTCTGCAGAATGAACAGATGGCAATTTACCGGAAATATTTCGGAAATGTCATCCGGGTTGGAATCCTGATCAATGAAGATGGTACAATTGATGAAAACAAACTGGCTATGGTTTTCGCTGATAAAGATGAAAAAATTGTAGATCTGAGTAATGGACAAAAATCAACATCTTCTATGTTATATATGGCGGCCAACTTATGCCGCATTGATCGTGTGTACTATCTGCTGTTAAAGACCGCACCTAAGGACGTTATGGTATATGGGCAAGACTATGAGTACATTAAGATGCGTCCGATTAACTGTATGGGGAACCTCTCTAAAATCAGCTACTTTGATTTGATCTATTACAGCGAAGAAATCGAGCAGCTTTTTACAGAGGATGAGCGCACAAGCTCTGGGCCGTTCCGGGCAATGTACGATGGTATCACTACCGGTATCGGAGAATTTTTCGCTTCCTCTGATTTCAGAAGCGTAGTAAATAACACAACAATCGGCAATGAAATTATCATCAATGCGCTGTTTAAGTATATCCAGACAGACAAACATTGCCAACAGTTCTGCGCGCAGGCAAAGGTTGTCATAGAACCGAAAAAGGATCCTATCGAAGGACTGAAGAATTTTGTTAAAAAATATAAAACAGATGGGGAAAAACAGGAACTTGTGGATATTACCACTGTGCCTTATTTGTTGGCCACCTTGCGCGAGTATCGAAATATTTCAGCACATTACTCCAAGCAGCGTATTTCATTGACGGAAGAACAGGCAAGGACGGTCATCACCTTATCGATTGAAGTGTTGAAACGATTACACATGAATCGGGAGGTATGGGATTTTATCGGGCAGAATCACTGACGAATATTAAAAACAAAGGATCACAAGCATATGTATATCGCAATTGATGGGGATTCTGTGGGCGTACAACTTCAGCGGCTGATTCTGGAAGAACGGCTGGAGGAACTGAAAGGGTTTAGCGCTTCAATCCAGCAAACACTTAAAAATTTTGTGAACGTCATCGAGCATAACGGTGGAATCGTGTACATGAGTGGCGGGGATAATATTTTTGCAGAAGGAAACGAAGTGTGCATACAGGCTGTAGTGCAGGCAGTGCAAAAGGAGAACGAAAAGCAGCGATTGTATTATTCCATGGCAATCGGCAACAGCACCCAAGATGCGTATCTTGGTCTGAAATATGCAAAAAGCTGTAAAATAAGGTATATCAGGGTGATTAGAAATCAGTACCATATTGAATTTCGAAAGTTAGTAATATAGAAGAGACAAAGTAATGTTTTGGCAGGGCAATTTGTCCTGCCTTATGCGCAACCAGGCGGGACTTTTTGTATATTCGAAGCATCTCAGAAATGAGGTGCTTTTTTCGTGTGCCACGAGCAGGAGTATTCACAGAAAAAAAATATTCTATCGTCCCAAAATTTCTGTTCTGGAGTTTCCTATCAAAAATCAGATTTGTCATAATATAGTCAGAAGTTAGCTGATATGCCAACGGCTGAGAACCGCTGGCAGCACAATCAGAAAGGAGGCTGCGCCTAGTGGGCGCGATGTTTGAATGGATACAAATAATTACCGCACACGTACAATTTTCATGGAAGCGGACAACCGCAAGGTAGGAGGGATCTGGCCGGTCGGGCTGGATATCGGTTATTCTGGTGTAAAAACATTCAGCGGAAACGCAATCACCTGTTTTCCGGCATATGCGGCGGAGAGTATGGGACAGTCCCGTATTTCCGTGGCAGGGACAGGAGATACACGGAACATCCAGTATCGGGATGAAAACGGAGTAGTCTGGGATGTGGGGGCAGGAGCACAGAACCGGATTTCTGTCTCTGATACATCGGCCGGATCGCTTGCGATCTATGGCAGATCCAGATATTATTCCCCGATGTACAAGGTGATCATGAGAGTCGGAATCGCCTGCGGAATTCGAAAGAACGCCTGTGGGAACCCGGCGGGGAAAACCTTAAAGATCCAGACCGGGCTGCCTCCGAAATACATGGCTTCCGATACTGCAGATCTGCTTGATGTCATGTGCGGGCATCATGAGTTTGAAGTGCGGTTCGGGGATGAGCCGTGGGAGCCCTTTTCCTTTACACTGGGGAGAGAAGATGTGGCTTTGATTGACCAGCCGGAGGGAACCCTGTTTTCGATCTCAACAGACCGGAACATGAAGCTGATGCCGGATGCCGTCCGGTACTTTTCTTCCCGCATGCTGATCATTGATCCGGGTTTTGGCACCATGGACATGTTCCCGATGATCCGCCAGACTGTAAACCGCGATCTCTGCCAGACATTCCCGGAGCTTTCTATGAAGCAGGTCTTAAAAGATACTGCGGATGAAATCTTCCAGAGATATAATTTCGAGGTTGCGGTACCAGCGATGCAGCAGTTTTTGGAAAGTGGCCAGATCATTAAGCGGGAGGGCAGGAAATATTCCCGTGTCCCGTTTGGGGATATACTGGAGAAACACTCCATGAAAATTTGCAATCAGGCGATTGACCGGATCATGGAAATCTATAATCCACCAGTTGAGTTTGACTATCTGGTACTGACCGGCGGCACCGGAGAGGCATGGAAGGACTATTTCACAAATAACGAATACCTGCAGGATTGCGAAACGGTAACCATTCTTCCCGGTAACCAGGGCGATCCGACACTTCCTTACCTGTTATCCAATGTACGCGGATACTTTATCTATGCTCTCAGCCGCTTTGCGGCTCAGGCATGATCAGGGTAAAAATCCGGCTGTACCGCGCACATGATTATGACTTGCTTTCCTTATATATGACCGTCGGCTCCCGCGAGTTTGCGCACATTGTGCGTGATGTCTTGCGGTGCTACGTGGCAGGTGCTGTCTATGACCCGTCCGGGATTGACGTTGTGGATGCCATCCCCACCGAAGATAAGACCGCCCCCGGCCCCTGCCATCTGACGATTGATGACCGGATGAAAAAGGAGACAGCCTTGCTGTTGAGTATCAAGGAATATAAGCGCCCTGCTTTTATCAAAACCCTGCTCCGTGCCTATCTAATTAACATCCTGGCTCCGATTTATTTTGATGACGGCCAGAATGTGAAGGTGCCTCTGAGACAGTCTGCGGTACAGATATGTGCGGCAAAGCATAAAAAGGCAGCCGCCAGGCAGCCGATACCGAAAAAAAAGGATTTACTGGATGAGACAGCGCAGGACGATAAAGGCGATCGGTTTGTCAAACAGGTTGATCAGGATCCGCCATCTGTCCCAGAAGAGAGACAGACCAGTTTCCTGGAACCGGAAGAAGATGAAGGATCAACAGCAGTGGATGAGGAACAGGAAACAAAGTATATAGGGCAGCAGGAGGTACAGCCGGATGAGACAGGACAGGAAGAGCCGGATAACGATGATACGGATGATGACATCGGAAGCCTTGCCCAGCTCTTTGGCGGCTTAAAATTTCAGTAAGAGGAGGGCGGAGAACACACGCCATCCTCACTGATATGAGAATAATCAGGAGGTGTCCGCACGATGGACAATTTGGAAGCAAAATACAATTACAGCGTTGCAGAAAAAATAGATGAAATCCGGAAGCAGTGCAACGCATTGAAGATCCCGTGTTTTATGGCATTTGGAGTCAGCCAGGATGAAGAAGGCAATTACAAACTGCGGGGGAATGTGCTGCTTCCGGAACTGTTTGGATATGATTCGAAGGATAGCCGGTTTGCGGATTTTGTAAATGTACAGAATGGATTCCGCACGATTCCGCCGGAGGCGGAGTATACCGACATCATAGACAGCGATGAGTTTATGCTGCCAAAGGGGTTTGGAGGGTTCGGGGAGGATGCGTAAGAGGAAAACGCTATGAGAAAAATCATTACAGATATACCGAAAAAAGATGCGGAAGCAATCAACCACATGATCAAGGAAGCAAAAGAAGCCTGCGAAGCTCTCTATGAGGAGAACAAACGGGCGGCAAACAAGGAGGCCCTTATATATGATCTGATCGGATTCCCGGCTTTTGTAATCCTTACATTTTGCGGGCTGTTTTTGTTTTCGACCTTGCTCGATTGTGCCCTAGAAAAGTCGCAGACGATAGCGAACAATACAGATACGCTGCTGTCGTTGTTTATCCCAACCTGCATATCCGCTGTTGTATGGTATCTTACACACAGGAAAATCCAGCATATCAGAGCAGATTACGAGAAGCAGCTCTCAGAAAATATTAACAGGGAACTCCGTCGGATCGAAGAGCCATATACAGATGCCGCCAAAGAAAACACCGGGATCAGATATCTGTTTGAGGTGCCCGGTATCGCAACCATCCGACAGGTACATTGCAACAACCTGACAGTAATACATAGTGATTGGTGGGACGTGTATCAGACAGAAGCTCGGTCCTGCCTTGCGGTTACTCCGGATGAGGAGAGCAGATATTCTGCAGAAATCCGGTTCGACGGGCATAAAGAGCAGATACCAATCGATGAAGATACTTACTATATCCTCAAACGCCATAATCATGATTACGTTGTAATCGCTGATATTGCTGATCAGGTTCCGCTGCAGGGCTCAGACGCGGAGCCGGTAGTAAACTGACGCAGAATTGACGCATGGAGAAAGGAGAAATCATGAGGGAAAGCAAAGCTGTATTGATTGGGGCATTGGCCGGACTGCTTGTAATAAGCCTGGTTCTGATAGGAATCGGAATTAAGGCAAAACATGTGGCCGATGCGTTCATTGAGGAAATTTCATGGGAAGATGCTGGAAATACGCATACGTATACGGCGTGATGCGTTAATATAAACGGAAGGGAGAAAGATATCATGAAGAAAAAGAAATTGTATGTGTTGTGCTGGGCGTCCATTTTTGCGTGGGCTGCATGGGTCTTCGGGGTTCCTGTATACAAAAAGATTACCCATAAGAAATCAGTAGCTGAGGACGAATACGTTCCGGTCATGTGTTGTTTGCATGCGCTGGCTTCCGTCAGCAACTATCTCTTTCAGCGGTCGAACACCTGATGTTTCGCAGCACCTAATCGCTGAGCTCGCCTTAATCCGGCGGGCTTTTTTCGTTCCAACTAAAAATCTTGATCTACATATTTGTATTAAGAAACGAGGAGAGCGACATCTGGCTGTATTCCGATTCATCATCCGTTTCTTCTGCAGCTTTCAGCGGACGGTTCAGTACCGCCGCCTGCATTCGGTAATATTCTGTTTTTGCTTTAGTAAGAATGGCAGTTTTCCCGGCTTTCCCGCTGTTCTGGTAGAGATATAAAAGCATTGACTCTTCCGGGCTCAGCGTCTTGCTGACTTCCACTCCGGCTTCATCCGGCAGGAGAGTGGTGTAT
>JAJQCO010000065.1:1240-25569 GCA_021202655.1 Clostridiales bacterium | reverse complement strand
CTGCCGAGCAGGGTGTTACGATCGATCGCTGGTATGAGGACGACGGCATCTCCGGCTATATTTTTGACCGTCCTGGATTTCAGCAGCTCATGGAAGACCTGGACAAGGATATTGATGCCGTGTATGTGAAAGACTTCTCGCGCCTGGGCAGGCATAACGCAAAGGTTTTACTTTTGCTGGATGAATTTCAGGAGCGTGGAAAGCATCTGATCGTCATCGACGATAACTATGACTCTACGGATTCCAGCGACGATACCATCGGAATTAAGACATGGTTCAATGAGCGATATGTAAAGGATACCAGCAGGAAAATCAAACGAGCCATTGGAGCCAGACAGAAAGAAGGGACTCTGATCACAAGACCGCCCTTCGGCTACCGGAGAAACGAAAAGGATAAAACGATCCTGGAGATTATGCCCAAAGAAGCTGATGTTGTAAAAGAGATTTACGATCTCTATCTTTCCGGTTCCGGATACCGTAAAATTTCCGTTTATCTGACCGAACAGGGAAAACCGACTCCTTCCATGATACAGCGGGAGCGCGAGCTGGAGGAGGGACGCCTGTCGAAACGGGCGACTGCCTCCAGGTGGTCTGACAGCATGATCAAGGAAATTCTGGATAATGATTTTTATATCGGAACTTTCCGCTTGAAAAAAAGAGCAAGAAACACGGTTCACGGGAAGGATAAGCGAGTCTCAAAAGAAGAACAGATTATTTTTGAGGATCACCACCCGACTATCATTGATAAGGCGACATTTGCTCTGGTGCAGGAACTAAAGGAAAAGCGTAATCGGACGAATTATCGCGGCAGCCACGGGCCGTGGCCTGGCTCGGAAATCCCCAATCTATTTGGAAGCTGTCTCTTCTGCAAGGACTGCGGCAGCCGTCTCACGCCGATCAAACGCCAGACGTCCAGCAGGGAACGGAAATATTATATCTGCACGACCTATAATACAAAAGGCCGGCGCTACTGCGCAAAGGCGCACCTGATTGAGGAAGAGGATCTGATGGAGGACATCCTGACCTATATCAAAATGTGCCGGAACGCCTTATGTGAGGTGATCGCTACCTATGACCGAAAGGATTTTGAAGCGGAGAAAAAATCTCCGGAAGAAAAGCGTCAGGAACTGAATGCTGCTATCAATGAGCGAAAAGGCCAGCTAAAGATACTTTTTACGCAGAAAGTAAAGGATCTGGCGGTAGCGGCGGGAAATGAGGATCTGGTAAATGAGGCTTATGACTCCATGCAGAAGGATTTGTTCGCCCAGATTCATGGCCTGGAAATGCAGCTGAAAGAACTGGATGAAGCTGCTGTGGATACGCCGGATGGAAAGGATAAACTGAAAAATGCGCTGGACGTAGTAGATAAGATTATCGTCGGCGGAACTCTGAACCGAAAAGATATGGAACTGTTGATAGAACGGATCGAAGTAGATGAGAACTGAATGCCGGAGATCACGCTGAACTATGGATTATCCAATCTGATCACATACAGTCCCGCCGAAGAGATGAATCGCCGGGAAAATAGCATCATCGCCATCGTAATGAAGCTGGTCGGCGAGGATGAACGCGGCTACACCTCCGCGAAATATTTGTCGGAGCATATCACGGAGCTTGGATTAAAAAAGACAAAGCAAAGCATTCTGCCCTATATTGAACTGATGAAGGAGCTGGGGATTCTGGAAGATACGGGCAATTCGCTGAAGCCTTACAGCATACGAAAATCAAAGGAAGAAATCGCGGCACTTGCCTGCCATTATGTACCGGATTCTATAAAATTCAGCGCAAAAAAACTATCGGATGAATATTTACATTATTATTGTGGCAACAGGTGGCATGCCGGAGATGGTATTTGAATACATTCTGAAAAAACACGGCATTGACCCGAAAACCGACCTCACGATTGATCAGAGCATCAGCTTCGGGCTGACTGCCGCCGCTTTCACCAGCGACGATTCAGACTATACGGTGGAATTTGAGCCCTTTGCCACCGGCCTGGAGCTGGAGGGAAACGGCTACGTCGTCGCCTCCCTCGGCACCGAATCCGGCTATGTTCCCTACACGGCGTACAGCGCCAGAAAAAGTTATCTTGCCGAACACCCGGACATCATCCAGAAATTCACCAATGCCATTCAGAAGGGACTGGAATATGTCAATTCCCACTCAGCTGAGGAAATCGCCAAAACCATTCAGCCTCAGTTCCCGGAAACATCCCTGGAAAGTCTGGTTAACATCGTGGAACGCTATCAGTCCCAGGACACCTGGAAAAACGATACCGTCTTCGAGGAGGCAAGCTTCGATCTGCTGCAGAATATCCTGGAGGAGGCCGGAGAGCTTGAGGAACGTGTGCCATACGCGGATCTGGTCACGACCGATTATTCCCAAAACGCGCTCCCGTAAAGAAATCCTCAGTTGAAACCCACAAAGCAACGGGAGCTGTCTCTGGCAGCTCACGTCGAATGCTATCTTAGAAATCCACCGCCAGGAACCGTCTGCCGACTCGCCCCAGCCAGTCTCTGTATCCGGCGCGGGCAACGGTCCTGGCGATCAGGATGTCAACCTCGCCCAGCACCTTCCCGTTCAGCTCATAGCGAAGCACGCCCGCCTTTTCCCCCTCCTCTACCGGCGCCTCGATCTCTTCCGGCAGCATCAGCTCCTTTTTGATTTCGGAAAAATCCTCTCCTCCCAGGCTCAGATAGGAAAATTCTCCGGCGTAGCGCAGCGGCGCCGTTTCCTCCACGCCGTTTTGCAGCGGTATCGCGACAAGCTCCGGCATATTGGCGTCCTCATAGAGTCGGCAGCTGGCGTATCCATAATTTAGCAACGTCTGGGCGTCCGCAAACCTCGCCTTAAAATCCGGCGCGGCCATAATGACGGCAATGAGCCTTACGCCATCCTTTTCCGCCGTCGCCGAGAGACAGTATTTTGCCGTTGAGGTGGAGCCGGTCTTTAAGCCTGTCACGCGGAAATTCGTCGCCATTTTGAGCAGCTTATTGGTATTGGAAAGGCCGAATTCCTTTGTCCCCTGCTTTGTCACATGGGTAATATTTTCCATCCAGATGGTGGAATAATTATGGATCTGCGGATACCTTGTGATCAGCTCCCGCGACATGATCGCGATATCGCGCGCCGTCGTCCGATGCTCCGGATCCTCGGTCAGTCCGCAGCAGTCCACAAAATGTGTCCCGGACATTCCCAGACCCTCCGCCCGCTCATTCATCATGCGGACAAATTCCTCCTCCGATCCCGCGATATATTCCGCCATGGCGACCGACGCGTCGTTTCCGGAAGCGATGACAATACATTTAATCAGCGTCTCCACCGTCTGAACCTCGCCCTCCTCCAGAAAAACCTGCGAGCCGCCCATGGATTTGGCATACGCGCTGGTCGCCACCTCGTCTGTCAGGCGGATTTTTCCGGAATCAATGGCGTCAAAAATCAGAATCAGCGTCATAATCTTGGTAATGCTGGCCGGGCTCCTCTGTTCATCCGCATCCTTCTCATAAATGACCTGCCCGGTAGACGCCTCCATCAACAATGCGCTCGGCGCGGAGATCTCCGGTCCTGCCTCCGTCGCCTGCGAAATCAAAGGTGACAGCCCCGCAAGCAGCACGGCACACAAAAACGCCAGGAATCGTTTCATCCCATTCCCCGATTCTATTTTCATTTCTAAAATATATGAGAAGACCCCGAAAATTATCATAATGAGACAAATCCTGTTCCCCCATCCCTCCTCTAATCCCCGGTAGCTATTTTAAAAAAGATATGCTATACTAAGTCCAGCATTGATCTACCACAGAAAAGAGGTTTCACAGATGTTTTTTCACAGACACAGACGTCGCTTTGGACGAAAGCGCCATTCACATATCGTTCCACGCCTGCTCGCCGCGGCCGGATGCATCCTTCTGCTTGGCGGCGGCGCATATTTCATTCTACACAGAGATACGCACACCGAACCGGCTTCCGGTGAAAACGCCGATATCGTCATCAGCCAGGACAACCCGTCGACCGACACAAACACGCAGGAAAGCGCCTCGGCCTCCGAAGCTTCCGGCACAGAGGCCCTTCTCATGGATTCGCCCGCCGCCGAGGTGATCGCCTCGGCCCGCCTCCTGGCTGCCGGATATGACTATGACGCCGCAATCGAGCTGCTTCGCTCCGCGGAAGAATACGCAGAGGATCCTCTACTCATGGAGGAGCTTGCCTCATATGAGACCGCAAAGGACAGCCTGGTTCAGGTAAAGGTCTCCGAGGTGACGCACGTATTTTTCCACTCCCTGATCTGGGATCCGGCAAAGGCCTTTGACGGCGAGCCGGATCAGGACGGCTATAACCAGGTCATGACAACCGTCGATGAATTCAAAAAAATCATCCAGACAATGTATGATAAAGGCTATGTGCTGGTTCGTCTCCATGATCTGGCGTATGAGACGACCGACGAAAACGGCAATCCTGTCATGAAAGCCGGGACGATCCTCCTCCCGGAAGGGAAGATTCCCTTCGTCATGTCCCAGGATGATCTCTGCTATTATCCCTACATGAACGGAGACGGCTTTGCCAGACGAATCGTCGTGGGCGCGGACGGCAAACCGACCTGTGAGATGATTCTGGAGGATGGCAGCGTCTCTACCGGCTCCTACGACCTGGTTCCGATCCTGGAGGACTTCATCCAGGAGCATCCGGATTTTTCCTATAAGGGCGCACGGGCCGTCCTTGCCTTTACCGGATACGAAGGTATTCTCGGATATCGGACCTCGCCCTCCGCCTACGCGGATTCCGACACGCTCGAGGAAGATCGTCAGACCGCCGCCTCCGTTGCCCAGTGCCTGCGCGACCACGGATGGGAGCTTGCCTCTCACAGCTGGGGACATCTGAACCTCGGGGAGGTGGAATGGGACCGCTTCCAGTCAGACACAGACAAGTGGGAAAGCGAAGTGGAATCCCTGATTGGCGAGACGGACATCATCCTCTTCCCCTTTGGCTCTGACATAGGCGACTGGCATCCGTATTCCATGGACAACGACCGCTTTGCCTATCTCCATGCCGCCGGGTTCCGCTATTTCTGCAACGTGGATTCGAACCAGTACTGGGTTCAGATCGGCGACGACTGGTTCCGGCAGGGGCGGCGCAATCTTGACGGCTATCGTCTGTGGCAGGACATGATTACCGAGGATATCTCCGCGCGCCGACTGGAGGATCTGTTCCATGCGGAGGACATTTTCGATCCCGCGCGACCGACTCCGGTTCCGGACATGTAATAACAAGGTGGCACACAGACCACAGGACCTGCCACTGGCAGGTCCTTCCGTATGCTATGACAAGAGAAAGGCCGGGAGCAAAGCCCCCGGCCTTTCTCTGCCGCACATTATTTCTGTATGAGATCCCGATCACGCAGATATCCAAGAATCACCTTGACGGTACCATCCACCCCCAGCTGCGTGGTGTTCAGCATCAGATCATAATTCTCCGGAGCCTCCCACCGCTTCCCGGTGTAATACTGATGGTAATCTCTCCGCTCCTTATCGATCCGTGTGATCTGCTTCACCGCGTCCTTCTCATCATACAGACCCTTATCCACGATCCTTCTCCAGCGCGCTTCCATACTGGCATACAGATAGATTCTCACCAGATCCTCTGTACCTTCCAGAACATACTCTGCACACCGTCCGATAAAAATACAGGATTCCTCCGCCGCCAGCCTGCGGATCACCGTCGACTGGAAACGGAACAGATTATCCGCCTTTACCAGATCTGAGCCGAAGGAAGGCTCTCCCTGCTCCGGAACCAGACTGGTGATGATCCGGTACAGAAGCTTATTCCCCGCCCGCTCATCTGCCAGATGGAAGTAGCTTTCCTTGATACCGCTCTCATCGGAATTCATCCGCAGGATATCCTTGTCATAGCAATGGATCCCAAGCTCCTGCGCCAGCTTCATTCCGATTTCCCTCCCGCCGCTGCCGTACTGCCTGCCAATGGTAATAATCATACGCGTCCTCCTCCCATGAGATTCACGAACCTTTTGACAGCTTCATTATAGCATATTTGCAGAAAAAATGGAACAACGGATCGAAATTCCGATAAGTTTTCAGCAAATGGCTGCAGATGGACAGGAGACTCAAGATTTCAAGAGCCCATTTTATTCATTTTCCGTTTTATAATCGCACCGCACCGTCACGCGGGTCTGCCCGCCGTAGGTACAGGTAAATAACGACAGCGGATATCCGCTCCCCGTCATTTCTTCGATCGCGGTCGGCGCCAGAATTTCCGTCTCCGCCACAATGTAATGCGTTGCGTTTCCCTCCATATCTGTAAAGACAACCTCCTCGCCTCCTGCCAGGTTTATCAGCATCCCGAAATGGAGGCTGTAATTGTGCGCTGCGATCGTCAGATCGTCCGTCTCGACAGCTCCGGTATAACGGCATGGCGCAATCCGCAGCCTCGTATAATCCCAGTCCGCCATCACCGGAAGCTCCAGACCCAGAGCGGGGATCGCAAGGATCCCAATGTACTCATAGCCGTCGACCATGCAACCGCCTGCGTCCACAGGCGCAGACTCCTCCCCCGGCAGTGCAAAGATCGCATTCTCCTCTGCTTCAGACTCACGCGCGGCGATCTCCTCCCGCAGCTGCGGTAACACTCCCGCCACGCTCTCACCAGCTTTGCGGTCCTCCGCACGATTATAGAACAGCAGACCGATCGCCGAAGCCATCAGCAGGACGCCTGCGAGCATGAAGACAGTCCCAATCTTACGCTTCCTGTCCAAAGCGTCTCTTTCCTCCAAAGACCAGCTTCCATCCCAACGAGAACATCAGCAATCCGCACAGCGTCAGCACCGGAACCGGCCAGTTCAGCTGCCCGGTCTGCGGGAGTCTAAGAAGCTCCAGACTGCCCGGATCATCCGAACTCAGCTCTCCCTGTGAGCCCGGACCGCTCTCGCCCGACGATACGCCAGGACCGCCGCTCGAGGAGGAGGAAACGGAAGAAGAGGAAGAACTCCCACCGCCTGAACCGGAGCCGCCGCCGGACGATCCGCCACCCGATGATTTCTTACTCAGCGCCTCCGTCTTCGGAGTCGCATTAACATCATAAACATACTCCCCGTCGCTTAAGATCGGCACGGTCACCAGGAACGGGCTTACCGCATAATATCCGGACGCGCTCGTATTCTGCACAATCAGATACAACCCCAGCGTCAGATCAGAAAAGGTTGCGACCCCATCGCTGTCTATCGTAACCGTCGTCCCCTCCAGGCCGTTGTCCGACACATACGACGACAGAGTCGACGCCAACGCGGACAGATCCTGGCTGTCCATGTCTGTCAATGAGACTCCGCTCCCTGCGAAGTCATCCGTCATAGCAAAGCTGTAATTGCCGTCGTTCTCGGCTACCGTGCCAACCTGGTAAGCCGTGAGCGTACCGCCCGCGACTGTCGCCCCGGTCGATTCACTCAGCATGGTCACGGTAATTGATCCCGTCCGGGCCGTGTCCGGAACCGCGGCAAAAGCAGTCATTCCTGTCATTACCAGGGCAAGGAGTATACTTACTGAAAACCCCGCCAGTTTTTTCCTGAATTTCTTTCTATTCATAGTAATCCCCCCTTGTTTCTTTCAATGAATGATCCGTTTTATTTTTTCCGCAAAGCCCGGATGATCCGGGTAAGGATTTCGGACAGAACCAGTACCAATACAACCGCGCCCACGAGGTATTTAAGCCAGCCAACCCACTCCGGCAGCTCCCCGCGCTCATCGGCAGACGGTTCCGTCACTGCGGCGATTTCCTCGCTTTCCTCCTCCGGGAAGATCCGGCTGCCCCGCACCAGCAGGCGATGGGTATTGATACCGTAGGGCGTGCAGGTCATCAGAGTGCAGTAATCCTTTCCCTCCTCGATCGCGAGGCTCTCGAGCTCAGTCGGCAGGACGACGAGGATCTGGTCCACCTGATAGGTCAGGACTTCATTTAATACGGTAACGGTAAAGATATCCCCGACCTTCATCCGGTCCAGATGCGTGAAAAGAACCGAAGAAGGAAGCCCCCGGTGCGCCGAGATCACGCTGTGCGTACCCTCTCCGCCGATGGGAAAGCTGGAGCCCTCCAGATGGCCTGCGGCGATCTGGAGCACTTCAGCGCCGGTCCCGTGATAGATGGGCAGCCTGACGTCGATCTTTTCAATGGTAATAATCCCCATGACCCCGCTGTTATTGATATTAAGAATCTCATCATACCCTTCCAGCAGTTCCGGGGAAGCCATCACGGCTGACATGCCGACGTCCCTGAGCTTTTCATTATAATCCCTGGCCGCATCAAAATATTCTGAGTAGTCCTTTGACGTCAGATCCGCGACCGCTTCCTGGTAGGAGGCAATCGCATAGCTTCTTGTCCGGGAGTTCCACCAGTCGCTGAACGTCGGATAACAGAGCACGGACAGACCCACGAAAAAAACAAGCGCGAGCAATATGGTAGATAAATATTTTCTCATGAACCTCTCCCTGCCGCCGCCCGGCGTAACCGCCGGGCGGCAATTGCTGTTATTCCCTTTCTTTCTGTATGAGAAAAATCATATACCGGTTTTTCAACTTATTTGTCAGAACCGATACGCTTTTTGGTAACCAACACCACGGCAACGCCGAGCATCAGCACGATACCTACGACATAGAATATCGTCGTACCGGTACCACCGGTGGAAGGAAGTGAGGAGCCCTTCTGGTCCATGATGGTTATGATATAATTCCCATTGCTGTCCACGCTAACGTCAGAGGAAGAACCGTCATAAGACCATTCTGCTTCTTCGTTCCCTGTTGAAACTGTTGTCGGTCCATCCAGGGTTATTACAACTGTCACAGGATCAGCTGTGTTGTACCCTGACGGGGCTTCGGTCTCCGTAATCGTATAAGTACCTTCTCCTAATGTGGAAAATGTTACAATACCGTCACTACCAGATGTAGCTGTCAGATAGACGTTCTTTGCGACAGCACCGGATGTACTCGCATATGTTTTCGTGTATTTGTCATACTCTCCACTGCTGTTTGTCACATAAACCGTGGTATTGATACCCGCTGTATCTGGAGATGTCGTTGTGTAGGTGCCGTCTGTGAGCAGCCAATAGGTTCCATTCGTATTATCGATCTCAAAATAGGTTCCCCCCTTTAAAACATATTGGGTGGACGTACCGGTAAGCGTGAAAGTCGCGCCCGAAAGCTCAGCCCCGTTCTCATCAACTTTTGTGATTGTAATCCCTGTCGTAAAGGTCAGCGTGATCGACTCCGGAGTTACTCCTGTCGGAACATCCGAATCCGGTAGGCCAGGCTCTGGCTCATTGTCTCCCTTTCCTGAATCAGTCGGATCATTTGAATAGGTTATACTTGAGCTGTTGCTATTACCGGAAAGCCCGCTTTCAGCTTCCTCGGTAAGCGTCGCACTGTATGTAACAACAATCGCATCACCTATTGTATATTCCATAATGTCTTTAAAAGCGATCCGAAACGTATAGGGACTTGCATCATCATCGGTATATACATAGTAATCAGTATCCTTGATCAACGTTGTTGTCGTATTTGTTGTTTTCGCTGTGATGGTTACAACCACACTGTCAGAATCAAATTCCAGTCCATCGCTCAGTGTATCGTTGATTACAAAGTAATAATAGTCATAGCCCGTGTAATCCGGAACGGCTGAAGTAATTTTAAATCACACCGTGTCGCCGACCGTTACGGTATTCGCCTCCACATCGTTGCCGTCTTCATCCGTCACCGTCTTAGTATCTTCCGGAACCACCTTTTTTGTTTTAATCTCAGTATCGCCGACTACCTGCAGGATATAACGAGAATAGGCATCATTATCACCCAGCGAAGCCGTTGTATCAATCACAACATAGTAGCCATCCTCGAGACCACTGATTACATAGCTGGTGCCACTGACTTCCCCACTTCCGGATCCGCTCCCATTTTTATTAGCAGCTGCCAATGCTGCCACCTCAATGGCAACATCGTCATAATACGCATAATAATCAGAAGTTGTATCCGCAAATTGCTGTAAAATCTCCGCAATTGCCTTTGCCGCACTATTGTCGGTTTCATCAGTAATGTCTGTTAACGCCGTCGTGATTAGCGAACCCAGTGTAGTTCCCTGATCATCCACTTCAACATCCGAAGCTTTTAATGCAGAAACAAAACTAGTGACATTGACACCATCTCCCCACACCACATTTGACAGAACCTTGTTAGTACTATCATAATCACCCGTAAAAATCTGGTACGCCGTATAGTCGTGCGCTGCAGTGTCTCCCGTGAGACCCGTAATTGTAAGTGTTGACGCCGCAAATGACGTCCCGCACACTCCAAGCGCCATAATCAGCGCCAGCAGGATACTTACCAGTCTCTGCAATTTCTTTTTCCTTTTCATCGCTTTACCTCCATACTCTTTTTCTTTGTTTCTTCTTTCTTTTGTAATCTGACGATAAGCTTGTGATTCCGACGATAAACGGTTTCACAGCTTACCGCCTGTGCGGATTGCTCCGCATTTATGCCGCCTGAGACGGCTTAAGAGACGATCAATTATCCTCCCTGCCACCTCCTTCTCCGTCTCAGCGTTGCGTAGATCAGATAAGCGGAGCTGCCTGCCAACAGCAGTCCGGCTGTGCGGAACGGCAGGGTGCCGGGACCACCGGTTTCGGGAAGATCAGCGCCCGGAGTGTTTTCTATGGTGATTACCAGATTGGTATCATTCGTGTCAACACTTACCACACCACTTTCAGAACCATCGCCATAAACAGCAGAGGATATGACGCCATCTGCTATCACCAGGGTAATGGGACTGCTTAACTTGTTATACCCATCCGGAGCGGTGACCTCCGTCAAGGTATAAGTACCGTCTGGCAGGATGTTGAAATTAATGATGCCGCCATTCTCTGTAGTCAGCTTATTGGAATCATCCGGCTCGGAACTTGAACTCCAGACCACTTTGTCATTTACACTATCATAGCTGTAATAATCACCACTCGCATTCTGCAAGGTAAACACGGCTCCGTCCAAAGTCTTCTCGCCATCCGTAGAATCCACCTTTTTCAGAGTGACAGTTGGCAGCTTGGTGTTGGTGATGGTGTAGCTCTTGCCGACGGTGGCCATTTCTCCATATACATAGATCTTCACGTTTTCTACATTTGTTGTTTCCTGACCCTGAGAGACCGTAATGTTGCCCTCTTTATCTATGGTTACTTTCAATCCACCATATTCACTTGTATACAACTCTCCCAGACTGTTATAACAAAACTCTGTTTTGTTCACCCCATTCCATGTTAGTTTATATTCTCCGTCCACATATGTTACATAAAGATAATTTCCAAGGGAATTTTTTATATAAAACTCCGGAATGTACATACCGCTTTCTGTCCCCGAAGAATAATTACCACTTAACTCCACCGTAAGAACGGATGTTGATTCAATATCCGTATCAGAGATTACGCCATAAGTATAGACCCCGTCTCCATCGTCATCTTCGGCCTTCTGAGAGAATGGCATTTCCTTAGTAGAATTACTTTTCTGGCCACTGATTACATATCCTGAATAGGTCGTTGGGAAACCACTCGTATTGGCTGTTCCATATTGCGCTCCGTCAGTCAGGAGAATTTTCAAATCATCTTCTTCTAAAATACCTCCTGTCGTGTGATTATTTGCGTCAAGTTCCGTGCCATTCAGATCATCCTCATCCACCGCATGCCAGTATTCATAACTTTGCAAAGCCGTATAGTCAGATGTCACTTTATAATTGGGAAGCGCGGTTAGCTCCAGCACTTCATAGGTTTTGTCTTCATCCAGCAGTTCCCAGGTATACGTCCAATCGTTATCTTCGTTGCCGTCATTACTATAACTCAACTCCTGCGTATCTACCCGGACATACAGGTAACCGCCGCTGACATAGGCATTGACATAACCATCGTCATCATAAGAGTATCCGTCTGTCAGAGTATACGTTGTCGTATCGTAGGTGGCTGAGGTTGCGGTGCTGCTTACTGTAACATCCGTTTTCTCAAACAAGCCCATGGTAACCGCCGGATAAGTACTGGTATCGCTGCTATCAACCGTATTCCCATTTTCGTCTTTCCATTCCTTTGTGACGCTCATGGTGCCGGCGGTTGCGCTTTCCAGTTTCCAGCGGGGAACCAGGTTGATTGTAAGTTTCAAATTGGATGCCGCTGCCCCTCGTTCCAGATAGTAAACCCTCAAAGTATGAGCTCCAGCTGAGATTGTATTCATTGTAGTAGTTTCTTTCGTTGAAGAATTAGTTGGCGCAGTAACTTGTCCGGTGCTGAAATTAATTGTTCCATCAACGGCATCATGAATTCCTCCCAGATCCATAACCAGCTCATCGTCTACAAACACCCAGACATCATCGTCTCCTGAAAACTGGAACATCATATCTTTTCCATTAATCTGGTTGCCACCATTTGTTCCTGTATCATTGGGCAGATAAAAATCCACCTGCATATCCATTCCAAACCAATAGTTTACACTACCATCTGTAACGCTATATTCACTGTCAGCACTGCTTGTATAGCTTTTATAAGAATTATACGGCAGGAAACACGCATACGTTGTACCTGATACCCACTGTTCTCCATCATATACATAAAAGCGCTCATCTGATTGGTTATAAACTGCGGCATTATTTGCAGAATCATAGGTATAATAACCATTCTCATCAACAGAAAACAAATAATTGCCCTCGCCCACGTAGTAAACACCCAAATCATCTATTGTATTCCCCGCGGAAGTGTCAAATAGCTTTTTCAATAAACTGTCATTAAGAGATGATACAATTACTGTATAACAATATCCACCATTGCCTAAATCACTATCACCCGACCCCGTATAAATATTCCAGCTTTTTAAGTCATTCAGTTGACCTAATAAGTTTTTTCCATTTGTACTGACATTACGGAAAGCAAAGCTTCGGGGTAAATCAGTTACGTCAACTGTATTTGCTAGCTGAGGTGTGTCGGCCAGATACCCGCTGTCTGTCCACACCTCTCTGTCCAGTCTAGTCTGTACCAGAGACGCACTGTTCAGATTAAACAGTTCGTTATAATCGAACATATGGATTTTGATAAAGTCGCTGGTATCCTGTACTGTTGTTAAGAGATTCGTATCACCGCTACTTCCGTAATCATAGCTATTGGCAATCCAGTCAGCATAAAAGACATTTCTGTTGTGCAGATCGATAGTTGCAGTGCAGCTTCCATTTTCCACATTGTAATATTCTCCTGTGGCGATATTGAACCATCCGACCAGTTTGTAATCGTAAGCCAGGTCTTTTCCAAGAGTTTCCGTTTTTTTATCTGTCACGGCAAATTTAGTGCCCAAATCATCATCGCACGGCAGATTAAGGGTGATGGTTCCATTATCATCATCTATTGTCGATGAGGACAGGTCAATGGTATAGCGTAACTTATCTTTGCTGGTGTCACCACTATAATCTTCATCGACATTAGTTCCATTTCCGTTTCCCAGATTCAAAACAACCGAAGCCGGAAGATAGAAAATATTTGCGCGCCGTGTACCTTTATCCTCTCTGGTCGCGTCATAAACACTGTCATCTTGCACCCGCACATACCATGTACTATTCACAGATGCATAACAAGCATGTTCAGTAGCATATTGAGCATAGCAATAATTTGAATAATTTTTACCTTTCGGCAGGTAAAATAATGGACAATATCCCTTCTCATCAAAACTATAACCATAATCAGCAAGATATTCACTAAAATATGAACATGGAATCAGATAATAGGTCTCGCTGTTTGCCGTATATTTCAAAACCTCATTTTTCATCGCAATTGTGTTGCTATTTATTTTTTCCCCATCGCTGGTCCACATCCACAACCAAAATACATCGAAAGCTGTCGTGTTTTGCGTCACCGTTATGTAAGAGAAACTCTCCATATCAAACGACATCGTCTGCTCACCATCCGCATATTCCGACGTCACTTCCAATGTCTCCGTGCCGTTCTCAGCAAAATGGGTGATGGTATAATCTCCCAGAGCTTCCTCCTCGTCCAAATAGGTAAGCACAACCTGTACGGCTTCCGAAGGCTCCACCTCCGTACCGTCTGACAGCAAGGTAATATCAAACAACCGGACAGACTCGGTTCGGTCTTCTTCCCACCCGTACAGCTCGGCCGTCTGGGCATAGTAATCCTGAAATTCTTCTGTATCGGAGGCGTATTCGACTGCCGATACCTCGACGTCTCTCGGCAGCCCGGCATCCTCCCCATAACTCACATCGACCCGGTAGCCGTCTCCCTCATAGGAAATCGTCCGGGCGCCGTCCGCGTCGGCGTCGAGACCCAGCTCCGCCGCTGTCGTCGCAAACGCCGCCGCGCCTCTCTTTCCAAAACGCACGGAGTCATAATATATTCCGTCAAGCAGACGTTTCTCCGCATCCGATGGGCTTGCATTGGATGAGCTCGCTGTGTCATCGGTATCCGCATTGGATGATGTCGCTTTGCCCGCTGCCACTAAGTCGACATGATGGATCGATATCGACGCCGTTACTTCGGAAGTACCTGAAGTGTCGGAAGAGCTGTTTGAAGTGTCGGAGGAGCTGTCCGAAGTATTGGAAGAGTTGCCCGAAGTATCTGAGGAGCTGTCCTTTTTCCCCGCATTATCAGAGGACATATTGTCGGAACCCGCGCCCCCGGCGCTCCCAGACTCTTTTTTGTCATTCCCCGCATCATCAAAAGACGTGCTGTCAGAACCCGCGCTCCCGGTGTTGCCCGAACCGTCCGCGTCATTCTCCGCATCGTCAGAGGACGCGCTATCAGAACTTTCGCTCCCGGTATCGTCGGAATCGTCCGCATCATTCCCCGAATCGTCAGAGGATGTGCTATCGGAACTTTCACTCCCGGTGTCACTGGAATTCTCCTCTCCATCCTCACCGGCAGAATCATCATTGGAAGTTTCGGAGCTGTCTGAGATTTCTGAGCCGTCCTGGTTCCCCTGCTCTTTTGTATCATCAGCTTCTTCGTTATTTCCGGCATCCTCCGATTGAGCTTCCGTGCTTTCGTCATCCGTCACATCGCCGTCTGCATCATCCGTGCCGCTTTCAACCGCTTCCTCATTGTTTTCTGCCGAATCCGCATGCTCTGTATCTGTATTTTCTGTATCTATACTTTCCGCATCTGTGCTTTCCTGATCGTTTGTCTCTTCATCCAGAATCGTCACTTCGGAGTTTTCAGCCGTGATCTCGTCTTCTTCCTCATCGTCTTCGTCATTCGTGATGACGATCTCCACTTCTTCATCGGAATCATCTGCGGAAGCTTCCGTCTCTTTCTGTTCTGACACAGTACCCGACGATGAACCGCCGGAACCAGAACCGAAACCAGCCCCTGGAATCCCCGATACCGGGCTGACAATTTCATCCACTACGCCATCGGTAATCGTCGTCCCCTCTGCCTCGACAACAATCGAGTCTGCCGGGAGCACAGTGATCGCCTCGGTTTCTCTGCCGTCTACGCGGATCGTCGCCGTCACATTTTCCTCTATTTTATTGGAAAGAAGAAAAATAATCTCCTCGTCTCCGTCGATCTCATACGCCTCGTCTACCGGGATGCTTCCCTTTATGCGAACAAAGATCTGAAGCTTCATATCTCTGTCTCTGGCCGGATCCTCATCGGTGAATTCCGGATCCAGCTCGTACAGCGTGCCGTCTGCTTCCAGAAGCTGCAGGTAATCCTCCGCATATTCTCCCGCGAAATCCAGATCCTTCTCAAAATCGGTCCCCTCCGAGACGGCGGTAATCAGCGCGTCGCGCAGAGTCTCCCTTTCCATCTCGTATGTATAATCGTGATCCGAATTCGAACCTGCCAGCACAGGCATAGACACAGCAGACAGATTACCGGCCACTAAAGCCCCGCACAGTAAAATGGAAGCAAGCCTTCTGCCTTCGCGACGAAGTCTCACCTTCCTTTTTAATAACCAGCTCCTCAGCTCTCTTTTTAATCTCATAACCAGTTCCTCGATATTTTTTAATCTGGTTTCCAAACCGATTCCCCCCTAGCCTTTCCAAAATTTAAAAGCTTCTAAGTGTTTGTCCCGCCAAACTGTTCCTCGTATAATTGCAGGAATTCCGCCATTTTTGTCGGCTCCTGCCTCTCACGCAATACGTCCAGAATCTGATTCAGTGTCTTTTCGCTTTTGTTTTTACCTGAAATCACGTCGCAGACGGTTGCTTCTGTCTTTCCAATTCGATCGGCAAGTTCCTGCGTCGTGAGATTGTTTATTGACAGCAGTACCTTGATGAGCATTCCCTCTGTTGTGAGCTTACGCGTTCGTTTCAAGCGGTGTTTCCCCCTTTATCAATATTTCCTGGATCCCGCATGCCATTCAAACAACATAATCTGTATTATGTTGCAAACAAAGGGAAACCCACATAAAATCAGAGATCTCGGCATATATTTTTATTTCATTTGAGAATAATTCGATTCGGAAGAGCCTCCGTCTCCAGATAAAATGAACGATTCAATGATTTGTAAAAATTCGTAAAATCTTACAATTCTGGTATTTTTAACTTGCATTCCTGTAAGTGTTGATGTAAAATAGCACTATCGAATACATTCGACTACATAATACAGATTATGTTGTCAATGACAGGCAAATACAGGCCTGTCATCGACGTTTCTTTTGTAAGCTTGCGCATAAACTGTCTCCAAAATCTGATTGTATTACCATGAAAGCCCTTTTTCTATTGGCTTCTCCTTCTCCTCGGACAAATTTTGAAGTACCTCCTTATCGTTATGTACTTCTTTTTAGACGAACCTTAAACCATTGTCTTAAAAGAGTATAACCGTCAGGATACCCGCGCCTCCAACACCATCACGGTCTCATACCCCGCCGCGCGCAACGTTTTCTCCATCCAGGCCGCATAGTCCAGGTTCAGATAAGCGCCGACCCGCACCTGATAGAGCCCGTCCCGGCTGATCAGAAAGGCCGGCAGTCCCTGCTCCGTCAACGAGGCAAGCAGAGCCTCCGCCCTGGCCCGATCCTGAAACGCTCCCACCTGGACCTGATAATAGCGGGGCTCCTCCTGCGCTTCCCGGATTGTCCTGCGAATCCCTTCTGCGATGCGCTTTGCGATCTCCCCAAAATTCTGGTCAAAGAAACGATTGTCCTCATCATGATCCAGGAATCCGGCTTCCACCAAAACCGCCGGCATTTCCGTCTTCCGCAGCACAATCAGTCCCGGGCGTTCGATGATCCCCAGGTCCGGCGCGCCCAGTCCGCGAAGCGATTCCTGGATCTGCTCCGCAAAGCGTTCCGCCTCCCCGCCCTTTTCATAGACCAGGAACTGAAATCCGGACGCGGTCTGCGGCTCCTCCATGGCGTTGCGATGAATGGAGATAAAATAATCCGCGCCCCAGCGATTTGCCATCTCCGCCTTGGCAAGCGGCGTCTGATATACGTCCGTCACCCTTGTAAACGACACCTCGACCCCCTGATCCGCCAGAATCTGCCCGACCTCCAGAGCCAGCGCCAGATTATCATCCTTTTCCTGTCTTCCCATATACACGGCTCCCGGATCCATTCCACCGTGGGGCGGTAGTAAATTGCGGCAAATTTGTACCGATGTGGTACGTTTGATCTTTCGTAAATGTGCTTCGTAGAAAATTGAAATCTGCTGTTGACAAATTTCAAAAGAAATGATAGAATTCTCTCCTAGAGAAGCGGGTTTTTTACCACTCGGCTATTAAATAGTTCTTGAGTGGGGTGCTCGCTTTTCTTTTTATGTCTACGAGATCATATAAATAGGATTTCCCGGATGTCGTACAGTTTACAAGCAGACACGCGGAGTATATGTTGTAGACATCTGTCTTGATCTCATTATCATAAATCGGCAAAGCAAAACGTGTTGTGTAATAATACCAGCCTTTTCCAGCGTCAAAAAAGTGCTTGTCCTTCTTATTAGGGCTAAAGCGTTTTTCAGTAGCAATTATCAGCATTTCAGAAATTCCCTGCGCGGCGTTCGCTTTTACCTTGGCAATTGCATTTTTCAGAGATCTTGTATAATTTGAACCCTTATATTCATCCGGAAAATTTTTCCCTATATACACAATATCGTTTGTTTCGGCAATGGTAATAATCTGACCGACATTTTTTTGCAGGTATTTTTCTACTTCAGGCCACTTAATCTTTCTTTTGCTTTTAAAAATAATATCCGGTATTACAACGATCTTATGACCATTTTCATCCATTACAATCTTCATATTCGTTTATTCACCTTCTTTCTGTCCATGACTTTAATAATCGTAAGCATCCGGAAATAAATGTGACAGCTCGTCTGTAAAGTTGTAAGTGATTTTTATTCTGTGATCCTCGTAAACCCGAATCTCATGGATCATCTCCACTATCATATCTCGATCCAGCTTTTCTACGTTCCGGAATGTGAACAGCCGTTGTACCCACGGGGTTTCCAGAGCTTCTCCGGCAGTTCTCTCTTCTGACTGGCGTTCCAGATCCTTCATCTGCTTTGTAAGCAATTCTTCTTTTTTTACATAATCCTTTCTGTAAGTGACAAACTCATCTTTGGAAATCAGTTCCTCCCGGTAATCCTCATAAACCGCTTTTTTGAGGTTTCTCAGCTTTTCCAGCTCTGCGGACAAACGATTCCTTTCATTTCCGGTTTGACGTTTTGCGAAAACCTCCTGCGTCTGATTCTGCGCAAGCAGTTCCGGAAGATTTTCCACGCTCTCTATGATTGCGTTCAGATCATTTCGTATCACACCCTCAAGAACCAAATACGGAATGGCATGTGTACTGCAGTACTGTCTGCCGGAGCGGACATAGGTTCCGCAATAGTAGTTGATATTCCCGACGCCATGTCCGGATGATCCAATTTTCTTCACCAACGCCCTGCCGCAGTCCCCGCATTTCAGGAATCCGGCGAACACAGACATATTAGAGTTCAGGTCAAGCTCGCGCGTCCGGCGTTTAAATAATTCCTGTGTCTTCTGCCAGGTTTCCAGATCAATGATAGCCTCGTGCGTATGCTCCACAATAATCCAGTCCTCTTTGTCCACGCTGCGCTGCCTGCCCTTCATCCGCTGGGTTTTCCTGCCCTGCACCATATTTCCGGCATACATCTCATTTTTCAGGATGCGGTTCACCGTGGAATACGTCCAGTAAGAAGTGCTTTCCAGCTTCTGACTGTTCCGATAATTTTCGCCATTCATCCGCTTATATTCGGACGGACACACAATCCCATCTTCATTCAGCACTTTTGCAATACTGCTTTTCCCATATCCGCTGACATACATGTTGAAAATCCGGCGCACCACATTCGCGGCATACTCGTCAATCACCAGCTTGTTTTTGTCAATGGGAGATTTCCGATAGCCATAGGATGCGAACGCCCCAATGAACTCCCCTGCCTTTTGCTTGGTTTTCATGGAGGCGTGGACTTTCTTTGAGATATCTCTGGCATATTGCTCATTGAAAATATTTTTGATCGGCAGCAGGATATCATAAGCCTGTTTCATGCTGTCAATATTGTCCGTGATCGCGATAAAACGCACATCGTGATCCGGAAAATAACGCTCCAGATATCTGCCGGTCTCAATATAATCTCTCCCGAATCTTGATAAATCTTTAACAATCACGCAGTTCACATTTCCAAACTCAATATCCGAAATCATTCTCATAAAAGAAGGTCTTTGAAAGCTAAGTCCCGTAAATCCGTCGTCCACATATATATCATAGACGACAAATTCGGTCCGTCCTTTCAGAAAATCCGCAATCAGCTTCTTCTGATTTCCGATGCTGTCACTTTCTGCTTTATCACCGTCCTCTCTGGATAACCGGATATATTCAGCCACATGAAAAACCGATTGTTTCTTCATGCTGCTTACCTGTGAGGCGTTGCCTCTGTGGCTATTGTACCGCAGAAAGAAATATTTTCCCACCCATTTTTGCGTGAATTTTCCGGTTTTTGCAGATGCATCCGGATCAGATGACAGAGCATCTCCTCCGACGTGCAGCGGGAGAGAAATTCTCTTTCAATCACATATGATGTTTTTTCGGATTTCTTTTCTCTCACCTTATGTCTCCTGTTTCGTTATCTGTAAAACATATGGGACAGAGCTTATCCCATATGTCCACCGAAACAGAAAAACCGCTGTGTCTTCCCGGGAAGCCACAGCTTTTTTTCGCAACTGACCGCCGCCGTGCCCTGCATCAATAATCACCCGTTTTGCTTCCGCCATAAAAAAACTCCCTCTGCATACGTTCCTATAAAATACCGTATGCAGAAGAAGTCCGTCCGGTTCCTGTTATCCGTTTTTGTTCCCTATTCCTCCACGTCGACGCCCCTCGGCCCTACATGAGTCGAAAAAACGATCTGTGTGCTTGTCTTTCCATATTTCTGCAGCTGCCCGATAAAAATATCCAGCTCCATCGTACTCTGGAAGGCCACCTTGAGCAGCATCGAATACGCGCCGGTCACGCAATTACACTCCAGCACATTGGGAATGCTCTCCGCATATGCGTAAAACTTCGGCTTATCCTCCGGCATCACATCCAGATTGATGAACGCAATAATATGATAACCCAGCTTCATCGGGTCGATCATCGCATGATAGCCGGAAATAATCCCATCCTTCTCCAGCTTCTCAATCCGCGCCGACACAGCCGGGGAAGACAAAAAAGTGGTCTCCGCAATCGTCTTCAGAGATACCCTCGCATTTTCCTGAAGTAATTTTAATATCTTTCTGTCAATGTCATCCATTTTCCTTACGACCTCCCATATGACAAAAAAACGCCCGAACTTTCGTCCGAACGTCTTCGCTCTCACATCACTGTTTTGATTTCATCTTTCCATCTGCTATCATAAACGCTTCTGACTCAAATGTCAACGGAAAATTTATCTCTGCACTTATTTTTCACAGGCTTTCCGCGGTAATTCGACAGCTGCGGCTTATTCCAACCCGTCCGGCAGCCTGATCTCGCCGGAAAATACCTCCGTAGCCGGACCGGTCATAAAGGCATGACCGGACTCGCGATCCCACCGGATCGTCAGGCTTCCGCCGCGAAGTCTTACCTCCACCGTATCGTCCGTCAGGCCGCGCATCATACCGGCCACGGCGCAGGCCGTCGCCCCTGTGCCGCAGGCAAGCGTCTCTCCGCTGCCCCTCTCCCAGACGCGCATCTGCACATGCCCCCGGTCGATGATGCGGACAAATTCCGAATTCACCCGATCCGGAAACCGCTCGTGATTCTCAAACGCAGGGCCAAGCTTCCACAGCTCCAGCGCATCCACATCGTCTACATAATAGACGGCGTGCGGATTGCCCGTGCTGATGCCAATGAATTCCAGCTGCTTCCCGGCAACCGTAATCGGCTCCGGCAGCTCGCTGGTCAGCTGCGGAACCCCCATATCCACTGTAGCCGAGACCACCCGGTCATCCTCTGCCGTCATATCCAGGCTTTTGATCCCGTCTCCGGTCTCCACCGTGATCTGCAGGCGGTCCACAATCCCATGATCATAGGCATATTTTCCCACGCAGCGGATTCCGTTCCCGCACATCCTTCCCTCACTGCCGTCTTCATTATACATCCGCATCCGGCAGTCGGCCTTCTCTGACGGACAGATCAGGATCAGGCCGTCCGAACCGATCCCAAAATGGCGGTCGCTCACAAACCTTGCCACCGCAGCCGGATCCTTCACATGCTGTCTGAAACAATCGACGTACACATAATCGTTTCCCGCTCCGTGCATCTTCGTAAACCTCATACTATTCGCTCCTCCAGGTCCTTTTCTCCCGCGGTTTTTCTACCCGCCAAAGCTCGCGACGATATCTATATATTGATCAGACTGATTACCATCTGAGCGGTCTCAATCAGGTTTGTCCCGCTGTCCATGCTGCATTTCTGAATATAACGGTGCGCCTCTTCCTCCGTCATGCTGTTGCGCTCCATCAAAAGAGCCTTTGCCTGGTTGATCAGCTGCCGCTCCTCTTCATTGCGCTTCTTCGGCTGCAGCCTCTGCTTCTTCCTGCGCCGGGTCTGCGCCTGCGCCATCATATCCAGGGTGGCAAGCAGGTCATGAACCTTAAGCGGCATCGGCAGGCACACCACCTTCTCCGGCATTCTCGCCGTCCATTTGCCGGGAGACGATACCATCAGCATATCAAAATCCGGCGGCATACAGTCAGCCAGCTCCGCAAACAGCATATCAGCCAGTCGGTACCCGCAGACAATGATCCCGCTATTCAGATCCTCTGCCTGTGACAGCGCCTGTGCGCCGGATGTGCATACCGCAAATACCTGAAACCCGCTTCTGACCAGTATATTTTTAATATTTTTGGCATCCTCCGGCCTGGAAAACGCCACTATCACATTTGCCAACCTCTCACCTCCCGACAGGATTCAGGTGAATCTGCTGTGAACCATACACCAGTCAATATTTATAGAGGTATTCCGACACCTCCCAGTCTGTGACCTCCGCGCGGAATTTCTTCCATTCTGCCTCCTTCGCCTCCAGATACTTGGTAAAGATATGATCTCCCAGCACCTTCCTGGCAAATTCGCTGCCCGCAAAATACTCAATCGCCTCGCCCAGGGTTTCCGGGAGCTGCTCGATCCCCCGCGCCTTCATCTCCGCATCTGTCATCGCAAAAATATTGCCCTCCACGCTCGCCGGCGGAGTCAGCTTCCGGCGGATGCCGTCCAGCCCGGCCATCAGGCAGGCTGCCAGCGCGAGATACGGGTTGACCGCGGAATCCGGGCATCGCAGCTCGATCCTGGTGCTGTCCTCTCTTCCGGAGGGAATCCGGATCAGGGGACTGCGGTTTGCCGAGGCAGACCATGCCACATACACCGGCGCATCGTATCCCGGCACCAGCCGCTTATAAGAATTGATCAGCGGATTGGTCAGAAGCGTGATCTCCCGGATATGCTCCAGAATCCCTGCCATAAACTGGTACGCGACCTGGCTTAAGCCAATCGGGTCCGCCGGATCATAAAACACATTGGCTCCATCCCGGTCAGCTAACGACATATTGATATGCATGCCGGAACCATTGATTCCTGCCTTCGGCTTCGGCATAAAGGTCGCATGCAGGCCAGGGCGCTTCGCAATCGTCTTCACCGCCATCTTAAATGTCACGATATTATCTGCAGCCGTCAGTCCGTCCATATATTCCAGATCGACCTCGTGCTGCCCCGGAGCCAGCTCATGGTGAGATGCCTCCACGGCAAAGCCCATCTCCTCCAGATTCATCACGATGTCTCTGCGCACATTCTCCGCCGTATCAATCGGCGCCACATCAAAATATCCCGCGTTCTCATGGGTCTCCGTCGTCGGCCTTCCGCTGTCGTCTGTCTGGAACAGGAAGAACTCACACTCCGGCCCTACGTGAAAGGTATACCCCATATCGGCCGCTTCCTTCATGGCCTTCCTCATCACATAACGGGGATCTCCCTCAAACGGTTCCCGGTTCGGACGATAGACGTCGCAAAACAGGCGGGCTACCTTCCCCTGCTGCGGCCTCCACGGAAAAATCTCAAACGTGTCGAGATCCGGATACAGATACATATCCGACTCCTCAATGCGGACAAAGCCTTCAATGGCAGAACCGTCAAACATGCATCGGTTATCCAACGCCCTCGGCAGCTGGCTCGCAGTAATGGCAACATTCTTAAGCATGCCGAAAATATCGGTAAACTGAAGACGGATAAACTCTACATCCTCGTCCTCAACCAGTCGGATGATGTCTTCCTTGCTATATTTGCTCATCTCTTATCTCCTTTTCCTCGCACAGAATTCAGCAAATCCCGTGATACTGCCTTCCACAAAAAACGAGGGTGGCCTGCACGCTCCGGTCGCAAGGCCTGCGTATCACAAAAAGCCGCTCAAAGCGGCTTTTTAAACATCCTCTTCTATAGAATCATATCAGTCGGAATGGCCTTTGTCAATCTGTTTCCGGATCCATAGTCATTTGCTCATTGGATTCTTTGCCAGATATGAAAAAGGATTTGCATGATTTTTTCTTTTCTTCTATAATCGCAGGAGAACAGTCAGAGTGCGAAGAAAACCGGACAGACAGGAAAGAGGGATGACCATGAATCAGACGACAAGAGCCTGGATACAGGAACAGATCGGGACATGTGAATTGTGTCCGAGAAGATGCCGGATCGACCGGCGCTCCGCACACGGCTTCTGTGGCGCTCCGGACGGGATTGTCGCGGCGCGCGCCGCCCTGCACGCATGGGAGGAGCCCTGCATCAGCGGCACGCGCGGAAGCGGCGCTGTCTTTTTCCACGGCGGCCCCCTTCGCTGCCGCTTTT
>JAJQCO010000065.1:0-1230 GCA_021202655.1 Clostridiales bacterium | reverse complement strand
GCAAACGCGTAAGCACCGAAGAGCTGGCGGACGTGTTTTGCCATCTTCAGGAGCAAGGCGCGCATAACCTGAATCTGGTCACTGCCACCCATTTTCTGCCATGGATTCTTCCTGCCCTGGATGCAATCCAGGGCCGACTGAACATTCCTGTCGTTTACAACTGCGGCGGATACGAGCGAGCGGAAACCGTCCATATGCTCCGCAACTATGTGGACGTCTGGCTGCCGGATCTGAAATACTTCGATTCCGGTCTCTCCGGGGCTCTCTCCTGCGCGCCGGATTACTTCCAAATGACGTCTGCCGCCATTCTGCAGATGATCCGCCAGACCGGAGCGCCCCGTTTTCACAAGGTGACAGACGCGCAGGGTGAACGCCATCTCATTATGGACCGCGGCGTCATCATCCGCCACCTTGTCCTCCCAGGACACAAGGAGGATTCAATACGCCTTCTTCACTGGATGGCGGACACACTGCCCAAAGGACAATTTCTGATCAGTCTGATGAACCAGTACACTCCCTACGAGCATGACCCCGATTATCCAGAGCTCAATCGTCGGGTTACCACATACGAATATCAGAAGGTGATCGACTGCGCCCTTTCCCTTGGACTGGATCAGGGCTTTATGCAAAAAAAAGACAGCGCCCAGACAGAATACACGCCGTCATTTGATCTGGAGGGTCTGTCACCCACTATGCCGCTATAGCAAGACAACTACAGGACCCGCCACCAGCAGTTCCTTCCATATGATATAATTGAGTGCAAGCGAGCCAGGAGGACGCTTGCGTACTCATGGCGAGCGACGAATGTCGATCATGAACGAAGTTCATGATATAACAAAATGATAGCGGATATCTCTGATCTTCTCTTCCCGATCGTCGATATCCGCTATCCGTTCAGCTCATCCATTGGACTATACCTCACTTCGTCTTATTGGTACTTTCCTGGCTTCCGCCATGTACCTCCACTCTATATGAAATTGTATCCTCTGCCTTCGCTACTTCGCTGCTCTTCTTTACTTTCCATTCAATCTGTTTCAGCTATACTCTGTGGTCGATCATCGTCCCCTCTGACTATACTTTCTCGTCATATAATCAAACGAACTGTCTATTCTGATCGCGTTCTGATCTGGATTTCTTTCCAATTCTCGTACAACTTTTCACCTGGCAGATTCTTTTTCCCTGTCTCCATCCTGCTCTCTCAGGGGAGACGAAATAAAGTGTTCTTTGGAC
>JAJQCO010000151.1 GCA_021202655.1 Clostridiales bacterium | reverse complement strand
AGATTCCCACGCATGCGCGCCATGTGATTCTGTTTGAAACGGAGATGGACCGAAACGCCGCGAGAAAATTCGTGGATGCAGGGAAGGAGCGGTGCGGCGGGATCTGCGCGATTTTCCTGGGGAACGAGGAGCATGGCTGGCAATATGTGATCGGCAGTCGGCATATGGATACGAAGGCGCTGCTTTCGGAGTTCCACGGAAGATTTCCGGGTAAGGGCGGCGGAAAACCGGAGATGGTGCAGGGAACGGTGCAGGGCGGCGCGTCGGAGACGGATATCCGTTCCTATTTCGAGTCGAATGAATGAAGCGTAATTCGGATATGATGAATAAATATGTGGTATTTGACCTGGAGTGGAATCAGAGCCCCGGAGGGAAGGGAAAGACCCTGAAGCGGCTTCCGTTTGAGATCATAGAGATCGGGGCAGTCCGGCTGGATCAGAATTTTGCCGTCGAGGACGTGTTTCACCGGCTGATCCGGCCGCGCGTATACAGGCAGCTTCATTACATCAATGCGGAGGTCACGCATCTGAATATGAAGGAGCTTAAGCAAAACGGGGTGGATTTTGCGGAAGCGGCGTCGGAGTTCTTCCGGTGGTGCGGAGCGGATGTGAGCTTTTGCACCTGGGGAACGATGGATCTGACGGAGCTGCAGCGCAATATGGATTTTTTCGGCGTGGAAAACGCGCTTCCCTGGCCGCTTTTTTATTTTGACGTCCAGAAGTTGTACAGCCTGAGTCTGGGGGATGGGCGAAAGCCGTCTCTGGACGCCGCGGTGGAGGAGCTGGGGCTTTCGGCGAACCGGTCGTTTCACCGCGCGTTAAATGACGCGTGGTATACGGGACAGATTCTGGCGCGCCTGGGATCCGGGAAGGTGATGGCGTACCGCTCGATTGATTATTACTGTCTGCCGCCAGGCAGAGAGCAGGAGATTCATGTGACCTTCCCCACCTACGCCAAGTATGTTTCCCGCGCCTTCGCCTCAAGGGAAGACGCCATGAAGGATAAGGGCGTGACTGAGACGCGCTGCTATCGCTGCGGCCGCGCGCTGCGCAAGAAAATCCGCTGGTTTACACCGAACCAGAAGATCTATTACTGTCTGACGATCTGTCCGGAGCATGGTTATATGAAGGGAAAGATTCGCATCAAGAAGACGGACGCACAGGATCGTATTTTTGTGGTAAAGACATTAAAGCTGACGGATGGGGAAGGAGCCGCCGCGATCGCAGAGCGACGGGATGCATACCGCAAAAAGCGGGCGGAGCGTCGGAGAAAAATGTCTTGACATCATCCCGCCGCCGGTGTTATAGTAAGGGCAGTCTAAAAAAGACAAACCGATGAAGCGGAGATAACGGCAGTTATGGACTCACAGAGAGCCTGTCATGGTGGAAGCAGGCAGAACCCAGATTGTCAAATGGACCGCTGAGGGCGCAGTCAAAGGAAGCTCTCATCCTGCCGGAGTCTGGCGGGAGGAGGAGGAAACCGAGTATTCTGCGACGTTTGGGCTGGCGTTATCAGCCGGTAGTATGTTTGTACTATGCAAAGCGCACGAAGTTCGTGAATTGAGGTGGCACCGCGGCTGATCCCGTCCTTGATGAACAGATAATCTGTTCGTCAGGGACTTTTTTATTTTTTAAGGAGGAGATGAACACATGACAAACATGAATGGACGTTTTGGCGTGCATGGCGGCCAGTATATTCCCGAGACGCTGATGAAGGCGGTTATCGAGCTGGAGGAGGCCTACAATCATTACAAAGCCGATCCGGAGTTTCAGGCGGAGCTTACGGGGCTTCTGAATGATTATGGTGGGAGACCGAGCCGCCTGTATTACGCAAAGAAGATGACAGAGGATCTGGGCGGCGCGAAGATCTATCTGAAGCGGGAGGATTTAAACCATACCGGCGCACATAAGATCAACAATGTGCTGGGACAGGCGCTGTTGGCAAAGAAGATGGGAAAGACCCGCCTGATTGCCGAGACCGGCGCGGGACAGCACGGCGTGGCGACGGCGACGGCGGCGGCGTTAATGGGCATGGAGTGTGTGGTCTATATGGGGAAGGAAGACACGATCCGCCAGGCGCTCAATGTGTACCGGATGAAGCTTCTGGGTTCGACGGTGGTTCCGGTGACTACGGGTACCGGGACGCTTAAGGATGCCTGTTCGGCCTGCTTCCGCGAGTGGACGAACCGCATTGACGATACGCATTACTGCCTTGGCTCGGTGATGGGGCCCCACCCGTTCCCGACGATTGTCCGCGACTTTCAGGCGGTGATCTCCAAGGAGATTAAGGAGCAGCTGATGGAGAAGGAGGGACGGCTTCCGGATGTGGTGCTTGCCTGCGTGGGCGGCGGTTCCAATGCGATCGGCGCCTTCTATCATTTCCTGGAGGATAAGTCGGTAAGGCTGATCGGCTGCGAGGCGGCAGGCCGCGGCGTGGACACGGCTGAGACGGCGGCGACGATCGCCACCGGGCGTCTGGGCATCTTTCACGGCATGAAATCGTATTTCTGCCAGGATCAGTACGGACAGATCGCGCCGGTATATTCGATTTCTGCCGGCCTGGACTATCCGGGAATCGGACCGGAGCATGCGATGCTGCATGACACAGGCCGCGCGGAATATGTGCCGGTGACCGATGATGAGGCAGTGAATGCATTCGAGTATCTGTCCCGGACGGAGGGAATCATTCCGGCGATCGAGTCGGCTCATGCCGTAGCGCATGCGATGAAGCTGGCGCCGACGATGGATCGGGATAAGATTATTGTGATCAATATTTCCGGGCGCGGCGATAAGGACTGCGCGGCGATTGCCCGTTACAGAGGGGAGGATATCTATGAGTAACACGAGGAAGGCATTTGCGAACGGGAAGGCATTTATTCCCTTTATTACCTGCGGAGATCCGGATCTGGAGACGACGGCGAAGGTGGTCCGGGCGATGGCGGCGGCAGGCGCAGATCTCATTGAGCTTGGCGTCCCCTTTTCCGATCCGACCGCGGAAGGTCCGGTGATTATGGAGGCGAATGTGCGGGCGCTGTCAGCGGGGACGACGACAGATAAGGTCTTTGATATGGTGCGGGATCTGAGAAAGGACGTGACGATTCCGCTGGCCTTTATGACCTATGCGAACGTGGTGTTTTCTTACGGGACGGAGAAATTTGCCTCGATTTGCGCCGAGATTGGCATGGACGCGGTGATTCTGCCGGATGTACCCTTTGAGGAAAAAGAAGATTTCGCGCCGATCTTTCGCAAATATGGGATTGATCTGGTGTCGCTGATCGCGCCGACCTCTGCGGAGCGGATTGCGATGATCGCGAAGGAGGCGGAGGGCTTTATCTACATCGTATCCTCTCTGGGTGTGACCGGCGTGCGTAATGAGATTACGACCGATATTGGCGCGCTGGTGGAGCAGGTTCGGGCGAACACCAAGACGCCGTGCGCGGTCGGCTTCGGAATCTCAAAGCCGGAGCAGGCCAGGAAAATGGCCGGTTTTTCGGACGGTGCGATTGTGGGAAGCGCGATTGTGAGGCTTATGGCTCAATACGGGCGAGATGCGGCTCCGCATGTCGCTGAATATGTCAAACAGATGAAGGATGCGGTGCGGGAGGCGTAAGCGTCGACAGACCGTAAACAAAACGAGACCCCTCGGGGATTTCTTATTGATCCTGAGAGGTCTCGTTTGTTTTGTCATAGTATACGGAAGGAGCTGCCGGTGGCAGGTCCTGTAGTTGTTGCTCTGCGTGGATGATGTCCTCGCCGAGCTTTTTGTGATCCAGGAAGGACGGGTGCCTTCTGGGGCGTTTCGCAGACTTGTCTTTCTTAAGCAGGGATTCGCTTCGCTTCTTCTGAAGAAGCAGGTCGAAGTCGGCGGTGGATATCCCGATATCGTGAAGCCGTTCCTGCCTGCGGCGGTAGCGCAGCTCGCGGTCGTCTGCTTCCTGTTTTTCCGTCCGGTAGCGGAAATAGATACCGCCGCCAATGACGGCGGATGCGATGAGAATTGCGGCGGCCGCGATCCAGACCGGGCGGGGGATGCGCGCGAGAAGGGCGATCACAGGATTTGGGGAATCTGGATCGGTGGAATTCTCCACATCGCCGTTTTCGGCGGATTCCTCGGAGAGAGAAGTCCCGACAGTGGTTCCCGTTTCGCCGGATGAGAAAGCTTCATTGCCGGTTTCCGTTTCACCTGCAGGGAGAGCTTCGCCGGCGGAATTCGTTTCCTCTGCGGGGAGGATTTCGTCGGTGGGGATCGTTTCGTCCATGACATCCGGGATTTCTTCCGCGAGTTCGTCAGCGGACCGTCGCATCAGCCAGGCCTCGCCGACGGTTCGTCCGTCGTAATCATAGGAGATTCGCGCGACTGCCCGTTCGGGGGCTCCCTCCGGCAGCTCATAGGTGATGGCCGATGTGGCGTCTGTGATGTCAGCCGAGATGGGAAGGGTGATGCGGCTGTCTTCGCTGATATACAGAATGGACAGGTTCGCGGCGGGCAGTCCGGAGATGGTCATATCGTTGGCGACAGAAGCGTAGGCCGTGTCAGCATCGGCGATCCGCAGGGAACGGAAATTGGAAAATCCGAAATCCAGCAGGGTTTTTGTGTCGGTATAGTGGGTCTGATGTCCGTTGAGAACAACTGTGATCAGGCGCATATCATTGCGCTCGGCACAGGTAACCAGTGTGTTGCCCGCAAGGGAGGTATATCCGGTCTTGCCGCCGACGATGCCCGGATAGTATTCTGCCAGATTTTTTTTGAGCATCTTATGTCCGGGATAGATACGGCTTCCGTCAGGACTCCGTCTGGTAGAGGGCAGATCGTAATACAGCGTGGAGTCGATGGTGACAAAGGTTTCATTTTCAAATGCGGCCCTGGCGATCTGCGTCATGTCGTAGGCGGAGGTATAATGCTCCGGGTTGTTTAAGCCGCTGGGGTTGGCAAAATGAGAATCTGTGCAGCCGAGAGAGGCGGCCTTTTCGTTCATCATATCCGCGAAGGCTTCGATCGATCCGGCAGTGTGCTCCGCCAGAGCATTTGCCGCCTCATTGGCGGATTTGAGCAGCATGGCATAGAGACAGTCCCGCACGGACAGTTCGTCGCCCACATCCAGTCCGGCGCTGCTTGAACCGGCCTCCACATCGTATACGGCGGTGTGAGAAAAGGTAACGGTTTCGTCGAGGCTGCAGTTTTCGATAACGATCAGGGCAGTCAGAATCTTTGTGATGCTGGCCGGATAATAGGTTTCATGGATGTTTTTGCCATAGAGAATCGTTCCGGAGGCGGCGTCTATCAGAATGCCACCTTCCGCGGATATCTCCGTATCCGTCGGCCAGGAGGGAGCGGCCAGGGCGGGCGCCGCCCACCATCCCGCGCATAAGGTAAGGCACAAAAGAAAGGAAAAAAAACGCTTCATTTAATTCTCTCCAGTTTTCTTTGCGGCTTTTCGCGTCAGAAGCAGACAGACCACAAAAACAAGGACGACGGAGATCCCGTAGGTCAGGCCGATCCGGGCGGCCGTGTCCATAAAGAACGGCTCCGGCACGATATTGATCAGAAGATCGGTGGTCGGATCCAGGATCCACAGGTCATTGCGGAAGAAAATGTGGTGGAAGATCACAAAATATTTTGAAAAGTCGGAGGCAATCACTCCTGTGAGGACTGCCAGGATGGCAAAAAAGATTCCCGTGCCGATACAGATCATCTGAGGAAGGATGCGCCCCACGTCTGCCCTGGCAGCAAGGAGCAGCGCGACGCAGACGACCATGAGGACGAGACAGATCCGGCGAATCTGCAGGGCGGCGAGAAAGAGGCCGCGCACATCCTCCATATGGGCGATCTCCCGCTCATTGAAAAATTCGCGGGGCTCGCCGTCTACAACGGTGGGGATGTGAAGATCCTCCCGCTCTCCGCGCAGGTAAGCCATCATCTCCTCAGTGACCTCGAGAAGGTCGTCCATTTCCATGTGAACGTCGTCCAGCACCTGATATTTTATGTATTCTTTTTCGTAATAACCGGGCGTCCAGTAGCAGACGGCTTCGACTGAGGTGATCAGAAGTGTGATCATCAGGGCGAAGCCGCATAGGATCCCCGCGATATGATGCAGATATTTCATAATGAAGAAGTCCTTTCCGGAGGAAATGTTTCAAGTCGTCCGGAAAATATGGCAACCGGGCGCTTTTCTCAGTATAATAGAAAATTTAGATGACTTCAAGTGGAAAGCGAAAAATTCACATATGGAAAGCGTCGGCGCAGGCCGGGAGTATCTTGACATTTGACGTGGGTGCGTATTATAATCGAACGTGATTGTTCCGGGCAACGCTGTCCCGGGAAAACCAGCATGCGCCGTTTTTCGCGGCGCACCACCACGCATGAAAGTCAATGATACGACAGAGAGGGAGAACAGCCATGGTAAATGAAGTAATGAAGTTCATCACCGAAAACGACCCGGAAGTAGGCGCGGCGATTGAACAGGAGGCGGGACGCCAGAGAAGGAATCTGGAGCTGATCGCGTCTGAAAATATTGTATCGGAGCCGGTCATGATGGCGATGGGTACGGTTCTGACAAACAAGTACGCAGAAGGATATCCGGGCAAGCGTTATTACGGCGGCTGCGAGTATGTAGACGTGCTGGAGACGATCGCGATTGAGCGTGCAAAGAAGCTGTTTGGCTGCGATTACGCAAACGTCCAGCCGCATTCCGGCGCGCAGGCAAACATGGCGGTCTTCATGGCGATGCTGGAGCATGGCGATACGGTACTCAGCATGAGCCTGGATCACGGCGGACATCTCTCTCATGGGAGCCCCGTTAACTTTTCCGGACGCTACTTCCATATTGTGCCATATGGAGTCAATGACGAGGGCAGAATTGATTACGATGAGGTGGCGCGCCTTGCAAGGGAGTGCAAGCCGAAGCTGATCCTGGCCGGCGCGAGCGCATATGCGCGTGAGATTGATTTTAAGCGTTTCCGCGAGATTGCGGATGAGGTGGGCGCGTATCTGATGGCGGATATCGCGCATATTGCCGGTCTGGTGGCAGCCGGGCTTCATCCGAGTCCGTTCCCGTATGCGGACGTCGTGACTACGAGGACCCACAAGACGCTGCGG
>JAJQCO010000114.1 GCA_021202655.1 Clostridiales bacterium | reverse complement strand
GGTTATTCCCATGATGTTTCCGGCTGTCGCCGGACTTTTTGCCTATTACGGGATGGGAATGATTTATTATTATTTTATATATAATATTGTGCTTCGGACGCCTGTGGGATGGAAGGTGATTCTGATGAACTGTTTTCTGATTACGGTCGCAGAGGATTTTGTTCTCTGCATTCTCGCGGTGATGGTAGCCGTGAGGCTGCGCCCGGCCCTCGGGAGGATCCTGGCAGAGGGGTGAAGCGGACGGCGGATCAGAGAGAAGGATAGCATATAGAAAGGGGAGCATATCGTTCCGGCAGGGAATGGTATGCTCCCAAGTTATTAATGGTTGGCGGCCCTGTAAATGTCATAGATGGCGGCTTCGTCCAGCTTGCGGAAGGATCCGATTTTGCGGGCGCCTTTCCAGGCACAGCGGTGGGCAAGCTCGTGCAGAATCTCGTCGCTTTGTATGCCGACGTCGCGGTTGGCGGCGAAGCTGGTGGGCATGCCGAGGGATGCAAAGTAGTCCTTGGTGGCCTGGATTCCGGCAAGTGCGAGCGCTTTCTCGTCCGTTCCCTGATGACCCGAGACATGTTACGCATAATGGGCGAAGCGGGACGGCGTCTCCTGATATACGGCAAGCGCCCAGGAATCCCAGACGGTGGCGAGCGAAGCGCCGTGAGCCGTGTCAAACATGGCGGAGAGCTCATGCCCAAGCTGGTGGACGGCGAAATCCGGGATGCCGCCGAGTCCGGTCAGGCCATTGTGGGAGAGAGAGCCCGCCCACATCAGTTCGCTCATGGCCTCGTAATTGTGGGAATCGTGAATGGCAGTCCTGCCGTTTGCGATGACCGTGCGAAGGAGCGCTTCCGCGATGGAATCCGTCAGCTCGTTGTCCAGCGGATTGAAATAGCGATCCAGCGTGTGCATCATGATGTCGGTTATGCCGCAGGCGATCTGGTAAGTCGGGAGTGAGAAGGTCAGCTCCGGATCCATGACGGCAAATTTCGGGCGGTTAAAGAAGGAGCTTAAGCCGCGCTTCTGGCCGGTCTCGGTATTGGTCAGAACGGCAGAATCACTGGATTCGCTGCCGGCGGCGGAGATGGTGAGAACCGTGCCGATCGGCAGGTCGCAGGTCGCTTTCTCCTTGCGGATCCAGAAGTCCCAGATGTCGATGTCCGGATTTGCCGTGCCGAGGGCAATGGCCTTGGCGGTATCAAGGGCGGAGCCGCCGCCGACACCCAGGATGAAGTCGGCGCCGAATTCCATGGATTTGCGGACGCCCTCCCGTGCGTGCTCCAGAGTCGGGTTGGCTTTCGCGCCGCCAAAGGGCTCGCAGATGAGACCTGCCGCGGCAAGGCTTTGGGTGAGCCGCTCCAGGAGTCCGCTGCGCACGATGCTTCCGCCTCCGTAGACCAAAAGAACGCGGCTGCCTCCATATTTTTTGATCGCGTCCGCGGTTTTTGTCTCTGCTCCGCGGCCGAAGATGATTTCTGTAGGGCTGTGATAAGTAAATGTCTGCATGGCATTCCCTCCTTTTTTCACCTATTATAGCATCCTTTCGCAGAGGAGACAATTTGATTTTTCGCCTGTGTTCTGGAAGCTCAGACCGTCAGTTCATCCAGTGAGTGAAATTCATATCCCATTTCTTTCCATTTACTTAAAAGCTCATCCAGAATTTCTGCGTTTGTGCGGGAGGTGCTGTGCAGCAGGACGATGGCGCCGGGATGGATGCGGGAAAGAAGCTTGTCGAAGGCCGCCTCGTGCGTCGGCTGGTCGTTTTCATCCCAGTCGACATAGGCGAGGCGCCATATAAAGGTATGGTAGCCGAGCTCCTTTGCCATCTGAAGATTAGCTTCGCTGTATTTGCCCTGAGGCGGACGATACCATTTTTTCATGGGCTGTCCGGCGACCTGTTCGTAGAGAGCCTCCAGGGAGCAAAGCTCCTCCGAGAAGGTTTCTGCCGTGGAAATTTTGGACATATCGGGGTGATGGAAGGTGTGGTTGCCCACGGAGTGCCCCTCGGCCACCATGCGCTGCACCAGTTCAGGATTTGTATTTAAAAAATTGCCGACCAGGAAAAACGTCGCGGGAGCATCGTGTTTTTTTAACGCGTCCAGGATAGGGGCGGTATTGCCGTTTTCATATCCGGCGTCGAAGGTCAGATAAATGACCTTTTCCTCGCTGTCGGCGACATAATGGGCGTTGAACTGGCGCAGATAGTCGGAGGTGGCGTTGGCGACGGGCGGCTTGCCCTCCTGCTGAAACGAGAGTCCCCAGTTGCCCTCCGAGGAGGCCGGAACTGCTTCGCCGGCGACCGGATTTGACATGGCATACGGAAGGAGCTGACGCTGGTTTTGAGAGAGGACGGGAAGCGTGAGACGGGCAGCCTGGCTGCCGATGAGAAAGGCTGCAGCCAGAAGAAGGCTGATGCCGGTAAGAATTCGGATCATGGAAATGCCTGCTTTCGTTTTTTTTAAAAGATACGATGGGGAAAGGAGAATTATGAATGGAGATGGCAGGGGAGACTTCAACAAACTGTAAGAAAGTCGTCAGATTTCGCTGGGAAATTCTGTGCTATACTGTAAAAAACCGGAATACGGGACAGTCCAAAGCGGTGTTTCCCTTGCCTTTGGCGCGGATAAGCGCCGTTTAGAGCTGTCATTTTTTGCCGTAGCATACGGAAGGAGCTGCCAGTGGCAGGTCCTGTAGTTCATGTGACAGGAGAAGAACGGATGAGATACTGGAAGAGACTGGCTGCCTTTGTAATGGGACTGACATTGGCATTCGGCCAGACGGCATATGCGGAGATTGTGGTTTCGCCGATCCCGATCGCGGGAGAGAACGGAAGTCAGACCTCTGTGCTGACCACAGAGTCCCCGACGCTGCCCTCCGGGCTGGGAGGGACATTTTCTCTGCCTGCGCAGGGAATGACCGAAACCACGACATCAGATGGAGATGCGGATACTTCCGACTCTGGGACGTCAGATTCGTCCGGGGAATCATCCTCTGAGGCGAGTACGGAGGAACCGACCGTGTCGGCAGAGGGCGCGGTTCTTATGGATGCGTCGAGCGGGCAGGTTCTGTTTGGAAAGAATGAGAACGAGCAGTTTTATCCGGCCAGTATCACGAAGGTTATGACGGCGCTTTTGACGCTGGAGAATTGTGAGCTGGACGATGTGGTGACCTTTTCTTCAACGGCGACGACGAACCTGGAGTCAGGCGCGGTGTCTCTGAATATCACGGAGGGCGATCAGCTGACGGTGGAGCAGTGTCTGTATGCCCTGCTGCTCAAATCGGCGAATGAGGTTGCCAATGGCCTTGCAGAGCATATTTCGGGAAGTGTCAGCGCCTTTGCCGGGCTGATGAATGAGCGGGCGGCGCAGCTTGGCTGCACAAATACGAATTTTGTGAACCCGAACGGACTCAATGATTCGGCGCATAAGACGACGGCCCATGATATGGCGCTGATCATGCGGGAGGCGATTCGGAATGCGGATTTCTGCACGATCGACACGACGCTTACCTATGATTTCCCGGCCACGATAAAAGAAGAGGCGCGGACGATCACGATGGGGCACAAGATGATGTATCCGTCGGATTCCCGCTATTATGAAGGAATCATCGGCGGAAAGACCGGTTATACGTCCCTGGCGGGCAATACGCTGGTGACTGCCGCGGAGCGTGACGGGGTGCGTCTGATCGCCGTGGTGCTGAAGGCGTCGGGGACTCACTATACGGACACGAAGGCGATGCTGGATTATGGGTTTGCCAATTACACGGCGCTCACCGGTCAGACGGGAAGCGCGGCGCAGGGGACGGACAGCTCGGCGGTGTTGTCAGGTCCCGGACTGAGCGGACAGACTGGCGGGACGTCTGCCGGGGAGACGCAGGATGGACCGGTTATCGTTTCCGGCCCTGGCGTGGGATCGGGACAGACGGGTCAGGCGGATACTGAGACGGAGTCCGAGACGAAGGCGGCGGTGTCTGTCGGAGCGACAGCCGATACCGTGACGGCGGATAAGGAAGAGGCGGCGGCAGGGCCGTCCGGTGACAGCACGAGCACAGATGCCTCTCACGGCTGGCGCAAGGATACGACAGGCTGGTATTATATCAAGCAGGACGGTACGCTGGCGACCGGCGAATGGCTGACGATCGACGGTCATGAGTACTGGTTTGACTCGAACAGCTATATGGCGACCGGATGGCGGAATTTCACGAATGGCGCCTGGTATTATTTCTCGACGGAGAACGGGCAGGCGGTGACGTCAAGCTGGATCCATGACGGAGGCTGCTGGTATTATCTTGGCGAGGACGGCGTGCTGCTGACAAATACGACGACGCCGGACGGTTATCAGGTGGATGAGAACGGGATTCTGATTGAATAACGGGTTTACACGAAAGTTGAATCATGTTATAATACAGGGCAGTATTAGGATTGAACAGGGAAGAGTTCTGACAGTGTACAGAACTCTTTCTTTTGCCATAGCCATACTCTGCGGGGATATGGTGGCAGAGGGCGGTGCGTTCACATACCATACCGTCGGCCCGGAGGGGCCGGGGATGTGCGGGAGGGATGCAGATGAGACAGATTGTGAAAAAGGGAGCGGCGGCTCTTGCGGCGGCGGGAGACATGGCCCGTTCCCAGTTCGAGCGGGATCATTTTGTGGTGGAGGAGACGACGCTGTATTCCCCGAAGCTTAGGCGAAGCCGGACGATGGTATTTCTGACGGATCTGCATGATAAGGAATTCGGCGAGGGGAACGGACAGCTGCTGTACGCAATCCGTTGTGCCAGGCCTGACGCGGTGCTGATCGGCGGCGATACGATGATCGCGAAGCCGGGGAAGGCCTCCCTGGATGTGACGCGCCGTCTTTTAGAGGGGCTGACGGACCTGGGGGCGCCGGTTTTTTACGGCAACGGGAATCATGAGCAGCGTCTGTGCCAGGATCCGAAAACCTATGGCGGCCTGTACCGTGAGTTCCGGCATATCTTGCATGAATGCAGGGTGATTTATCTGTCAGACCGGTCTGTGAGATTCGGCAGCGACATGATGATAAGCGGGATTGATATAGAGCCCGAATATTACCGCAATCTGATTCCGTCAAGGATGCGGACAAAATATCTGACCCGTCGGCTGGGCAGGGCGGACGCCTCCCGATATCAGATTCTGCTGATGCATTCGCCGCTCTTTTTTAAGGCGAGCGTCGGATGGGGAGCTGACCTGACGCTTGCGGGGCATTTCCACGGAGGAACGATCCGTCTGCCGGGAGTCGGGGGCGTGATGACGCCTCAGTTCCAGTTTTTTCTGCCGTACTGTGCGGGAACCTTTGAGCGGGACGGCTGCTGCATGATTGTTGGTCGGGGGCTGGGGACGCATTCCGTCAATCTCCGGTTTCACAATCGGCCTCAGGTGGTCGTTCTGAAGCTTGAGCCGGGAAATGCGCCGGTCTGTGACTGGATGAGATGCAGGGTGGAGGGGAACCAAATTGGCAATTTCGTATAAGCTGGAGAATTTTGAGGGGCCGCTGGATCTTCTGCTCCATCTGATTGAGAAGAACAAGGTAGACATTTACGACATTCCCATAGCGGAGATCACGCGCCAGTATTTGGATTATGTCAGCCGGATGGAGCAGGAGGATCTGAACGTGGTCAGCGATTTCCTTGTGATGGCGGCGACGCTTCTGGATATCAAGTCACAGATGCTGTTACCGGCGGAGCCGTCGGAGGATGGCGGCGAGGAGGATCCGCGGGCCGAGCTGGTGGCGAGGCTGCTGGAATACAAGCGTTATAAACGGATGGCGCTGACCCTTCAGGATATGGAGGAGGAAGCCGAGGCGTTGTTTTACAGGAAACCGGCGATCCCGGAGGAGGTGGCGCGCTACGAGCCGCCGATCGACCTGGACGGGATGCTGGACGGTCTGACGCTCGAACGGTTACGGCGGGTGTTTGAATCGGCCATGAAGCGCCAGAAGGATAAGGTGGATCCGATCCGAAGCAGCTTTGGGACGATCCGGCGGGAGCCGGTCAGCCTGGAAACAAGGATCCGGGATGTGATGGGATACGCGAGAAAAAATCGCAGCTTCTCGTTCCGGCAGATGCTGACACGGCAGGGGGATCGTCTGGAAATTGTGGTGACCTTTCTGGCGGTGCTTGAGCTGATGAAGATGGGGAAGATTCGCCTGACGCAGGAACATATTTTTGACGATATGCAGATGGAGACGCTGGAGGCGGAAGGCGAAGAGGAGGATCTGGAGCTGGAAGGAATCGGGGAATTTGAGTGATAGGGACAGGTATGGAGCAACAGTTTGAGGAAGATGAGTTTGACATGGCCGCGGATATGGAAAGGGAAGCTCTCGGGGAAGAAGAGCTTCTGTGGGAGCCTGAAGCATCGGAGGCGGACGAGGCGGCTAATGAAGCGCTCTGGGAGAGTGAGGAGAGCGGACAGCTGAAGATGCCCGTGTCAGGAGAGTCGGGGGAAGCCCCGGATGCTTCCCGGACGGCGTCGGAGCCTGTCAGGGCGACAGACAGGGAAGCAGTGATTGAGGCAGTGCTGTTTGCGATGGGCGATTCCGTGGAGCTGCGCCAGCTGGCGGCGGCGATCGACCGGGACGAGCCGACCGCAAAGGAAGCGGTAGAGAGCCTTCGACTGCGCTACGAGCAGGAAAACCGTGGCATGCAGATCATTGAGCTGGACGGATCCTATCAGATGTGTACCCGCTCCCGTTTTTATGGGAACCTGATCCGGGTGGCGAAGACGCCGAAGAAGCAGGTGCTGACGGAAGCTCTGATGGAGACGCTTTCCATTGTCGCTTACCGGCAGCCTGTGACCAGGCTGGAGATCGCCAGGATCCGGGGCGTATCCTCAGATCACGCAGTGAACCGGCTGGTGGAATATGGCCTGATTCGCGAGGCCGGGCGGATGGACGCGCCGGGGCGTCCGGTGCTTTTTGCGACGACGGAGGAATTCCTGCGGCGGTTTGGCGTGTCCTGCGCAGAGGATCTGCCTTCTGTGAACCCGGAGCAGGAGGAGGAGATCGTCCAGGAGGTGGAGCAGGAGCTTCAGATCCGGCTGGATGGCGATCATGTGATGGAAGAGGATGGGAAAGAGGAGAATACAGATGGCAAAGATCAGGATTAAATATTTTGACGAGAATCAGGAAAGGCTGACTTATATCGGCGGCAAATCAGACTGGATTGATCTGCGGGCGGCAGAGGAGGTCCGGCTGCGGGCAGGAGAGTTTGCCCTGGTGCCGCTCGGCGTGGCCATGGAGCTTCCGACAGGCTATGAGGCGCATGTTGTGCCGCGCAGCAGCACATTCCGGAATTTCGGGGTGATTCAGCCCAACCATATGGGGGTCATTGATGAGACATACTGCGGGGATCATGATCAGTGGTATTTTCCTGCCTATGCCCTTCGGGACACGGTGATTCAGAAGGGAGATCGGATCTGCCAGTTCCGGATCATGGAGCATCAGCCGCCGATTGAGTTTGAGGAGACAGAACGGCTGGGACACGAAGACCGGGGAGGCTTTGGAAGCACCGGAACGAAATAACTGTGTGAGCAGGGAAGCCGCAGTCGGCGAAGACCCGGACTGATCGGCGGAAGGATGTGAGAAAGTGGACAGAAACAGCAGGAGAAATGACGGCAGCGGGGACTGGGAGACGACGAGACGGATCGCGGCCGCCCGCAAGAAGGAACAGGGCGGCGAGCTGAATGTGATCGGCGGTACCGGAAATGCCATTCGGAGTCAGGCGAGAAGCGGCGCTTCCGGCAGGCAGGTATCGTGCGATCGCGGCGCGGGTTCGTCCGCGCAATCTGGTCCGACTATGGATATGCTTTCCGGAGGAGGCCGCCGCATGGCCGCGGGAACGAATGCCGTCCGGAGCTCGGCGCGCCAGGGCGGCGCGACGGATGTTTCCGCAAGGAGTATTTCCGCACAGCGCAGCCGTTCACAGGGGACGGGACGCGCCGCGGCGACAGGCTCCGGCAGAACGGGCGGAGCCGTCTCACGCGGGAGCAGAGCTTCCGGTGAAATGCGGGCGGGCAGCGGCAGAGGCCAGAGCGACGCATACGGCGGACGCAGCTCGTCCTCTCGCCGTGTGGCTGTGAGCCAGCGCCCGCCGCTTGGCGCCGGAGGCACGCCGCGCGGTCGTCGGCGCAGACGCCGGGGAATGGGTCCCGGGATATTGCTGATCCTTGTCGTGCTTGTCGTGGCGGCAGTCGGCGGAGCTTTCTTTTATATCCGGAATCGAAACCAGGAGCAGATGCAGGCATATGCGCAGGAAGGCGCCAGACTGCTGGAGCAGGGAGATTATGAGGGCGCGATCGAGGCGCTGGATGCGGCGTTGGCAAAGTCCGGGAATCGCATTGGCGAGTTTGAGGAGGAGGTTCTGGCCTGCCGTGCGGAGGCAGAGTACCGGGAGGGCGATTATGAGGCGGCGCTGGTTACCTGGCAGAAGCTGATGGAGGCAGATCCGGATAATACGGATTACAAGACGGGCGCGGTGATGTGCCTGATTGAGACCGGGGACCTGGACGCGGCCCTGCAGATCGGAGTCGCTCAGGGGCGGATCTATAATCAGATGGCTGTGCAGCGGATTGCGATCGAGGATTACGAGATGGCGGAACAGTATATTACGCTGGGGAAAGCCTATACGGATGATGAGACCGCGCAGAAGGAGCTGGCTTACAACGAAGCGATTGTCGCGGAGGGGACCGGCGATTATGAAAAAGCCCTGAGACTGTTTCAGACGTGGGTGGAAACCTACGGTTCTACGGAGGATGCAGAGCGGGAAATTGAGTTTTTGCGGACGAGAGTAGACAATGCGGACGAGATTTTGTCCGGAAATGCGACCTCGGACAGTGCGGATTCCGATGAGGAGCAGGACGCCTTGCAGGAAGAGGAGACGCAGGAAGAATAGCATGGCAGATTTGATTGAGATTCGGGAAGAAGAGGAGCGGGTCATCCTGATCGCGGCGGGCAGCGAGGAGAGTGATATGGCGACGTCCCTGGATGAGCTGGAGGAGCTGGTAAAGACCGCCGGAGCTGTGACGCTGGACAGGATCATACAGAATCGGGAACAGATTCATCCGGTGACCTATATCGGCAAGGGGAAGCTCGAGGAGGTTCGGGAACGGATTCAGGAGCTGGAGGCGACAGGCGTCGTCTGTGACGACGAGCTTTCTCCGGTGCAGATGCGCAATCTGGAAGACGCGTTGCAGACAAAGGTTATGGATCGGACGATGGTGATTCTGGATATTTTCGCGGCGAGAGCATCCACAGCCGAGGGCAAGATTCAGGTTGAGCTGGCGCAGTTAAAATATCGGGCTGTCCGTCTGGTGGGACTGCGGAATTCGCTTTCCCGTCTGGGCGGCGGAATTGGCACCCGCGGGCCGGGAGAAAAGAAGCTGGAAATCGACCGTCGCCTGATCCATGAACGGATCAGTGTGCGGAAGGCGGAGTTAGAAGAGGTAAAACGTCACCGCGACCGGATCAGACGACAGAGGGAGAAGTCGCACACGCCGGTGGCGGCGATCGTCGGCTATACGAACGCAGGCAAATCGACGCTGTTAAACCGCCTGACTGCCGCTGGGATTCTCGCAGAGGACAAACTGTTTGCGACGCTTGATCCCACGACAAGGAGCCTTTTGCTTCCCGGCGGCCAGAATATTCTTGTGACGGATACGGTCGGATTTATCCGCAAGCTGCCGCATCATCTGATCGAGGCCTTCCGGAGCACCCTGGAGGAGGCAAAGTACTGCGATATCATTTTACATGTCGTGGATTGCTCCAATCCTTCCATGGATATGCAGATGCATGTGGTCTATGAGACGCTGCGCGATCTGGAGATCGGCGACAAAACCATTGTGACCGTGTTCAATAAGATCGACCGGAGACAGGATGCGGAAATTCCCCGCGACCTGCAGTCGGATTATCAGGTGCAGATTTCGGCAAAGACCGGAGAGGGAATCGAGGAGCTGAAAAAGCTGCTGGAACAGATCCTGCGAAGCCGGTATATCTACCTGGAACGGCTGTTTGCCTACCGGGAGGCCGGAAGGATCCAGGAGATTCGCCGGATCGGCGAGCTGCTCTCGGAGGAATATCTGGCTGACGGCATTCTGGTAAAGGCATACATCCCGGCGGAGCTTTTTGCCGGTCTGTTTCAGGATGCATAAAAGGAGAAATCAATGGGAATGAATGAAGACGACAACGGCAAGGATTTTAAGCAGCCGTCCAAGCGAATCCTCTACTATTACGGGATCGTCCTGTTAATCACGCTGGTGATCAATGCGATGGTCGTCCCGATGATGTCGGAGCGAAAAATTACAGAGGTGTCCTTTGACCGGTTCCTGGAGATGGTCGAGGACGGAGCGGTTGTCCGCGTGTCCAAGGGGGACGGACAGATTACCTTTACGGCGAAGGATCCGGATGACGTCTGGGCGGAGGAGACGATTTATAAGACCGGCGACTGGGAATACGAGGGACTGACGCAGAAGCTGATCGAGAGCGGCGTGAGCTTCACGCAGGATATTCCCACGACGGCCTCTCCGCTGCAGACCTTCATCTTTAACTGGGTGCTACCGATTCTGATGTTTGTGGTGATCGGTCAGCTGTTAAGCCGCATGATGATGAAGCGGATGGGAGGCGGCCTGGGCGATGTGATGACCTTTGGCAAGTCGAACGCAAAGATCTACGCGGAGTCAGAGACGGGAAAGACCTTCCTCGATGTGGCCGGCCAGGAGGAGGCAAAGGATGCGCTGCGGGAGATCGTGGACTTTCTGCACAATCCGGATAAGTATGCGGACATTGGCGCGACGCTGCCAAAGGGCGCGCTGCTTGTCGGCCCGCCCGGGACGGGCAAGACGCTGCTTGCCCGCGCGGTAGCGGGAGAGGCGCATGTGCCGTTCTTTTCGATCTCCGGCTCGGAGTTTGTGGAGATGTTTGTCGGCATGGGCGCGGCGAAGGTGCGCGACCTCTTTAAGCAGGCCAATGAGAAGGCCCCCTGTATCGTGTTCATTGATGAGATCGATACGATCGGCAAGAAGCGCGACGGCTCCGGCTTCAGCGGAAATGACGAGCGCGAGCAGACCTTAAACCAGCTGCTCGCGGAGATGGACGGTTTCGACGGGCGCAAGGGAGTCGTGATCCTGGCGGCGACGAACCGGCCGGATTCTCTGGACAAGGCGCTGCTGCGTCCGGGACGTTTTGACCGGCGGATTCCGGTGGAGTTGCCGGATTTAAAGGGACGTATCGCGATCCTGAGGGTCCACGCGAAGAAGGTGCGGATCCAGGACAGTGTAGACTTCGAGGCGATTGCCCGGGCGACCGTGGGAGCGAGCGGAGCGGATCTTGCGAATATTATCAATGAAGCGGCGCTCCGCGCTGTCCGGCAGGGACGGCGGGTGGTAAACCAGACCGACCTGGAGGAGAGCGTCGAGGTTGTAATCGCGGGATATCAGAAGAAGGATTCCAGCGTGTCGGCCAACGAGCGGAGAATTGTGGCATTCCACGAGGTGGGACACGCCATGGTCGCCGCCTGCCAGAGCAACAGCGCCCCGGTACACAAGATTACGATTGTGCCGAGGACATCCGGCGCGCTCGGCTACACCATGCAGGTGGAAGAGGGAGAGAAATTCCTCATGAGCCGCGATGAGGCGCTTTCCAAAATCGCCACGCTTGCGGGCGGCCGGGCGGCGGAGGAGTTTATCTTCGGATCAATCACGACCGGCGCTTCCAATGATATCGAGCAGGCGACCAGGATTGCCCGTGCCATGGTGACCCGTTACGGGATGAGCGACCAGTTTGGCATGGTGGCTCTGGAGACTGTGACGAACCAGTATCTGGGCGGAGACACCTCCCTGGCCTGTTCGCCGGAGACAGCAAGGCAGATTGACGAAGAGGTCATCCGTCTGGTAAAGGAGCAGTATCAGAAGGCGCTGGGGATTTTGCGGGAGCATGCGGCCAAGCTGAATGAGATCGCGATGTATTTGCTGGACAGAGAGAGTATTTCAGGAGAGGAATTTATGGAGCTTCTCAACCGGGGGCAGGGGGAGGAAACGACGGAAGAATCCGCGGAGGAGTAGTAGTTTGACATGGCGAAGCAGTATATAAAAATACGAGGTGCAAATGAGCACAATCTGAAGAACCTTTCCCTGGATATTCCCAGGGATGAGCTGGTGGTGCTGACGGGCTTAAGCGGCTCCGGAAAGTCATCGCTGGCCTTTGATACGATCTATGCGGAGGGACAGCGGCGCTATATGGAGTCGCTGTCTTCCTATGCAAGGCAGTTTCTGGGACAGATGGAAAAGCCGGATGTGGAGAGCATCGAGGGTCTGTCTCCGGCCATCTCCATCGATCAGAAATCGACAAACCGGAATCCGCGTTCGACGGTGGGGACGGTGACGGAGATCTACGACTATATGCGTCTGTTATATGCGAGAATCGGGATTCCGCACTGTCCGAAGTGTGGCCGGGAGATTCGCAGACAGACGGTCGACGAGATGGTAGATCAGATTATGGCGATGCCGGAGCGAACCCGGATCCAGCTTCTGGCGTCGGTGGTGCGCGGGCGCAAGGGCGAGCATGTAAAGCTGCTCGAACAGGCGAGAAGAAGCGGCTATGTCCGGGTGCGGGTCGACGGGAATCTCTACGAGCTTTCCGAGGAGATTAAGCTTGAGAAGAACATTAAGCACAACATTGAGATCGTCGTCGATCGCCTGGTGGTGAAGGAGGGAATTGAGCGGAGACTGGCGGATTCCATTGAGACGGTGATGGGGCTCTCCGGTGGACTGATGATCCTGGATGTGATCGGCGGGGAGCCGGTTCAGTTCAGCCAGAATTTTGCCTGTCCGGACTGCGGCGTCAGCATTGAGGAGGTCGAGCCGCGCAGCTTTTCCTTTAACAACCCGTTTGGCGCCTGCCCGGATTGCTTCGGCCTGGGCTATAAGATGGAGTTTGATGAGGATCTGATGATCCCGGATAAATCCCTGAGTATCATGCAGGGGGCGATCACCGTGATGGGCTGGCAGTCCTGCACGGATCGCTCGAGCTTTACCTATGCGATTCTGGACGCCCTGACGAAGGAGTATCATTTCGATCTGGATACGCCGTTTGAGGACTATCCGAAGGAAATTCATGATATTCTGATTCACGGGACAAACGGCCGCGAGGTGAAGGTTCATTATAAGGGACAGCGCGGCGTGGGCGTCTACGATGTGGCGTTCGAGGGACTGATTAAAAATGTGGAGCGTCGGTATAAGGAGACGTACTCCGAGATTTCAAAGGCGGAATATGAGACGTTCATGCGGATCACGCCGTGTAAGGCCTGCAAGGGCCAGCGCTTAAAGCCGGGCTCTCTGGCGGTCACGGTCGGGGATAAAAACATCTATGAGGCGACGACGCTCTCGATCACGGGATTCCGTGCCTTTCTGGAGGATCTTAAGCTGACGCCGATGCAGCATTCCATCGGCGATCTGATCTTAAAGGAGATTAAGGCGCGCCTGGATTTTCTGCTGAACGTGGGTCTGGATTACCTGTCCTTGTCGCGGGCGACCGGGACGCTCTCCGGCGGGGAGGCACAGAGGATCCGGCTGGCGACTCAGATTGGCTCCGGGCTGGTAGGAGTGGCCTATATTCTGGACGAGCCGAGCATCGGCCTGCACCAGAGGGACAATGACAAGCTCCTGGCGACCTTAAAGCGCCTGCGCGACCTGGGCAATACCGTGATCGTCGTGGAACACGATGAGGACACCATGCGGGCGGCAGATTATATTGTCGACATCGGGCCCGGCGCGGGCGAACACGGAGGAGAGGTTGTGGCGACCGGAACGGCAGAGGATATTATGCGGTGCGAGCGCTCGCTCACCGGCGCCTACTTGAGCGGACGGATGCAGATTCCGGTTCCTTCCGTGCGCAGGAAGCCGAGCGGCTGGCTCAAGGTATGCGGCGCGGCGGAGAACAATTTAAAGAAGATCGACGTGGCGTTCCCGCTGGGAGTCATGACCTGCGTGACCGGCGTCTCCGGCTCAGGCAAGAGCTCTCTGGTCAATGAGATCATGTACAAGGCGCTGGCGAGAAAGCTGAACCGGGCGCGGACCATCCCCGGTAAATTTAAAAGGATCGAGGGGATGGAGCAGCTGGACAAGGTCATCAGCATTGACCAGTCTCCGATCGGTCGCACGCCTCGTTCCAATCCGGCGACCTACACGGGCGTGTTTGACATGATCCGGGATCTGTTCGCGTCGACGGCGGACGCCAAGGCGAAGGGATACAATAAAGGGCGCTTCAGCTTCAACGTGAAGGGAGGACGCTGCGAGGCGTGCAGCGGAGACGGCATCATCAAGATCGAGATGCATTTCCTGCCGGATGTGTATGTGCCGTGCGAGGTCTGCGGCGGGAAGCGTTATAACCGGGAAACGCTGGAAGTGAAATATAAGGGAAAAAGCATCTATGACGTGCTGAATATGACGGTGGAAGAGGCGCTGAGATTTTTTGAGAATGTTCCTTCTATCCGCCGCAAGATCGAAACGCTCCATGACGTCGGTCTGTCCTATATCAGACTGGGACAGCCCTCTACGGAGCTCTCCGGCGGCGAGGCACAGCGGGTCAAGCTCGCGACAGAGCTTTCCCGGCGCAGCACCGGCAGGACGATCTACATCCTGGACGAACCGACAACCGGCCTTCATTTCGCCGACGTCCACAAGCTTGTCGACATTTTGCGGAGACTGTCTGACGGGGGAAATACCGTCGTCGTCATTGAACACAACCTGGATGTGATCAAGTCCGCGGATTATATCATTGACATCGGACCGGAGGGCGGAGAGCGCGGCGGCACGGTGATCGCCTGCGGGACGCCGGAGGAGGTCGCAGAAAATCCAGTTTCCTATACCGGCATGTATATAAAAAAATATCTGCGGTAAGGCGCAACGGCAGTTTTCCGTATGCTATGGCAGAGAAAAGGGCAATCGAGATCAGTCGATTGCCCTTTCCTTACGGGGTGTGAGATCATCGGTAATCAGCATCGCATCACCGAAGCTGAAAAAACGGTAGCGTTCGCGGATGGCTTCCTCGTAGGCATGCAGGATGTGTTCCCGCCCGGCAAGCGCGGATACGAGCATGACGAGTGTGGATTCGGGGAGGTGAAAATTGGTGATCAGGCAGTCGAGGATGCGAAACCGGTATCCCGGATAGATGAAGATATCGGTCCAGCCGCTGCCGGCCTTCAGAATGCCATCCTCCCCGGCGGCGGACTCGACGGTCCGGCAGCTGGTCGTTCCGACGCAGAAGATGCGCCCGCCGTCGGCTTTCGTGTCGTTGATCTTCTTCGCTTCCGACTCATCGATCACATAAAATTCGGAGTGCATGTGGTGATCCAGAATGTTTTCTGTCTTGACCGGACGGAAGGTTCCAAGTCCGACATGCAGGGTGATATGAGCGATTTTTACACCCATCGCTTCAATCTGCGCCAGCAGCTCCCTGGTAAAATGTAATCCTGCCGTTGGCGCGGCCGCGGAGCCGTCATGCTTCGCGTAGACGGTTTGATAGCGGTTCTTGTCCTTCAGCTGGTGCGTGATGTAGGGCGGCAGGGGCATCTGTCCGAGCTGATCCAGGATTTCCTCAAAAATTCCCTCATAAGAAAACTGAATCAGGCGGTTGCCTTCCTCCACGACTTCTGTGACGGTTCCGGTAAGGAGTCCGTCCCCAAAGGAGAGAACTGCGCCGGGACGGCATTTTTTGCCGGGCTTTACCAGAACCTCCCAGATATCATGCTCCTTCCGTTTTAAAAGAAGAACTTCAATTTTGGCTCCGGTATCGGCCCTGACGCCCAGAAGCCGGGCCGGGATCACTTTGGTGTCGTTGATCACCAGACAGTCGCCGGGCCGGAGATATTCTGTGATATTCCGGAATCCCCGGTGGGCTGTCTCGCCGGTATATTTATTCAGAACCAGGAGACGCGATGCGGATCGATCCGCCAGCGGATCCTGCGCGATCAGCTCCTGGGGCAGATCAAAATAGAAATCTTTTACATTCATTCCGCTCATTCCTCGGTTTCCTCCATGACAATCACATCCTGTGTCGACGTCTCATCCTCCCATACCGGCGAGCCGTCCCGCAGGACGCCGTATATTTCGTTTAAGTCCTCGTCAGAGAGCAATGCTTCCTTTAACGCCGTGTTGACGGACGACGCCAGCTGCCGCACCTCCTGATGATGGTTTGTGACATTGACAAAATCTAACATTTCATCGGTCAGCGCATCCTCGGCCAGTATGGTATAGGTTCCGTTTTCATCTGCCTGCACAAAACACCACATGATCATCGGCGCGGTTGTGTCGGCTGTGAGGAAGCGGATGTTCGCGGTAGTGTAGACCAGCCAGAGCTTTTCGCCCGGGGCATTCGTGACATAGGTGGCGACCTGCTCAAAGCCGTCGAGATATTTGGAATAGTTGCGCATCCGTGCCTGCTCTGTCTCCAGATCCGATGCGGATACGTTCGTGATGCCATATACGCGGTTCATGGCTTCGACGTCCGCCTGGGCGCGTGCGGTAAAATACGTTTCCATCAACGCCAGGATTGCCGGATCGCTGTCCTGGGAGAGGATTTTGGGCGGTTCCGGCTCGGCGGGCGGCTCCGGTACGGCGGTCGATTCGGATTCTGATTCGACGTCGTTTTCGGATGATTCTGCTTCCGGGGTAGACTCTGTCTCATCGGATTCCGGGGACAGGTCCGTCGGTTGGGCTGTCTCTGTCATCGTTTCCGTCGGTGTCGTCTCCGTCTCCTGTCGGTGATTTTTCCCCCGGTCCACCGCCAGAATTACGATAATTAATAGGATGACAATCAGAGGAATAGAAATCACCGGCAGCCAGCGCTTCCGGTCGTCCTCCGGTTTCTTCTGAAATCTTCTGTCCTGTCTCATGCTTTCCTCCAGATCGCGCGGGATCCCTCCGGCATTATCAAAAAACACTCAGAATCCGTTCGTTTTGATCCCATAAACCCTTGTATCAACTCTTGTATCATATCAAATAACAGAAAAAAAAGCAACATTCCCTCTTGCATTTTTCCGTGGAATATAGTATCATATTAAAGATGCGTCTGTAGCTCAGTGGATAGAGCAGTGGCCTCCGGAGCCGCGTGCGTAGGTTCGATTCCTATCAGACGCACGATGCAGAAGCCCTGGTTTCTTCCCCGACAGATGAGAGGAACCAGGACTTTTGTCGTTTACAGCTTATATATGGCGTCGGGTTCCATGTTTTATTTTTGGAAAATGTACACGTAAGAGGGAGACAGATACATGTTAAAAGCGGTGATCTTTGATATGGATGGTGTTCTTGTGGACAGCGAGATTGTATACTTAAAGCAGGATCTGGAATTTGCGAGAACCAAGAATCCGGAGGTAACTCTGGAGGAGCTGTATGGCATGGTCGGCTCTTCCAGGAAGGATGCGTGGACCTGTATGGAGCGCGCCGTCCACAATGGACAGACCTGGCAGGAGCTGCGAAGTGAATTTTATCAGGGGCGAAATCTGTGCGATGTCGTCGATTACCGTGCTGCTTTTCGCCGGGAGGTTCCCGCCATCCTCTCAGAGCTTCAGTCGATGGGGTTGCGCCTGGCTGTCGCTTCGTCGACGATGTTAAATATCGTAGAACAGGTTCTTGAGATGAACGGAATCCGTCCGTTTTTCGAACTGGTTGTCAGCGGGGAACAGTTTAAGCGGAGCAAGCCAGATCCGGAGATCTATCTCTATACCTGCCGGACATTGGGGCTCCCGGCGGACGAGTGCCTTGCGATCGAGGATTCTACCTTTGGCGTGACTGCGGCTTCCCGCGCGGGGATGCGGATCGCGGCCCTGATTGACCGGCGGTTTGATTTTGACCAGTCGCTGGCAGACTGGCGTATGGAAAAGCTGACAGAGATTCCGGGGATCGCCCGTCAGCTGACGGCAGCGCAGGACGAACGGTCAGACAAGCTGTGATGAGATAGAGAGGCAAGCCATTCCGGATATTCCGGATGCTTGCCTTTTATGTACACAGCCGTATGGGGGAAATTCCAATTCGCAAACCTCACTTTATTGCTTATTTGAAAAAGTGATGCTATAATGAGACGAACGGCGAATTTAGGCCAGGGGCGGGAGCCCGTGGCGCGGCGTTCGGAGACGGAACCAATATGGTATGGGGAATATTGCAGAACCGCAGCGATATAGGAGGCGCGGCGTATGGCGGACGGATGATCTGAGAATATAGGATAAAGGTGGGAGTATGAAAGATGGAACCAGTCCGTTTAAACAAGTTTCTGAGCGAACAGGGGATCTGTTCGCGACGGGAAGCAGACCGTCTGATTGAGGCGGGGAAGGTCATAGTCGACGGAAGGGCGGCTTTAGTTGGGGAACGCGTGACAGGCAGAGAGAAGATCTGCTGTGACGGAAAGATGGTCGAAGCGGCGGAGGCGAGAAAGGTGAAGCCGGTGCTGCTGATTGTAAATAAGCCGAGAGGCGTGGTCTGTACGACCTCGGATAAGGATCGCGCGCCGAATGTGGTCGATCTGATTCATTACCCGACACGGGTATATCCGGTGGGGCGGTTGGACAAGGATTCGGAGGGGCTGCTTCTGATGACGAATCAGGGCAGGCTGGCAAATGAGATTATGCATGCGGGAAACCTGCATGAGAAAGAATATATCGTGACCGTGAACCGGCCATATACAACGGCGTTTCTGCATAAGATGTGCGAGGGCGTCGAGCTGCCCGGTCTCGGCGAGACGACGCGGCCATGCCGGGTGGAGCCGGTGGACGAGAAGACGTTTCGGATTGTGCTGACGCAGGGGCTCAATCGCCAGATTCGACGGATGTGCGAGACGCTGGGCTACCGGGTGGTGGCGCTTAAGCGGATTCGCATTATGAACCTGCATCTGGGCAGACTGAATTCCGGGGATTACCGGAAGGCGACGCCCATTGAGATGAAGGAACTGGAGCAGGAGCTTCGGTTTGTGTGAGGAGTGGATGTTATGGAGGCCGCAGGGCTGCAGAGAATGAAGGAGCTTGTCAGGATCCTCTCGGAGGCCGGAAAAGCTTATTACCAGGAGAGCCGGGAGCTGATCGGCAACTATGAGTACGACAGATTGTATGATGAGCTTCAGAGACTGGAGCAGGAGACCGGCGTGGTGCTCTCCGGAAGCCCGACGAGACAGGTCGGCTATGAGGCGCTTGGCGAGCTGCCAAAGGAGGCGCACGAGCTGCCCATGCTGTCTCTGGATAAGACAAAGGATGTAGGCGCCCTGCAGGAATGGCTGGGAGATCAGGAGGCGGTGCTCTCCTGGAAGCTGGACGGGCTGACGATCGTCCTGACCTATGAGGAAGGAAAGCTTGTGAAGGCCGTGACACGCGGAAACGGTGAGATCGGCGAGGTCATCACGAACAATGCCAGGGTTTTTACAAATATACCGCTCCAGATCGGCTATCAGGGGCAGCTGATTCTCCGGGGAGAGGCAGTGATCCGTTATTCGGATTTTAATCGCATCAACACGGAGATTGAGGATGTGGATGCGAAGTACAAGAATCCGCGGAATCTGTGCAGCGGCTCGGTTCGTCAACTGAACAATGAGGTCACAGCGCAGCGCAACGTGAATTTTGAGGCGTTCCTGCTTGTGCGTGCAGACGGCGTGGATTTTCATAATTCCCGCCGGGAGCAGTTTGAATGGCTGCGCGGTCAGGGCTTTGATGTGGTGGAGTATCAGATGGTAAACCGGGAGAGTCTGCCGGAGGCGGTAAGCCGGTTTGCGGAGGCGATTGCGGATTATGATATTCCGTCGGACGGGCTGGTGCTGCTTTATGACGATATTGCCTATGGAGATTCGCTGGGAAGGACGGCGAAATTCCCCCGCAATTCCATCGCGTTCAAATGGGCGGACGAGATTCGCGAGACGCGGTTAAAGGAAATTGAGTGGAGCGCGTCGCGGACCGGCCTCATCAATCCGGTGGCGATTTTCGAGCCTGTGGAGCTTGAGGGGACGACAGTGAGCCGCGCGAGTGTCCATAATATCAGCATCATGGAGGCGCTGAAGCTGGGCGTGGGCGATGTCATTACGGTCTACAAGGCCAACATGATCATTCCGCAGATTGCAGAGAATCTGACCCGGAGCGGAAAAATTGAGATTCCGAAGCGCTGTCCGGTCTGCGCGGGCGAGACGGAGATCCGGCAGACGAACGACGTCAGGCTTTTGTATTGTACGAATCCGGACTGTCAGGCAAAGAAGGTCAAAAGCTTTGTGCTCCTGGCGAGCCGGGACGCGCTGAACATAGACGGACTTTCGGAGATGACGCTGGAGAAGTTTATTGCGGCCGGTTTTATTCACACCTATGCGGATATTTTCCATCTGGACCGGCACAGGGATGCGATTGTCGAGATGGAAGGATTTGGACAGAAGTCCTATGATAACCTGATCGCTGCCGCGAAGCGGGCTTCGGTGACGACGCTGCCACGTGTCATTTACGGACTGGGCATCGCGGGGATCGGGCTTGCGAATGCGAGAGCGCTCTGCCGTCATTTCGGATCGGACGTGGATCGAATGCGCCACGCCTCGAAGGAGGAGCTGACCGAAGTGGATGGCATCGGAGAGGTGCTGGCGGATGCCTGGATTGTCTGGTTTGGTTCGGAGAGAAACAACCGGCTTCTGGACGGGCTGCTGGCGGAGCTCACCATTGAGAAGGAAGAGATGAGCCAGGAGGCGGCGATATTTGCCGGAATGACCTTTGTGGTCACCGGAACCGTGACGCATTTTGCGAACCGCAAGGCGCTTCAGGCAGAGATCGAGAAGCGCGGCGGCAGGGCCGCGGGTTCGGTGACGTCAAAGACGACATACCTGATCAATAACGATGTGACATCCCATTCATCTAAGAATAAGAAAGCAAAGGAGCTTGGAATTCCGATTATTTCGGAAGAGGAGTTCCTGCAAATGACAGGAGGAACGGGAGATGCCGATTAAAGTACAAAACGATTTGCCGGCCAGAGCGATTCTGGAATCGGAGAACATATTCTGCATGGACGAGACGAGGGCGCTGAGCCAGGACATCCGTCCGCTTCAGATTCTGGTTCTGAATCTGATGCCGATCAAGGAGGAAACGGAGACGCAGATTCTGCGCGCTCTTTCCAACACGCCGCTGCAGGTGGACGTGACGTTTCTGATGCTGTCGACTCATGTGTCCACGCACACGTCCTACAGCCATCTGAATAAATTTTATGTGACATTTGATCAGATCAGCCGCAGGAAGTTCGACGGTCTGATTATCACGGGGGCTCCGGTAGAGAATATGGAGTTTGAAGAGGTCGAATACTGGGATGAATTGTCCAGGATCATGGAATGGTCAAAGACCCATGCCCATTCGACGTTTCATCAGTGCTGGGGCGCCCAGGCCGCGCTTTATTACCATTATGGGCTGAAGAAGTACCCGCGTAAGGAGAAGCTTTCCGGCGTGTTCCGCCATCGCGTCCTTGACCGCAAGGTACCGCTTGTGCGCAGTATGGACGATTATGTGAACTGTCCGCACTCCCGTTATACGGAGGTAAGACGACAGGACATCATGAAGGTATCGGATTTGCGGATCCTGGTGGAGTCGCGGGAGGCCGGCGTCCTCCTGGTGGTGAACCGTTCCGGCAGTCAGATTTTCTGTCAGGGTCACCCGGAATACGACCGGATGACGCTGAACAATGAATATCACCGGGATCTGAAAAAGGGCCTGAATCCGAATGTGCCGCTGAACTATTATGAAAACAATGATCCGTTCAGCGTTCCGATTCTGTCCTGGCGCAATATGTCGAACACCCTGTACGCAAACTGGCTGAATTTCTATGTCTATCAGACGACAAATTATATTCTGGAGGCGGATCCGGAATGAGACGACTGATTCTTGCTTCTGCCTCTCCCAGGAGAAGCGCATTATTGAGGCAGGTGGGATTTGATCCCGTGATTGAACCGAGCCATGTGCAGGAGGTTATGCGGGGTTCGACTCCGTCGGAGGTGGTGCAGGAGCTTTCCAGGCAGAAGGCGTCGGATATCGCCGCTCTGCACCGCGGCGAGGACATGGTCGTCCTGGGGGCGGATACGGTCGTGGCCGCCGACGGGCGTATCCTGGGAAAGCCGGGCGATGAGGAAGAGGCAGTGTCCATGCTCAGCCTGCTGCAGGGCCGGGATCACCAGGTATATACCGGAGTGACGATGATTGATTGCGCGGGGGACGGCTGTTTGCTGACCTTTGCGGAGAAGACCGACGTCCATTTTTACCCCATGACGGAGGCGCAGATTCGTGATTACGTGGCGACTGGGGATCCGATGGACAAAGCGGGCGCCTATGGGATCCAGGGGCGGTTTGCCGCCTGGGTGCGCGGAATCGAGGGCGATTACAATAATGTGGTCGGGCTGCCTGTCGCGCGCATCTGTCAGGAGCTTTTGCGCCATGGGAGCGAACCGTCTGCCTGGAAGGCCATATCCGGCTGATCCGGACGGTGGCCGACAGGGGGACTCCCTCATATCATAATGGTATAAAAGCTTATCAGTTTGCATGTTCAGAGGGTGATTCCTTTTTATGGATAAAAAAATGATCTATCTTGACAACGCAGCTACGACGAGAACCCGCCCGGAAGTCGTGGAGGCGATGCTTCCGTTTTTTACGGAATACTATGGAAACCCGTCGTCGGTTTATGATTTTGCAACGCCCGCGAAGCAGGCGCTGGCACAGGCGCGGGATATGGTCGCGAAGTCTCTCGGAGCAAGGGCGGACGAGATTTATTTTACGGGAGGCGGCTCTGAGTCGGACAACTGGGCCATCCGGGAGACGGCCGAAGCTTACCGGGCGAAGGGAAACCATATCATTACCACGAAGATCGAGCACCACGCGGTGCTTCATACCTGTGAGTATCTGGAGAAGCATGGTTTTGCGGTGACCTATCTGGATGTGGATGAAAACGGCACGGTGAGGCCGGAGGATCTGGAGCAGGCGATCCGCCCGGAGACGATCCTGATCAGCGTGATGTTTGCCAACAATGAGATCGGAACGATTGAGCCGGTCCGGGAAATCGGCAGAATTGCGAAAAAACACGGGATTCTGTTTCACACAGACGCGGTGCAGGCCTACGGACATGTGCCGATTGATGTGGAGGAATGCCGGATTGACATGCTCAGCGCGAGCGGACACAAGTTTAACGGTCCGAAGGGCGTCGGCTTTCTGTATATCCGTACCGGAGTGAAGCTGCGCGCTCTGATCCACGGCGGCGCGCAGGAGCGCAGACGCCGCGCGGGTACGGAGAATGTGCCGGGAATCGTGGGGCTGGGGAAGGCGGCGCAGATTGCCATGGAGACGATGGAGAGACGAGCGGAATATGAGAGCGGACTGCGTGATTATCTGATCGAACAGGTGATGCGCAGAGTACCGTATACGAGGCTGAACGGCCACCGCACCGACCGTCTTCCGAATAATGTGAATTTTGCCTTTCAGTTTCTGGAGGGAGAATCGCTTTTGATTCTGCTTGACGGAAAGGGAATTTGCGCCTCGAGCGGCTCGGCCTGCACCTCCGGCTCTCTTGATCCCTCCCATGTATTGCTTGCGATCGGACTGCCGGAAGAGGTCGCGCACGGTTCTCTGCGGCTGACGCTCAGCGAGGAGAATACAAAGGAAGAAATGGATTATGTGGCCGGACAGATCGCGGCAATCGCCGCGCGGCTGCGAAGCATGTCGCCGTTGTATGAGGAATATGTAAGAGGAGCAGAGCGATCGGGAAGGAAGTACGAGGAAGGACAAATTTGAAGGAAAAGATAGTCGTAGGTATGTCGGGCGGCGTCGATTCGTCGGTGGCCGCCTGGCTTTTAAAGCAGCAGGGCTATGAGGTGGTCGGCGTGACCATGCAGATCTGGCAGGATGAGACAGAGGAATATGCACAGGAAAACGGAGGCTGCTGCGGCCTTGGAGCCGTGGAGGACGCCCGGCGCGTTGCCTGGCAGATCGGAATCCCGCACTATGTGATGAATTTCAAACGGGAATTTAAGAGATCGGTGATGGATTATTTTGTGGACGAGTACATTCACGGACGGACGCCGAATCCCTGTATCGCCTGCAACCGCTATGTCAAGTGGGAATCCCTGCTTAAGCGCGCCATGGAGATCGGCGCAGACGGTATTGCGACCGGGCATTATGCGCGGATCAGCCGTCTGCCGAACGGACGCCTGGCGATCAAAAAGTCGGTGACGGCGAAAAAGGACCAGACGTATGCGCTTTACAGTCTCACGCAGGAGCAGCTTGCCCGCACGAGGATGCCGGTGGGAGAATACCACAAGGAGGAGATCCGCGAGATGGCAGAAAGGATCGGACTGAATGTCGCCCATAAGGCCGACAGCCAGGAGATTTGCTTTGTCCCGGATCGTGACTATGCCGGTTTTATCGAGAGACAGGCGGAGGAAATCCCGGGCGAGGGGAATTTTGTGGACATGCAGGGCCGTGTGATCGGACGACATAAGGGAATCATCCATTATACGGTTGGACAGCGAAAGGGACTGAATCTGGCGATGGGACACCCGGTTTTTGTGACTGGGATCCGCCCGCAGACGAACGAGGTTGTGATCGGCGAGAGCGGCGACGTATTTACGGACAGGCTGACCTGTAACCGCTTAAGCTGGATGGCGGTCGACGGGCTTGACGGAGAGGAAAGGCGCGTGACGGCGAAGATTCGTTACGGTCATCCGGGCGCAGCCTGTGTGATCCGGCAGGCGGGAGACGATGAGGTCTTCTGCCGGTTTGATGAGCCGGTCCGCGCGGTGACTCCGGGACAGGCTGTGGTTTTTTACGAAGGAGATTATGTTCTTGGTGGAGGGATCATTCAATGAGAAGAGAGTATGAAAAAACAGAATCGGAGAGAGGACGGGCAGCTGGGCTCGTCAGGAGGACAGGCATTTGCGCAGCGCTTCTGGCGGCGCTTGTGCTGGCTGTGTCCGGCTGCAGCTCGGAAAAATATCCGAAGCTTGAGGAGGGCGTGACGGAATCGGCAGTGGAAGAGACGTCGGCCGAAGAGGAAAACGACGCCGTTGACGGGACGGCGGATGCTGCGGCAGAGGAAACCGGTGCTGCGGCGGCGGAGAGCAGCCAGGTGGCGGCTCCGATTTCCCAGGCGGCGGCCATGGAGGCCTGTGAGGATACCGTGTATGTCAGCGCGTCCGATGTGAATGTCCGGGAGGCGCCGGATACGGAGGCCGCCGTGGTAACGAGGCTGAACCGGGGGACAGAGCTTGCGCGAACCGGCTTCAATGACTCCTGGAGCCGTGTGGTTTATCAGGACGCGGAGTGTTACATTTCCTCCCAATATCTGACGACGGAGCCGATAGAAGAAACCGAGGCTGCGGCGACGGCATCCGGGGGCACGGAGGTCGGGCTGAATTCCAGCTGGACGTATGCCGAATATTCAAAAATTTCATCGGGCAAGGCGATCCTCTACCGGTCGGAAGCCGCGGACAGGAAGGAAAAGGTCGTCTGTGTCAATGCGGGACACGGCACGTCGGGCGGCTCGAGCGTGAAGACCCTGTGTCATCCGGACGGGACGCCGAAGGTGACCGGCGGCAGTACGGCGGCGGGGGCGACGTCGGCGACGGCGGTATCCAGCGGCATGGTCTTTGCCGACGGGACGGCAGAGCCGAAGGTGACGTTGGCGATGGCAAAGGCTCTGAAGGAGAAGCTTCTGGCGCGCGGCTACGACGGGCTCATGATC
>JAJQCO010000158.1 GCA_021202655.1 Clostridiales bacterium | reverse complement strand
CATATTCGTTTGCCCACCTAAGGAATTCTTTTGTGGCATACTTTGAAGCGAATCCATGGTTATCTGTTAGCCTTGTATATGCGGCATGCCAGTACAAATTCAGGTTGTTTCCAAATCTATGACTTATACTTTTATATCGCTCTGGTACTTCACCTCGACCATATGCGACAACCGCCTCATCCCCATTTGCTATGAAATTCTCTGCAATTTCGGCGCAGATTCTCCCCGTGCTCCCAATACCGCATGTATGGTTAATAAACAATACTCGCAATTCTTCCACCCTTTACACATTCGAAAAGACTTCACTATATGTCTGCCAAACTATTTTGCTATCATAATTATTCAATGCAGCATTTCTGGCACACTTTTTCATGCTTTCGAGTTGTTTCCCCTCATTATGCAATTTCAGAATAATTTCAGCCACTTTCTCCGCAGTGGCCTCAGTTACAGCTACTCCGAATTCTCCATTCTCAAGCAATCTATACAAATCATCATGGTCCGTGCATATGCCAATAACAGCTTCTCCACAGGCCATCATGCTGTAGGTCTTACTTGGCATAAACAAATGTGCCATGCTTGCTTCCTGAGTAACGATTCCTATATCTCCACACGCCATTGAAAAGGGAAACATTTCCTCCGACTGTAATGGATACAACTGAACATTCGCAGCGTTTTCCCTCTTGATATATGCTTCCACTATACTGTATTTAGGACCGTTACCAATGAACATGAATACAATATCTTGATGTTCTTTTAAGAGTGTAGCTGCCTCCAAAATCACTTCAATGTTGTGCCCCATTCCCATCTTACCGGAATAGAGAATCACAAACTTATCTGTCAGTCCATGTTCTATACAAAACGGATTATCGACCTTATTGATTGGCTTTAATCTCTCTGTATCAACAGCTACGGGTATCACAGTGACAGGGATTTTGTTTTTCATAGGCTTTGTCATGGATTCTGCCATAACATCACCAATGGTGAGCATCTTATCTATCCTGGGATAATTTCGATTATTCCAGCCATGCCAGGCCTTGCAAGCAAGCTGAACTACGGGATTCTTAATGCTGCTTTCAATCACTTGAGGATATAGATCCCAGTTCATATATACAAATGGAGCATGAAACTGTTTTTTTAACTTTAATCCTATATAAGAATTTATAGGCGGATTCGAAATAGCAAATATTAGATCATACTTCTGGTTCTTGTTATCCTTCATCCATTTCTTCATAAACCGTAAATGCCGATACCAGCATATCAGTCTGGACTTAAAACTCTCTGCATTATGCTCCGGAGATTTAATTACATTTCCCTGTACATTGCTGCCGGTAATGATATCTATCTTACATTCATCTCCAAGAGCGTCTGTAAGTACATCCACATACCACTGAGGGATTACCTGCGCAACGCTCAGCGCGTGTTTTATAGGCATTGGAGTAGTCCTCCGATTAAATCTATCTATTACTTTTCATGAGGTGTAAAATACAGCCCATCCTTATTTCTGAACCATATACACCGCATACCTAACTTCTCTGGTGCCATGAAATCTTTTTTTATATTGTCACCCACATAGCATATTTCAGGGAACTCAACGTCCAGCTTTTCCTTCATCATGCGAAATGCTGTATCATTTGGCTTCCTGTATTCAATACCGCCAAGCTCATCTGTAATGATAATGTGGTCTATATACTCTCCAAGCCCAAGGGCTTCAATCTTCGCCCTTTGTCCTTCTGGTCTGCCATCTGTGATAATACCCAGCTTATAACCAGCTGCTCTAAGCTGAACGAGCATTTCTGCCACACCAGCATATAGATGAATGTCTGGCTGTTGGAATCGGTATGTCCGCAAGCACTTCTGCTTCAATTCATCTGTGTAGATTCCTTCATTCTTCAGCACTTCATCAAAAGCCGATTTGCCTTCCTCGAATGCTGACCAAAGCTTTTCTTCACAATCTTCGACCTGGGACAAAATAGCAGCCACAACCCGGTATCCACTTCGGACATATTCTTTTTCTCCATAAAGAGTGTCGTCAAGGTCAAAGAGGATGGCTTTTAAGCCGACTATGTGTTGATTTACTTCCGTAATCTGACTAATCTCTATCATCAATTCAGTCCTTCATCTACGCAAACGCTTTGGTCAAATCTGCTGTACACAGCACCGTCCTTCGCAGCCTTCGCTACATACTCAAGCTTCTCACCGGACAGCATACGGATCACAGCCTTTGCCGAATCTGCTCCGGCCTTGATGCTTAACGGCGCTCCGCCGCCAAAACGAGGGTTGATTTCTATGTAGTAATCATCACCGATCATTTCATCCCGGATAAGCTGTACTGTGATTTGACCGCAGGGTTTGAAGTCCTTAATCAGCGCCTGCATTTCCGCAATCATGGTATCGTCCTGGGTGATTCTTGTTTTCAGCACCTCACCGGCTCTGACAGCAAGGCGTTCTCTCGGCGTGATGTACACAGGATTCCCCTCATAATCGCAGAAGATATCAATGGTGTATTCTCTCCCTGAAATGAACGGCTGGATGATGTAGTCGCCAATCTTCTCGGCGTACACTCTCAAATCCTCAATGCTTTTCACTTTATAAGCATCAATACTGGAACTGCCGTCTTTCGGTTTAATGAATGCCGGGAAACCCACTGTGCCCATCCTGATTTCATCTTCATATTTTTCTACCGTATTGACCGGCAGAGGGGATTTCAACCCAAGGGAGATGAAGTAATCCGCTGTGTAATTCTTATCTCTACATAGTTTGACCTTATCTACAGCACTGATAAGAACCTTAGTGCCTATAGCTTCAAAGCGATTCTTATTCTCCGCTAAGAGCAGAAGGTCCGTGTCAATCGTGGGGATAAGGCCATCTATATTTTCCTGTTCACATATTTTCAAGAGCTGTGGTATGTACTGTTCGTCCTTTATTCTGCAAACAATTTTCGTTTCATCGCAAAACTGCAAAGCTGGAGCATCCGTCACAATATCCGCTCCAACAATTGTCAAATCTACATTCAACTCATCCGCAGCCTTACGAAAAGCCTGCATCAATTCCACACGGCGTCCAACGCTTGTAAACAATATTTTGATTCTCTTATTCTTCATAGCGTCGATCCTTCTTTCTCTTCATTTCCCATAAACTCTTCCATGGTTGCGCTCGTTTCACTGCTGATACCCTCACGCTTTACAAAGGCTTTCATCACAGTCATAAAAATAATTTTTACATCAAGTGCAAAGCTGAGATGATCCACATACCAGACATCATGCTCAAACTTATCCTCCCAGGAGGCCGTATTCCTGCCATTGACCTGTGCCCATCCGGACAAGCCCGGCCTGACCTCGTGGCGTCGGTGTTGTTCTGCATTGTACCGCGGGAGATACCGGACCAGTAATGGCCTCGGCCCTACCACACTCATATCTCCTTTTAAGATATTAAACGCTTCCGGCAGTTCATCGAGCGAAGTGCTTCTAAGCCACTTTCCAAATTTTGTAAGCCTTACTTCGTCAGGTAATAACTCTCCGTTTTCATCTTTTGCATCAGTCATCGTCCTGAATTTATACAGGTTAAAGATTTTTTCATTCTTGCCTGGGCGCTCCTGTTTGAAAAGAATCGGACTACCCAATTTCACTCGCACGAGAATAGCTATAATTGCGTACAGCCAACAAAATACTATGATGGCGGCTAAGCCACACATGATATCTAATATTCTTTTTATGTATCCCCTATATATCATCTATCGACTTGTCCTCCATTTTTCTACATATGATTAGCTGATTCCAGTAACCTCCGAGTACACCGCCTGTGTTCGCATTACCATTTTCTCAACAGTGAATTCATTATTGGCAAGTTCGTAAGCATACTCAGTTTTGTTCTGAAAAGGCTCTTTGCCTTCTTTCACAAGTTTATTTATCAGTTCCACTGTAGGAGTAACATCTGTAGCAGAAATCTTCCAAACAGCATCTTGCATTTGAATATATCCCGCTGTATTCGTGCGAGCGGCTGGAACTTTCATGAAAAACGCTTCGGCTACGCTTAATGCAAATCCTTCTGAATAAGAAGGAAGAAATGACATATCTGCCACAGCCAAAAGCTCATAGCTGTCTACCCATCCTACGAATCTGAACTGTTCCTGCAAACCATACTCTTCAATCTTTTCAATTAAACTGTTATAATATGCCCCACCGGTTGATCCAGCAATGGCAACAATCACTTTGTCCTGAACTTCTGAAGTAAGCTGATGAACCGCTTCTACCATATGCATTTGGTTCTTAATTTCACTGATTCTGCAATTCATCACCAAAATAACTTTATTTGCAGGAAGGTTAAATTTCCTCAATAACTCTTCTCTACAATACCCCCCCCTGAATACAGGAGGATATATTCCATTTGGTATAACCACACATTTCTCCTGTGGAATTTTCAAGTAATCCCTCATAAAATCGACACATTCAGAGGAAACTCCAATTGCCTTATCGCCTACATAAGTAAAAATTCGATGAATAAAATCGTGAGGCACTGGAGCAATATGTAACGTATAAACCACAGGTATTTTCCAGATAAATCTGTAAAACCTCATATAAAGAGCTGCTGTGCGATGATGGCAATGTACAACATCTATATTGTTTTCTTCCACAAGTCTATGTATTCGAATCAAATTCCGTATCGCTTGAATTGGGTTGTGTGTTGAAACAGGAACGATAGACATCTTCAAGTTATCCTGCTCCACTATCCCCTGTTCATTATTTCCAGTCACAATCCAAACTTTATTCCCTTGATTAATAAGCTCATCCGTCAATTGTCTCATGTGGTTTCCCACGCCTGACCTAGCGCAAATCTTAGAGAACAACATTATATTCATACATACTCTCCACTTACCTTTTACTCGAAACAGCTTCTTACGATCTCAATAACCTTTTCCTGTTCTTCTGCTGTCATCTTATTATCCGACGGCAGGCACAGACCTCTGTGGAAGATATCCATACCCACATCCAGCGGCTTTCCGTCTTTGCCAACTGCTCCGCCGGCAATATAAGCATTTGTCTTGGCTCTGCCATCTCCTTCTCTCGTCACAAAACCATTCATCCTGTAAATCGGCTGCATATGCATCGGTTTCCAGATCGGTCTGCCCTCGGCGTTGCACTTCGCCAACGTCTCCAGAATCTCCGTCGGACAGGATTTACCGTGTTCTGCGATATAGAGAGCTTCCTGCTCACCCCTGACCTGCTTGCACATGGCTTCCGGTTCAATCAGCAGGCAGCTCAGCCAGTAATTTGGCTCGCTGTTCTCTAAATCCATCGGATTCATCTTTACAGGCAGGTCCTGAAAACCTTTCCTGTAGCGCTCATAAATCGCTTTTTTCTGCGCAATATGTTCCTCCAGATGAGGATATTGTCCACGGACTACCCCGGCGATCACATTGCTCATGCGGTAGTTATAACCAGCCTCCTCATGCTGATACCACGGCGCATTTTCCCGGCTCTGCGTGGACCATTTTCGCACTTTATTTGCCACCTCTATATCATCGGTCAGCAGACACCCGCCCGCGGAACCGGTAATGATTTTATTTCCATTGAAACTGCAGACCCCGACCGTTCCAAAATTTCCGGTCATTTTCCCCTTATAGGTAGCGCCGAGGGATTCTGCCGCATCCTCCACAATGGCCGCTCCGTACCTGTCACAGATAGCTCTTATCTCGTCTATCTTACCAGGCGTGCCGTACAGATGTGCCACAACAACCACCCTGACATCCGGATAAAGCTCAAACGCTTTCTCCAATGCCGCCGGATCCATGTTCCAGGTATCATATTCCGTGTCGATGAACACGGGAACGCCGCCCTCGTAGACGATGGGGTTGACAGTCGCGCTGAAAGTGGTATCCGAAGCAAACACCTTCGCTCCCGGCTTCACGCCGGCTATTTTCATGGCAAGATGCAGGGCAGCGGTCCCGCAGGACAGAGCCACCGCATATTTGCAGCCAACCATTTCTGCCGTCAGCCGCTCCACCTCATTGATGTTGGCCCCGACGGTGGACATCCAGTTCGTGTCATAGGCCTCCTTCATATATTGAAGTTCTTCTCCGTGCATCGTCGGGGATGAAAGCCAGATCTTATTCTTAAATGGTGTGAACTCCCTCATGTTCATCTTTCCATATCCTCCTCAAATTTGTACATTCATTCATTGACCATCTATGTTAAGTGTGGTTTGTGGTTATGACCACGTTTTCTTTCCCATATATGAAATAGAAACTGTCGCTTACGGACAGCTTGCTTTTAAAAGCCCTTTCATGCAATCCTTCTGGCCGCACGTCAGAGTCTTTTGATAAATATTCCTAAAAATCAGTATACTTTCTCCTCCTGCGGGCGCGCTTCGCCATCCCGACGCGAGTCCACAGACTTCCCCGGATGTTTTTTCCTATGTCCGCTATCCAACACAACGCGACAAAGCGACGATTGTATATGAAGTAGTTTCTTTTACGGGCTGTTTAAGCTTTCTAATTATGTAGCTTATGGGCAAAAAAATATCGGTTACCCCTAGTTGATTATTCTAATACTTTCCCTTGAGATTGTAAAGTGCTTTCTTTTTCGTTTTTCTCTTTCAACATTTCCCATGCCAACTCCAGAATCTGCCACCGACAGCTCCGTATGCTATGGCAAAAAAAGGGCAGTACCTTATCTTCCGGTACTGTCCCTGTTATAATTCTGATTTCATCCTATCATTTTCAGTTTCTTGCTGCTGACATCATCTATGCCGCATATTATCCTGGGTAAGCAGGATTCCTCTCTGATACAAATTTTACGCTTCCTGTGATACCTCTCACCTCATCCAAATGTATTTTAAGATTTTATCTTTATGTTTTCTTATCTTACGTCCCACTTCATTTTTGCCGGTTAAAATTGACTTCGGAAATCATCGAAGGATTTTGCCCTTACAGCAAATCGGGTCATTTCCTTCAAGATACTCATATCTTTTTCATTCATAACCCGAAGGCGAATATCCTCCGGCACTTCCCCGTGTTCTTGCAGAAGATTCAGAATCATAAACTGTGCTCCTTCTTCCCGGCCCTCTTCTCTCTCGTCTCTCAGCATTTCTTTAAGCAGCATGTATTTCACCTCCCACGTTCGATTCCGTTTTATGTCCGCAATCCTGTCAGTCAGGAGCTTCGCATACTCATCCGACGTCGGAAGCTCCGGATGTCCCACATATTCAAGGAACGAAACCAGCTCCTGTG
>JAJQCO010000208.1 GCA_021202655.1 Clostridiales bacterium | reverse complement strand
TCTCCGACTTAAGCGGCGGCGAGCGCGGGCGGGTCTCCCTTGCCAAGCTGATGCTCTCGGAGGCCAATTTTCTGATCCTTGACGCGCCGCCCAACCACCTGGACATCGTCTCAAAGGAGATTCTGGAGGACGCGCTGAAGCAATATACCGGCACGATTCTCTACGTCTCCCACGACCGCTATTTCATCAATCAGACCGCCACACGGATCCTGGAGCTGACCGGACAGACCTTTATCAATTATATTGGGAACTATGATTATTATCTGGAAAAGAAGGAGCTTCTGACCGGGCTCTACGCCCCTGAGGGAAATGCCGCGACGGCATCCGCCGAATCCGAAAACAAGCAAAGCTGGAAGACGCAGAAGGAGGAGCAGGCGCGGAACCGCAAACGTCAGAATGATCTGAAAAAAACCGAGGAAACCATCGCCGAACTGGAAGAACGCGACGCCAGAATCGACGAGTTGTTAGGGGAAGAAGAGGTCTACACAGACGTGAGCCGATTAATGGAATTAAACCAGGAAAAGGAATCCATCCAGGAGCAGCTGGCCAGATTATATGAGGAATGGGAAAAGCTGGCGGAGTGAACACTCCGCCAGCTTTAGTTGAGCAAGACGATAAGCCGGGTTATGTCGTTGAATGGTCATCTATCTAGGCCGTGCGTCGCCGCCCGGCTCAAGCAACCTACCCGAAAGCTGGCGGGCCACCTTATGCTTTCTGTTCGGTCTTGCTTCGGATGGGGTTTACATGTGCCCCGGCTGTTGCCAGCCGGGCGGTAGTCTCTTACACTGCCCTTCCACCCTTACGCCAAAAATGAGCCATAGTAAAACGCCATGCCGTAGCTCAAATCGCTTCGCGATTCTCGCTACGCGGCATTCGCCGTATGCAGTCCGCTCCGGTTTGCTCCGCCCCCTTGTAAGCAAGCTTACAGGGGATCGGAGCAAACCGGAGCGTCCTGCGCATGGCTCATTGCTGACGCGGTACATTTCTGTTGCACTGTCCCTGGAGTCGCCTCCGCCAGACGTTATCTGGCATCCTGCCCTGTGAAGCCCGGACTTTCCTCTCCCGCCGCCTTTCGGCTGTGCGGCAGCGACCATTTGTCTTACTCCAACCGCCTTATTTTAGCATTGCAAATTTAAACTGTCAACCATTACACGTCAAAGCAGCTTCCCCCGATAAACTCCCTGAGAATGGAATTGTCCGGAATACATTCGCTGCTGACTCCAAGGAAATAATCCAGAAACTTCAACAGACGCTTCGCCTCCAGATACTCCTCACTGTTCCTCGGCACGCCGAACAGAAGCGGCTCCGCGTACAGCTTGAGAATGGCGAATTCATATACGAGGGCGGAATTAAACATGACGTCCGCATCCTCCTGATAGGGGAAGATATTCTCCTCCTCGCCGCGCCTCACGGACGGCCAGGCCCGGATCGTATCCTGCGCGGTCGCTCCGCGGGTCCTCGCGTCGCGGATGATGCGGCGGAGCAGGCGACCGTCCGTCGTCGGGATCCGGTTGTGCTCGTCGATATTTAACTGCGTCAGCGCGCTGATGTAGATCTTAAATTTGCTTTCGCGCGGGAGCGATTCCGACAGTCTCTCGTTCAGACAATGGATTCCCTCAATCACCAGAATGTCTCCCTGCCCCAGCGCAAGCTTCCCGCCGCGGTATTCCCGCTCCCCGGAAATAAAATTGTAGGTGGGCAGATCAATGGTACGACCTGCCAGCAAATCCGTCATATCCCGGTTAAAAAGCTCCAAATCCACGCACTCCAGCGCCTCATAATTCCTGCTTCCATCCGGATTTAACGGACTGTTCACCCGGTTGACAAAGTAATTGTCCACGGAAACCGGATGAGGCGTAAGCCCCTTTGCCCGCAGCTGAATGGAGAGCCGGTGGGAAAATGTCGTCTTCCCCGACGAGGACGGCCCCGCGATCATGACAAATTTCTTATCCGGCTGGTCGGCGATCATCTCCGCGATATCTCCCATCCGCTTTTCCATAATCGCTTCCTGGATCAACACCAGGTCGTTGAGCCCGCCTTCGGTGATCCGTTCATTCAGCGCTCCGACCGTCGGTACCCCCAGTCTCCTGGCCCAGTCCTCCGAATCGTGCAAGACCGTAAACAGCTTCTCCCGCGGACAAAACGGCGGAACGACCTGCGGGGCGGACATATCCGGCAGCATCAGCACCACGCCATGCCGGTATAAAAGCAGACGGAAATACCGGATATAGCCGGTATGCGGCGCCATGTACCCGTAATAATAGTCTTCAAAGCCGCCGATGCTGTAAAGATTGACCCGGGAGGCGCGGCGGAAGCGGAACAGCTTTTCCTTGTCATACATTCTGTGTCGCCCAAACAGCTCGACCGCGTCCTCGGTATTCACACTTCGCTTTACGATCGGGATTTCGGCCTCCACATACTCCCGCATCTTTGCCTCGACCTGCTCCAGAAGACCAGCGTCCAGCGCAAAATCGCCCCGCGGCTCAATAAACAGGCCGTTCCCGATGGCATATTCGACCGACACCTTTTCCACCCGGTCAAACCCAACTGCCTCGTAAAATGCCTTAAGCATCAGCAGAAGGGCGCTTCTGCGGTAAGCCATCATCCCAGGCCGGTCTCTTGCCGTCAGAAAGGAGACATGGCTTCCATCCTTCGCCGGTTTGCCAAGCTCCTGAAGCTTCCCATCTACCATCGCCAGAAGAATATCGCTGTCATAGCGCTCCTGAAACCTGGACGCCACAAATTTAAGAAGAATCCCGTCCTCATACTCATGCATGCTCCCCGCAATATCCAGACGAATCATATTCTTCGCCTCCCTTCCAATCTCCGCTGTCCTCGCCTCCCGTCCTGTCAGAACAGACGGGCGGGAAATGCCTCTCTGGCCTGGATCACGCTCAGCTCCCCGCCGGATATCTGCTCCAGGAATTCCGCCACAAAGGGGATGAAAATATGCTCCAGTCCGTAATGTCCCGCGTCGATCACTGCCATGTGATTTGCCGCCGCGTCAATGCCGTCATGATGGCCGATGTCTCCCGTGATCAGCGCCGAGACGCCCTTGCGGAGCGCCTCCCCGACCATACTGCCGCCGGATCCCGGCGAGATCGCGATCCTTTGAAGCGGCTGCGTCACCTGCTCTGTCCCGTAGACTGTCACAAACGGAAGGTCAAAGCGCTCCCGGCCGCGCCCCGCTAGCTCCCCGCCCGTCATCGCCCGGGACAGCCATCCCACCTTACCGATGCCAACCGGAACGCCGTCCGCCTCCGCCGTCGTCTCCAGCGGCTCCTCGGCAATCATTCCCAGACGCTCCGCCGCCAGATCCGCCATGCAGCCCGGCGCGATATCAAAATTCGTGTGCATTACAAAATAACAGAGATCCGCGCGGATCATATGAAGAACGCGGCGGCTGATAAAATTCTCATCATTCACCTGTCTGAGGGGCTTAAAAATCAGCGGATGATGTGTCACGATCATATCCGCCCCTTCCTCTTCCGCCTGGCGGATGACCTCATCCGTCGCGTCGAGCGCCACCAGAACCCTTTTCACATCCTTATCCGATCTCCCGACCTGAAATCCCGGATTATCCCACTCACAGGCATACTCGGGCGGTGCCAGCTTTTCCAGATATGTCACAATTTCACTGCATCGCATTGATCGTCACCTCAATTTCTTCTAACCGCTTCCTGACCTCCGCAAGACGCGAAACCGCTTTTTCCCCTTCCGTCTGCGCAAGACGATCTGCAATCTCCTGATACTGCTTCCGCTCCCGCGCCAGCATCTGCATGAGAACCGGCGATCGTTCGCCGATCAACAGAGGACCGTAACGATACTCATATTCCTTCTCATAATGCATCGCTCCCGGCTCTGCCAGAAGAATGACATAAAACTTGCCATCCTCAAAGACCATTCGTTCCCGCGTAATCGCCAGTCCGAGCTCCTCCAGGCCGTGCCGGAACTCGCAGATTTCCGACTGCGGCGATAAAACCCAGTGCCGGACCGCCCCAGCTCTGCCGGAGATGTGAGCCCTTCCCTCCCGCAGGATCCGCAGCATCAGCTCACCGCCCATTCCGGCGATCACCACCGTCCCGGCCTCCCCGGGCGCCAGGTCGGCCAGGCCGTCGCTAAGGCGGGTGACGATCCTTCCCTCCAGGCCGTTTTGCCGGATATGTAAGGCCGCCCTCTCAAGCGGACCCTCGCGCACGTCCATGGCGATCGCGCGCTCCGTCTTCCCCGTCTGCACCAGGCGGATCGGGACAAAGCCGTGATCGGTTCCCACATCCGCCACGCACATGCCGGGCTCTCCGCCCGGCGTCATGTCAATGATAGCTTCCAGCCGTTTTGATAATTTCACTTAAGCGGCGAGCCTCCTTAATCAAGATAATCCTTCAGCTTCCGGCTCCGGCTCGGATGGCGCAGCTTTCTCAGCGCCTTGGCCTCGATCTGCCGGATCCGCTCTCTGGTCACATGGAAATCCTTCCCGACCTCCTCGAGCGTGCGCGGGCGTCCGTCATCCAGGCCGAACCGCAGCCGCAGCACCTTCTGCTCACGCTCCGTCAGCGTGGAAAGCGCCTCCAGAAGCTGCTCCCGCAGCAGCGAATAGGTCGCCTGATCTGCCGGCACGGCCACATGATCATCCTGGATGAAATCCCCCAGATGACTGTCCTCCTCCTCGCCGACCGGCGTTTCAAGCGAAACCGGATCCTGTGAGATCTTGCGGATCTCCCGGACTCTCTCCACCGGGATTTCCATCTTCTCCGCAATCTCCTCCGAGGTCGGCTCGCGTCCCAGCTCCTGCACCAGCATCCGCTGGGTGCGGACCAGGCGGTTAATCGTCTCAACCATATGCACCGGTATGCGGATCGTCCGCGCCTGGTCTGCGATGGAACGGGTGATTGCCTGCCGGATCCACCAGGTCGCGTAGGTGCTGAACTTGTATCCCTTGCGATAATCAAATTTCTCGACCGCCTTGATCAGCCCGAGATTGCCCTCCTGAATCAGATCCAGAAACTGCATCCCCCGCCCCACATATCGCTTGGCAATACTGACCACCAGGCGAAGGTTCGCCTCCGCCAGTCTCTTTCTGGCCTCCTCGTCTCCCTGCTCCATCCGCTTGGCCAGCTCGATCTCCTCCTCGGTCGTGAGCAGGGGAATCTTTCCGATTTCCTTCAGATACATCCGCACCGGATCCTCTACGCCGACGCCCTCCGGCACCGAAAGGTCGATTTTCTCCACGTCGATCTCTTCCTGCCCCGCCATATCGTCTTCGGCAAACAGATCCGGATCCATCTCGTCATCCTCTTCGACGCGCAGCACATCCACATGATTTTTTTCCAGAAAATCATAAATCTGATCCAGCTTGTCCGGATTCTGGATCTCCTCCCGGAAAAATTCCGTCACCTCCCGGTTTTCCAGCACATTCTTCTTCTTTCTCGCCTCCGCCAGCAGAAGGTTCAGCTTTTCCTCTAACGTCTGCTTCTGTCCTTCCATCATTATCCGCCCTTTCCCCAACTGCGGCTCTCCCGGAGCAAACCGGTGACCGGAACAGCCTGTTAATCTATCGTTATATCAAGCATCCTCAGTGTTTTCTGCTCCGCGATCAGCCGCTGCAGCCTGGCAAGATCCGTCGTCGACCGGATATCCTCATCCAAACTGTTCCTTCGGATCCGATAGACGGTTTCCGAAAATGCCTTTTTCTGGCCGTCATTGTCCAGAGACTCGTCAAGATTTGCGTGAAACAGCGCGGCCACCTCCCTGTATTGTTCATCATCATTGATAAAATGATTCAGAATCTCCGCAGGATTTAAATTCCCGGCCTCACATCCGTCAAATACCATCCGCGCCACCTGATGGTAAAGCGGATCCTTAAAATCATCCGGCCCCACAACATTGCGAATCTTCTCGTACAGCTTCGGCCGCTCAATCAGCCATGTGAGAAGCAGGCGCTGTGATTTTTTGATTCCGCCATCCTTCTCCCTTCGTTTTCTGCGATCCCGCTCTTCCCCATCCTGTCCGACACGAACCGGCGCAGAGCCCTGTCGGATGCCAAACCGGTTCACCAGCCGACGCAGATCCTCATAAGAAATCATCTGAGCGTCAGCCACCGCCCGGATATAATTGTCGCGCTCCAGCGGTTCCGAAAAGGTAAGCAGCTTCCTGGCCGTCTCATTGTAAAAGGAGGTCCGCTGCTCCGGGTCCTCCAGGGAATAGCCCTGCTTCAAAATATCGATCTCAAAGAGAAAGCTGTTCTGCGCCTTCTCGATCCGCTCCCGGAATTCCTCCGCGCCGCGGTTTTTGATAAACTCATCCGGATCCTTATAGGGCTTTAAATTCAGCACCCTGGTTGAAATCCCCACATCCTTGAGAATCGGGATCGCCCGCAGGGCCGCCTTCACGCCCGCGCCGTCGCTGTCATAGGTCAGGATCACCGTATCCGTATAGCGCTTGAGAAGCATCGCCTGCTGCGAGGTAAACGCCGTTCCCAACGACGCCACCGCATTCGTAAACCCCGCCTGCTGCATCGCAATCACATCCATATAGCCTTCGCAGGCAAGCATGTATTTCTCGCGGCTTGTCCGCGCATAATTCAGGCCATACAGGTTCCTGCTCTTGTCAAAGACCATCGTCTCCGGTGAGTTCAGATATTTCGGCTCCCCATCGCCCATCACCCGTCCTCCGAAGCCGATGACCCGGCTGTTCACATCCATAATCGGAAACATGACCCTGTTCCAGAATTTGTCCCAGGTTCCCCTCGTTTCCATCGTAACCAACCCGGAATCATGCAGGATCTCGTCTCGATACCCCTTCGATCTCAGATAGCGATACAAATCGTCGCTGGTCTTATTGGCAAAGCCCAGACCGAAGCGCCGGATCGTCTCATCCGAGAGCGCGCGCTTCTTCAAATAATCATATCCGGCCTTTCCCTGCGGCCTGCGAAGCTGATAATAAAAATAATTTGCCGCGACCTTATTGATCTCCAGAAGCAGCGAACGCCGGTCGGCCTTCTCGCGCTCCTCCCTGGAATATTCCACCTCCGGGAGCTTTACTCCGGCCCGGTCTGCGAGGAACTTAAGCGCCTCCGAAAACGATTCGTTCTCGTACTCCATCACAAAGGTTATCACATTGCCCCCCGCCCCGCATCCGAAGCAGTAATACATCTGTTTCTGGCCGGAGACGGAAAAAGAAGGCGACTTCTCATTGTGAAACGGGCAGAGCCCAAAATAATCTCTTCCCTTCTTCTGAAGCTTCACATACCCGGAAATCACATCGACAATGTCGTTTCGGGTTCTCAC
>JAJQCO010000141.1 GCA_021202655.1 Clostridiales bacterium | reverse complement strand
TAAAGTGAAACGTAACCCCGATCCAATGAAGCAACGGCACGAAGACGACCGGCAGCAGATACGCAAGCGCCGCCCCGTAAAAGAAACAGCCGATCCTGGCAACGATCGACATCAGAAACGAAAAGAACGCTCCGATCCCCAACGCCCACGCAACGCCCAGGGCAAGGATCCCTCCGATGACCTCCCCGATTTTGGAAACCTGATTCACAATAACCAGGAAGGTGCGGATTCCATCGCTGACGTAGTAGAAGCCAAGCGTCGCCGCCACTGTCGCGGCGAAAAGCAGGCAGGCTAACGGCCCGCATTCCTCTGATATCATCATGGCCGCCGCCACGTTGATCACATTGAGAACCAGCGCCGCCAGATATACCCTGACGCGCACCTTCTTATCCTCCCGAAACGCTTCCTTCAGTCCCATCAACCTTGTCATCATTTTTCTTTCCTCCTTCAATCCGGCTTATCGCCTGTATTTTTGTTCTTCACCTATGTAGATACCGCCCGATTGAAAAAGGTTTTAAAAAAATAAAAATCTTTTTTGATATTTTTTAGTGCGTCTCTGCGGCCAGGCCGCACAGAAGATCCGCAAACGCCTCCGGCGAGACGCCGTACAGATAACGCCGCAACGGCAGCTGCTCCAGACGTCCGGCTAACTCCCGCCGTTCCAGGCGGCAGCCGGTTAAAGCCGCCTCGACGATCTCCACCGGCCCGCCGCCAAGGAAATCGCCCCGGACAGACAGCGCTTCGATCACTCCGGCCTGCACGTCCATGCCGATCCGCAAAAGGCCGCAGCCCTCCACCCGGACGCTCTGCTCCAGCGAGTAGCCGGGAAAGCTTCCTTCGTTCCACTCCCATGTCGCGTAACGCCCGGCCGCCAGCTTTCGCACCTCCCGAAGCTCCGCCGCGCTCCAGCAGCGCCGATCCGGGGCGTCGGTTTCCAGCGCCCTTTTTCGGAATTCCCGCGCAAACATCGCGACGGAAAGAGGCGCTTCGGTACACTCAGACAGATTGACCACCCGGCTGCGGACCGACGAAACGCCCGCGGAGGTGACTTTGGCCGCACCGGCCTGCAGCGCCTCTGACATCGCGGTCTGATCTACCGCAATCATCACCGTCCCGTGATGAAGGGTTCGTCCGTCTTCCTGATACGCCGCGTTTCCCGAAAATTTTCTGCCGCCTACGGTAAGATCGTTGCGTCCCTGAAGCCTCGCCTCGATACCAAACGCCCGGCATGCGGAAAGCAGCGGCTGTGCAAAACGCTCCATGGACAATTCCGGCTGCTCTCCATCCACAATATATGTAAAATTCAGATTGCCGAGATCGTGATATACCGCCCCGCCGCCGGAAAGACGACGCACCACCGGAATCCCGTTTTGTCTCGCATAGGAAAGATTCACTTCCTCACGGGCATTCTGGTGCCTGCCGATGATGACCGAGCGGTCATTCTGCCAGAGCATGAAATACTCCCGCCCGCGATCCAGGAAGCGAAACGCATATTCCTCCAGAGCCAGATTCAGAGCCGGGTCGGTAAACGGACTCTCCAGATACCTCATCCTCATGACCGGCCAAAGAGCTCCTTCAATCTCTCCAGGAAACGGTTCTGATATCGGCCCCCGGAGGCTCCGGAATCCATCTTCAGCTCGCCGTTCAGATCGTCATCCTCTCCCTCCTGCTTCCCGTCCGGCTTCCTCGTCTCGGTCGAAAGCGTCTGTTCCCGCTGAATCTCTGCCGGTTCATAGCCCGGCTCAAGCATCCGGATCTCCCGGGTCAGTTCATCATACTTTGCCACATAACACACACGGATGTCATCCGGCACAGGAAGCGTCCGCCGGACAATCGCCTTTCCGAGATCCTTTTCTACCACCCGCGCCGCGCACAGCTCCACCATGCAATCTGCCGCCGCCTTCGCCGCGGTCAGAAACCGCTCTTTCTCCTGTCCGCCACAGGAATTCTTTATCGCCAGATAAGCCTCCGCGCACAGGCGCATCATATCCCGGTAGCCGTTCACTGCCTCCTCCGTCTCCATGATACGGGCAAAGCTGCTTTTCATTTTCTCCGCACAGGCATCTACCTCTCCGGCAAACAGCTCTGTACACCAACGTCTCCTGTCCGGATCATCCCCGCACAGCTCCAGCGCTCTCTGATACAGGGAAATCCCCTGCTCGAGCGAGGGCCGGAGAAAATGGCTTCGGGCCGCCTTTGCGCAGGCGTCATAGACATACGGCTCCGCTTCCTCTGCGTCGGCCTGCTCCATCTCCCCGCACATTTGCTCAAGCTCAGCCATCCGCCGCTCCTCATAGAGCCTTCTCAATTCCTCCATAACCGCATCCTCCAACAAACCCTATGGTATCACATTTTTACCTGTTTTCCCACCGGAAATATATAACCGTCGTCAAAAAACTTTTTCCCTGACAAATTCCTTCAGATTCTCCAGCGCCTCATGGTAATCCTCATGTCGCATTTTGGGGAAGGCAGCCAGGAAACGCCTCGCGCCATAATAGCGATGGCGGAGCATCTTCCTCCGGCAATCCTCCAGCGCGGTCTCCAGCTCCTTCCTCCTGCGGACAAGCTCCGCATACTGCGGATCCTTCTCCGCCTCTGCAGATACCGTGATCAGCTTATTTCTCATCTGAGTCATATTATCTCTGGCCTGCTTCTGCACTCTCCCCGCGGCATCCCGGGCCTCTGCTCTGGCCAAAGCCGCCTGCACTCTCTGCTCGCCGATGCGCTGACCGGTAGAAATCGCCGTGTCCCCGATATGCTCCGTCATCCGGTCGCTGATTTCCCTGAGCTCTCTGGTGAACCCGTCCAGTCTTTGCAGATCATGTCCCAGACCGACCACCACAAGCACAGTGCTGACCACATCCGCCGCGTAAAGGAGATAAAAGAAGACCATCTCCCAGATTCCGATCGTCGTCGGGATCATTTCCACAAACGCCAGAATCAGCGGATGGATCACCCGGACCATCAGAACACAGCCGATTCCCCACATCAGACTGAACTTCAGGCAGATATAGCCGCCGAGATTAAACGGCTCATCCGTGTAATCCCACCACCGCATATGAAACAGACGATCCAAAGCCCAGCCGCCAAAAAGCTCGATCACGCTCGCCAGGAGCATCCCGCCCAAAAATAACAGCGCCAGATGCGCCTCCACCGGAAGCAGCAGCGCGATGACAGACAGCATCCCAAACCCATAAATCGGGCAGACCGGGCCATTTAAGAAACCGCGGTTCACAACCTTTCCAAACGTGACCGCATGATAAGCCACCTCCACACACCATCCCAGAAAGGAATAAATCAGGAAAAAAGCAAGCATCAGATACAGATTCACAGCATTCATCCCTTCCTTCCATCATGATCGGAACAGATTCTTTATCGCCGTATCGTCGCCGCGGAAAATCTCGATCCCGCGAGGGTCAGCGCTTCTGTCCTTAAACGCCGGAAAAAGAAAGCCGCTCTCCGGCTTTTGCGGTTCATAGTCCCCGCTGACCCTGCAAAACGCGCCGATCAGGAAGGAATATACCGTCTCCGATTCCCACTGGCTTTCCTGATCGGTTCCCTTAAGCAGAACGTCATAGCTCCCGTGGAACATATAACACGCGTAAGGGCTTCCCGCCCGATAGCGCTCTCCCGCCACCTCATACATGACGTCCAGCAGCGCGTCATTCTTCAATTCACATTGCCGGAGCGCCATCAGCAGCTGCCACATGCCGCCCGGCCTTCTCTCCTCCTCATCAAACAGATATTCTTTTAACTCGGTATTTGTTCCAGAAAAAGGAATCGCTTTGGCAATTTCCAGATGCTTCTGCTGTTCCCCCGGCGTCAACCGCTTGAAATTCCGGTTGAATGTCCCGTCTATGTTTCCATCCTCGTCAAAATATGCGCCTGCGATTCTGCCAAAGCAATTCCTGCTCCGCGTCATCCGCCTGGTAAGCTCCAGCATATCCTCACGACGAATCCTGCCCTGCTGCCGCATGCAAACGCCTCCCTCAGCGGATGAAATTCGTCCGGCTTCCTCTCTCGGTTTCCGGAAGCGAGATCCCGGCCTCCCGGCCTTTTTCAAAGCATTTCAACATCCAGGCCAGGTTGCGGGCCAGATTACGCATTGTCTGCAGCCCTTCCTCATCCTGTGCCGCCTCGCCCGGCACACGCCCATGTGCGTTATTCCAATAGGTAGAGCCGACAACCGGCATCTGTGAAATTCCAAAATATTTGTTCAGCACATCAAAGGATGCCGTCGTCCCGCCTCTCCGCGCAACGGCGACCGACGCCCCCGGTTTAAACGCAAACGCTCCCGATCCGCTGTAAAACACCCGATCCAGGAAGGATAAAATCCGTCCGCTCGGATGGGCATAATAAACCGGCGTCCCGAACACAAACCCATCCGCTTCCTTTGCCTTCCGGATGAATTCGTTTACCCGATCATCCTGAAACACGCAGCCCTCTTCGCTGCATTTCCCGCAGCCAATGCAGTCGCGGATGGGCGTCCCGCCCAGCTGAAAGATCTCGTACTCGATTCCTTCCTTTTCCAGCTGCTGACCCACCTCACACAGGCACAGATATGTATTTCCGTTTTCCTTCGCGCTTCCGTTTAACATCAGAACCTTCATCTCAACTACCTCCATATAAATATTCCCGCAATTCCAGAGCCTGCCACCGGCAGCCTCTTCCCTATGATATGGCAGACGACATGGCCTGCCATCGGCAACACCCGACTCTCATCATGTATCATACCACATTTGGCGTTAATGATAAACACGTTATTTCTGAGGAATCTTTTATACAGGCGCGCAAAAGGGCGGCTTTCGCCGCCCTTATCTGATACCCGGATCCGTCAAAAACATCCTCATCCGGACACGTTTCCAATGACACAGATAAAATTCATGACACAGGATCCCGCATCAATCCACCCGGGTTCCGCAATTTTTACAGAACAGGGCGTCGGCATCCAGCTTCGCTCCACAGCTCCTGCAATACCGATCCTGAACCTTCTTTGCGGCCTCTGCCTCTCTCATCAGCGCTTCCGCCGCCTCCATCAGGCCCTCCGGAACCGGCTTTCCACAGCTCTTACAGAATTTGTAGCCGTATATGAGAGGCGAACCGCACTGCTCGCAGTAAGCGACGACCATCTCATTGCCCGATCCGCCGCCCGGTTTCTGTATCTTCCTCGGCAGGTGACTCATCGCGCCGGAGAGCGACCCTCCCTTGAGCGCCACCGCCAAATTGGCGTCCAGCTCCAGCTGCCTGACCAGAACCAGAATAGACAGGACGATCAGGGCAATCAGGAAAAGCATGTTCAGTATGTACCAGACTGTGGTTTTAAATTCGCAGTAATTCTCCTCCGCCATCTTTTTCACGACAACCCGGAAAATCAGGTAAATCAGGAAATCCACCGCCGCACAGCCCAACGAGACTGCCGACGAGGCCACATATCTGATATTCTTTATGCTCAAAAGCGCAATGATCGCCACCGGCAAAATCAGGCAGAGCAGCATCTCCACGTGCGGCTTTGCCACGGTCTGTCCGTACGCTTTTATACCGCCGACCGCCGTCAGCACGCTGACATTCATCTTCTGTCCGGAACAGGACACCAGAAACGACGGGCAAAAAACAAAAATAATGCAGAAAAGCGCAAGCAGCCGCATAATATTCCTGGGGGTAACAAACGATTTCGTCTGGTTTGCATATTCATTCATGGCATTCGCCTCCCTTATCTTCTCTCTCTCTCTTTCAGCAAGATCTTCATGTTTTCTTTTTCGATGCTGTTAAACAGATTCTCGGAGAAATTCTCCGGTCTTACCGTCTTGTTATACCAGCTGTATTTTTCGTAATAAGCTCTCAGCTCGTCGTCTTTAAAAATATAACCGTGTCTCGCATACAGCTCATTGATCGCATAGCGAAGATCCTCATCGGAGAGCGCCCGGACCGCGGCCTCGCTGATCCGCTCTGTCGAGCTGTTGGGGAAGATAATGCCCGCCTCCCCGCTCGTCGCACCTTCCTCATCCAGGTCGGCAAACAAATGGCTTGCATCTTCCGCAGCCAGCGCCGCGCTCTCATCAATCTGATCCTCGTGATTGTATGTCTCCAGATTCGACGTCACCGCCACCCTGTACAGATCCGCCAGCGTGCGATAGCCGTAATACTGCCACTTCTTCGTGCTGAACCATCCGCTGCTTACTCCGCTGTCGATCTCCATCCGGTCGCCTGGCGTCTTATAGGATGTGAGGTCGACCGTCACCGTGCCATCCGACGAAAGCAGCAGATCACTAAAGGAAATATACCAGTATACGTTATTCGTCGCCTGATAAGCGGAACTGCCGTTCACATACGAATTGGCGACCTGAACCTGATACACCAGATAAAGGATATTCTCATTGCCACGATAGCTGCCGCTGTTCTTATTAGTAAGCAGATAAGCTCCCATATAGGTAAAGCTTTTCAGCGTCTCGCCTTCACCCCAGTTTTTCGCCATATGAGCCAGATATACATCCCGCGCCTGAGACTGCATGGCGGCAAGGCTCTCTTCCGGAATATCCGACAGCGCAGAAAGGTAGACGGGCAGACCTGTGACCGTATACTCCTTCGTAAGCGAGGACGGGATCATCCCATAATTTTCAATACAATACTGTATCGTATCATTCGTGTAGCGCCCGGACGCCGTTACCGTAACGGTGTCTCCGTTCGCAAGGTCCTTGCGCCTGTCCAGCTCATAATACAAATCCTTCGCCGCCGCTGCCGTCGCCGAGCCTTCTATCGAGGCGCTGCCATCCGGAGAGATTCCCTCAAAGACAACCTCAATACCGTCAAACGCATCAAACAGCTCCGCTTCCTCCAGCCCGGACACGGTATATTCGACATCCTTGTATTTCAGCTTGTATCCGTAATCCTCCAGCGCGCAATCGTCATCGCAGAACCATTCATAAGTAATCACATCGCCATTGCTTAAGTGATCCTCCCGGTCGATCATTCCGTCGACGCAGTCATTCAGGAACCTGCTCGACGCCGAGCCGGAGGATTTCCTGCCGACCTTCGAACTCAGCTTCTTCTCATAATCGGCCTCAAACTGATCCCGGTCGAACGTCACAACCGCCGTGCCTACCGTGTCATATCCCTCCGCGGATACGGTCAGGTACTTGTTCAGATTGATCGACGGTTTGATGAGCAGGACCGCCAGCCCTATCACAATCAGAATCGCCAGTACCGCGCCTCCGGCCGCCAGAATGATCCGGTTGCGCTTCTTTACCTGCAGCGCCTCCTCGGGAGTCAGCTCCCGCTTCGGCGTCTGCGCCGTCTGAGATGACGAATAGGCCATCTTTGGCGGCTCTGCCGAGAGCTGCGCCCCGCACTCCGTGCAGAAACGGCTGTCCCCAGGTATCTCCTTCCCACAATATGGGCAATTCATACTCTTCCCTCCTTGCCTTTTTTTACTGACTTCGATTATATCATCAACATGCCCGCTTTTCAATCGACATTCCTTTACAGAGCCAAACTTTTTCGACAGCTTTTCCCACATGCGACAACAACTACAGAACCTGCCGCCGGCAACTCCTTCCGTATGCGATAGCAAAAAAAGAAACGCAGCGTCAGGGACAGCCCCGCCCGCATGCGTTTCTCTCGTCACTATTTTAATTTAGCTGCGCCCAGCCGCACCAATGCCCGGTGCAGCTTGGCCTCCGCCATCTTGAAATCCCGCTCGGAGATTCCCGTGTGCTGCATCCGCTCCTCAGCTTTCGCCTTCGAGGCTTCCGCGCGCTCCACATCAATCTCGTCGCTCCACTCCCAGGTCGTCGCCATCAGACGGCACTCTCCGTTCATCACGGACAGCATCCCGCCGATGCAAGCCGCCATCCTGCGGCTTCCATCCTCCATGACCACCGTCGCCGGCCCCATGCCGATCGCCGTGCAGTAATTCATATGGTGGGCGAGGATCGCCAGATCCCCGTGAATGGTCCGACAGGATACGCTCTGAGCCTGTCCGTGATACATCTCGCCGTCCAGGGAAACCACCTGCAGATGGAAGGTTGATGCCATGATCCATCTCCCTCCTTCCTTTACTGGTTCTCGGCCTTCTTAAAGACGTCCTCGATCGTTCCGGCAAACAGGAAACAGCTTTCCGGAATCTCGTCGCACTCGCCGTCCAGGATTTTCTTAAAGCCCTTCAGCGTATCCTTAAGCGGCACATACTGTCCCGGCATACCGGTAAACTGCTCGGCGACCGAGAAGCTCTGAGACAGGAATCTCTGCACCTTTCTCGCGCGGGACACCGTCAGCTTATCCTCCTCGGACAGCTCATCCATACCCATGATGGCGATGATGTCCTGCAGCTCATTGTAACGCTGCAGCACCTGCTGTACCGCACGCGCGATCTCATAATGCTCCTGTCCGACGACCTCCGGGGAAAGGATACGGCTGGTGGAATCCAGCGGATCCACGGCCGGATAGATACCCTGGCTCGCGATGTCACGGGAAAGAACCGTCGTCGCGTCCAGATGAGTAAATGTCGTCGCCGGAGCCGGGTCTGTCAGGTCATCCGCCGGCACGTAGACGGCCTGTACGGAGGTGATGGACCCCTTCCTCGTCGATGTAATCCGCTCCTGCAGGCTGCCCATGTCCGTCGCCAGCGTCGGCTGGTAGCCTACTGCGGACGGCATACGTCCAAGCAGCGCGGACACCTCAGAGCCCGCCTGGGTGAAACGGAAAATATTATCAATAAACAGCAGCACGTCCTGATGCTGCACATCACGGAAATACTCCGCCATCGTCAGTCCCGAAAGGCCGACTCTCATACGCGCGCCCGGCGGTTCGTTCATCTGACCATATACCAGGGCGGTCTTGTTGATAACGCCGCTCTCCTTCATCTCGCCGTAAAGGTCATTGCCCTCACGGGTACGCTCGCCAACGCCCGTAAACACAGACAGTCCGCCGTGCGCCGTCGCTACGTTGTGAATCAGTTCCATGATCAGAACCGTCTTGCCGACGCCCGCGCCGCCAAACAGGCCGATCTTTCCGCCCTTTGCGTAAGGACAGATCAGGTCGACGACCTTGATTCCGGTCTCCAGGATCTCCGTCGCCGGCATTTGATCCTCATAGGCAGGAGCCGGACGATGAATCGCCCAGCGCTCCTTCGCCTCCGGAGCCGGCTGCTCGTCTACGACCTCACCCAGCAGGTTGAACACTCTGCCCAGGCATTCTTCTCCCACGGGTACGGTAATCGGGCCGCCCGTATCCACGGCGTCCGTTCCCCGAACCAGGCCGTCGGTGGAATTCATCGCGATACAGCGCACCACATCGTCGCCGATCTGCTGTGCCGCCTCGGCCACCAGACGCCGCCCGTCCACATCAATCTCAATGGCATTTAACAGTGCGGGAAGCTCGCCCTCCTTAAACCGGATATCCAGGACGGAGCCCATGACCTGCACCACCTTGCCAATATGCTTCTCACTCATATATCAGTCCTCATCTTTCCAGACAGGCCGCCCTTATCGCTCTAGCCTGCCCATAAAGCTCATGCCACTTCGCTTTCCTGCCTTACTTCTGCCCTTCTGCGCCTGCCACGATCTCGATGATCTCGTTCGTGATGCCGGCCTGTCTTGCACGGTTGTAGTACAGGTTCAGCTTCTCGATCATCTCACCCGCGTTCTTCGTCGCCGCATCCATCGCGTTCCGTCTCGCCGCCAGCTCGCTCGCCACAGACTCGCAGAGACTGCCGTAAAGCAGCGCCGCCAGATATTCCGGCACAATCGCGTCAAAAACCTCTTCGCTGTTCGGCTCGTACAGGATCAGATTTCTCACCGGCTCCGTCTGCTCCTCGCCAAAATCCTGAAGCGGCAGAAGCGCCGTATTCTCCGGCCTCTGGGTCAGCATTGAAACAAAATTCGTATAGCAGAGTGCGATGTGGCCGTATTTTCCACTCCGAAACTCACCGCACAAAAGCCTCGCCATCTCAAAGCAGTCTCCGATCGAGATGTTTGCCGCCTCGGCAAACTCCTCGGTCACCAGCTCCTTCCCTCTGCGTTTGAAATATTCTACCGCTTTCTTTCCGATCGGCATGACGTCATAATCCTTATCCGCCGCCTCGACCTCCACCAGCTTGAATACATTGGCATTGTAGCCGCCTGCCAGCCCGCGGTCGCCGGCAATCACCACATAACACCACTTCTCGCTCTTCCCCGCACGGGTATAGGGCGACATGAAATCGGTGTTCCCGTTGGCGATCTCCGCCAGATTCCGGCGCAGCATCTCAAAAGCGGGACGGGATGACAGCGCCCGGTCCTTCGCTCTTCTCATCTTTGAAGAAGCAACCAGACCCATGGCGCGGGTGATCTGCATGGTGCTCTGGATACTCTTGATCCGGAGCTTCACTGCTTTCATATTCGCAGCCATGTATCACACCTCCCTCTATTTCGCCTGAAGAAACTGTTTTGTATAATCGTTAATCGCAGACTTCAGCTGATCCTCAATCTTCGCATCCCAGGCGCCGGTCGCCGCGATCGCCTCCATGGCCGCGGAGCCGTTCGCATCCGTATCCAGGAAGGTATACAGACCCTCCTCATACGCCGCCACGTCATTCACCGCCACCTGCTTTAACATACCGTTGATCGTCGCATAGATGATCGCCACCTGCTTTTCGACCGCAATCGGGTTGTTGCGGTTCTGCTTCAGGATCGCCACGATACGCTCGCCCTGTGCCAGACGGTTCTTCGTATCCTCATCCAGATCGGAACCAAACTGGGCAAAGCTCTGCAGCTCACGGTACTGAGAATATACAAGCTTCAGCGTACCGGCTACCTTCTTCATCGCCTTGACCTGGGCGTTACCGCCGACTCGCGATACGGAAATACCGGGGTTCACCGCCGGCATAATGCCGGAATGGAACAGCTCCGTCTCCAGATAAATCTGTCCGTCTGTAATGGAAATCACATTCGTCGGGATATAAGCCGATACGTCGCCTGCCTGTGTCTCAATGATCGGCAGCGCGGTCAGAGAACCGCCGCCCTTCTCATCAGACAGCTTTGCCGCGCGCTCCAGCAGTCTGGAGTGCAGATAGAAGACGTCGCCCGGATACGCCTCACGGCCCGGCGGACGCCGAATTAACAGGGACAGCGCACGGTACGCCACCGCATGCTTACTCAGATCATCATAGATAATCAGCACATGGCCGCCCTTATTCATGAAATACTCGCCCATGGCGCAGCCCGAATAAGGAGCAATGTACTGCAACGGGCTCGGCTCGGAAGCCGTCGCCGCTACGACGATGGTGTAATCCATCGCCCCGCCCTCCTGCAGCCGGGATACCAGTCCCGCGACTGTGGAACGCTTCTGTCCGATCGCCACATAAATACAGATCACGCCCTTCCCCTTCTGGTTCAGGATCGTATCCTCCGCGATCGTCGTCTTACCGGTCTGGCGGTCGCCGATAATCAGCTCACGCTGTCCGCGCCCGATCGGAATCATGGAATCGATCGCCTTGATTCCCGTCTGGAGCGGTTCCTTTACCGGCTGCCTGTCGCAGATTCCCGGCGCCGGAGACTCCACCGGACGGAATTCATTTGTCTCGATCGGCCCCGCCCCGTCGATGGGCTGTCCAATCGCGTTGACTACTCGTCCCACCATGGCCTCGCCAACGGGGACGGATACTACCTTGCCTGTCCGCTTTACGGTCTGTCCCTCGCTGATCCCCTGATCATCGCCGAACAGAACCACGGATACACTCGTCTCTTCCAGGTTCTGCGCCATTCCAAATGTGCCGTCCTCAAACTCCAGAAGCTCACTCGACATACAGCCGGAGATTCCGCTGACTCTGGCGATTCCGTCTCCTACCGTCAGAACCGTTCCGGTCTCGCTCTGTACAATCGCGTTCTGATAATATTTGATCTGGCTGCGGATGACTCTGGAAATATCTTCCGGTTTTAATTGCATCTTAAGCACCCATCCTTCATTACAATATTCCTGTTTTTGTGTCCTGTACTGACATCTCCTGCCGCTCTCTCCCGCAGACGTCCGTCTGACGCCCGCGCGGGGATGTACACGCCGCAGATCACTCCGCGCCTTCCGCCGAATTGGAAACGACCAGCTTGCGAAGTCCGGAAAGCCGTCCCTCGATGGTTCCGTCCATCTGTCTGCCTTCCAACTCCACACGAAGTCCGCCAAGGATTTCCGGGCTCACCCGCTCCGTCAGCAGAACCTTCTTCCCGCTGATATGCTCCAGCTTCTTCACAAGCGCGCTCTTCTGAGTCTCCGTCAGGGCAACGGCGCTGGTCACAACCGCCTCGGCGATACCGTTCGCCTCGTTGTAACGCCTGCGGTATTCCTTATAACAGCCGGAATATTCCCGCATCATGCCATTCTCACAGAGAATCTTTAAGAAATTCAGCAGATAGGGATGCACCTTTCCGCCAAACGCCTTATCCAGCAGATCCAGACGCTCCGTCCGGGCAATCGACGGTTCAGAGAGAAGCCGGATGTAATCCTCGTTCTCCCGGAACAGACCGTCTGCCACAGCGGCCTCTTCCATCAGCCGTTCGGTCAATCCCTCCTGTGCGGCAAGATCGTACAGGCTGCCTCCATACAGTCTGGCAGAATCTGTCATGACGCCTCACCTACATTCTCGATAAACTCTTCAATCAGTTTCCTGTGATCATCCTCGCTGACCTCGCGCTCGATCACCTTGCCCGCGATATCCACGGCAATGGAGCCGATCTCGGTCTTTACCTCGCTGACCGCCTTCCTGCGCTCCTGGGCAATGTCCGCCTCTGCCTTCGCCTTCACTGCAGCCGCCTTGCTCTCCGCGTCCTTAATGATCGCTTCGGACTTCATCTCCGCCGTCTTCTGAGCCGTCGCCAGAATCTCGCCCGCCTTCACCTTCGCGTCCGCCATGTTCTGCTCGTACTCTGCCTTCACGGCGTCCGCTTCGGAATGCGCCTGCTTTGCGTCCGCAATCTCCTTATCGGCCATCGCGCGTCGCTTCTCCAGGATCTCGCCAACCGGCTTCAGCAGGAACTTCTTGATCAGCCACATCTGGATAAACAGGTTACAGATCTGTGCGACAAATGTCCACGGCACAAGTCCTACCAGGTCCAGGGTCTCATTCATGTTCCTTCCTCCTGTCTCTCACTCTCACACTGCCGGCTCCTTACACCAGATAATTCATAAACATGCCCGGAGCCACAAAGATCAGGAGCAGACCGGTAACGAAACCATAGATACCGGTTGTCTCTGCAATCGCGCAGCCCAGAAGCATCGTGCTGGTCACATCGCCCTTGCACTCCGGCTGACGGCCAATTGCCTCCAAAGCCTTGGAAACCGCGTTTCCTTCTCCAATACCAGGTCCGATACCTGCAATCAGCGCGCATCCTGCGCCGATTCCGCATCCCGCCAGTGCAATTCCTTTTGCAAGGTACTGAAATTCTGTCATGATAATAATCCTCCTGTTTGATTAAATAATTCTTTTCATCCGGGTTACGCCATGTTAAGCGGTTTCTTTTTCTGATTCCGCCAGACGCCCCTTAGCGTTTTTTTACAGACGCCATGCTACTCCGCCGCAGCGTTTGAGATATACATGATCGTCAGCATGGTGAAAATAAATGCCTGCATCAGACCGGTGAACCAGTCAAAGTAAAATGACAGGATCGCCGGGATACCGACGTCTAAGAACGGGATCTGACTCAGCAGATCGCCGACAACGCCGGGAAGCAGCCCGAAAAGCGCCGCAGACGCAACCGCGAGGCCGGCATAAATCAGCCCGTTGATAACGATTCCCGAGAGAATGTTACCGAAATGACGACAGGCCATGCTGACCGGCGTCGCCAGGTCAGACAGGATATTGAACGGCGTCATCAGCGGAATCGGCTGAGTAAAACCGATCAGGAAACCGCCCACGCCGCCTGTCTTAATCTTGGTGGAGCAGATCATGATGTAGACCACAACCGCCCATGCCGCTTCCGTCGACAGATCCGCCGTCGGGCTGCGAAGCCCAAGCAGGCTGATCAGGTTCGAGACCACGCTCGTGGCAAACAGCGCCGCCACAAACGGAATCAGCCTGTCAAACTTCTTCCCGCCGGTATTGCTCCGGACCAGATTCGTGATCGACTCCGCCAGAAGCTCGGCGACCGCCTGACGCTTCGTGATGTTTTCCACCCTCAGGTCATGGGTCAGCCAGATACACGCGCCCGTGATCAGAATCATCACCAGCCAGCTGATCACCAGCGTCTCGGTGATCTTCAGATCCCCGAGGATCGGAATTCCCGTGTGTATGGTGTAATAGACGGCTGCGCCTGTTATGTCAAGTTCCATAAGTTCCTCCTTTCCGGCTGACACGGAAACAGACTGTCTGTCAGAAACGGCCTTCCTGTCCGCGAAGCCAAAATTTATCCCCCGGCATCTTTTTGCGCCGGGCGCGACCGCTCTCGCGGTCCGACTGTCTTATTATGTGGGAAATCAGTCGCTTCCCTCCCCCATGTCAGTCCGTCCTTCCCGTCAGGGCTCTCAGCTTGATGCAAAGCCCCGGGAAAAACAGCGGAATCACTCCCGCCGCTCCATTAAAAACCGGCAGAACCAGCGCCAGAATAATCCAGACGCCCTGTGCCGTGTTGCGCTTACTGTAGCTTGCGCGCATCGTCTTCGTCGCCAGCTCCTGATCCGTCATGGCAGTTACTCTCTGAACCGTCAGCCCCATCAGAAAAAAATTCCCGACCGCCACCGCCGCTCCGATCACACCGCTCACAATCACCCGGTAATCAAACGGCGCCACGGCAGGCCAGACCTGATGCAGTGCAAAGAAAACCAGGAACATGACAAGCGTCGCCGCCGCTGTTCCGGCTGCAATACGGCCTGTCTCCTTCTTTACTGCCGGTTGTACCTTCATGGCATCCGCCCTCCTTCTGATCCGTGTGTGCTTACCTGTGTTCGTTAAACGACACCGCCTGTCCGCTCTCCTTCTCTCCGTCGCGGGTATGCGCCAGATAAAGCCGGTATGCGCCGGCAAAGGAGCCGCCCAGACCAAAGAAAAAACCGGGAATGTAGACCCAGACGCCAACGCCAAAACGTGTGTGGATCCAGTAACAGACGAAAAGGCACAGAAGAAGCGGCGCCGCCAGGGAAAGCCCCAGCTGCCCCAGAAGGGACATCTGTCTCAAAACCACATTCAGTTCCCTCATGTTCACGACAGCACATCCCTCCCTTCCGGGCCGCTCCACAACTCACAACGACAGACAGCTCCTATCCAGACTGACAATACTTCGCTATCTGTTCATTTTGTGTGACCGCGCCATTTCTTATACGCTGATTTTCAAAAAATACCATTTCATTATAACCTACGAACCCCGTCTTGACAAGGACATAAAATATTTTCCCCTGTCCTTATCTCCGCGTCCGGACGTTATTGCAAATCATTCTCATTTCAGGTTCAGAGCCTTAAGCGTACTCTTCTCGACCGAGCGGATGACTGTCGCGCGGAAACCGCCGTCCTCAAGCGCCTGCACGCCCTCGATCGTCGTCCCTGCGGGGGAACAGACATTGTCCTTGACGACCGCAGGGTGCTGCCCGCCCTCGAGAACTAGCTTCGCGCTTCCATAAACCGTCTGCGCGGCAATCCGGATCGCCGCGTCCCTTCGAAGGCCGAACTTGACTCCGCCGTCGGCAAGCGCCTCGATAAACATGGCAACGTAGGCCGGACCGCCGCCGGAAAGCCCCGTCACAACCGGGAACAGGCTCTCATCCACCCACTCCACGATTCCAAGGGATCCGAGCCAGCCGGCCACGGCCTCCTTCTCCTCCGGCTTGGCGTCCGTGTGGATATCCATGCCAAAAACACCCGCGCCAACCATCGCCGGAGTATTCGGCATCACGCGCAGCACCCGGACGTCGGAAACGCCGAGAGCCGCACGGATCGACGCCACGTCATACCCTGCCACAATCGACACCAGAAGCTTCCCGCTCATCGCCGCGCCGATCTTCTCAAACAGCGCCTTCGCGTACTGCGGCTTCACCGCCGCCAGCACGATCTCACATCCCGCAACCAGCTCCTCCTCACTGGCACACGCATGGCTTCCCAGCGCCTGCGCCCGTTCCAACGCTGCCTGCGCCGGGTCATACACTGCCGTCTCCTCCGGCTTTAGTCCCCCTCGGTCCAAAAGCCCCTTCAGAATCGCGTACCCCATATTCCCATTGCCCAGAAATCCCAGTTTCATCGTCGATGTCCTCCTGTCCCCTGCACCGGACGGCTCTTCGCAAATCCCGCGGAATTTTCTGCCGACCCGCACAGATAAATTTTGTCATACAACTACAGAACCTGCCACTGGCAGCTTCTTCCGTATACTTTGGCAAATAAAAATCCGCCATACCGGATTCTTCACCAAAAGTATAGCGGATTCCTGTCAAAAAAACAAGCGGCACACTGCCAGATAGCAAAACGTAAGCAAAAAGAAGGCAACCGTCCGTCCCGGACGCCATCCGTCTCTCCCGTCTCCCATCATGTAAAACCGTCCGTCAAAGCCCCTCATGCGCATGCTGTCATACACCTGCTCTGCCCGGCTCATGCCTGACAGAAGCAGCTGTCCCAGAAGAGAACCCCAGGCCGTATAGCAAACGCCGTTCTGTCCCGGCGCGCGAAGCTGATAGGCGGTAAAAATCCGGTTTCCCTCCTGCAAAAGAAGCACCAGATAGCGATAAATCAGCATAATCACAACAACCAGAATGCGCGGGACATGCAGCGACTGCAGGCCGTAGCAGATCCCCTCCATGCCGGTAGACGCAGCCAGGCAGCAGGAAGCCCCCAGGCAAAAGGTTCCTTTTAAAAACATCGCCGCCATCGACACCATTCCCGACGTCAGGGGTACGCGGCCGATATGACCAATGATTTCCCGATCCAGGATCGGATTGAACAGGCCAAAGAGGGCAATGAAAAGAAGAACGCCCGACATCCGCCGCGCCGTCCGTCCAGGCGAAAGGCCGGAAAGCATAAACAGAACGATCAGGCCGGGCGCCATTCTGAGAACCCCGCACCAGTCATATTTTCCAAAGGAAACCGTCGTCAGCATGTAAAGCAGAATCGCCAGCGTCTTCCCTGCCGGATGCAGTCCGGCAAGAAACGTCCGCCGCGCTGCCATGGCGTCGATCTCATGAAGATCCAGAATCGCCCGTTCCAGCCGGTTCACCGTTTTTCCCGCCTTGCCATGAACAGCTTTCCAAGCAGGACGCAGAGCAAAATCACCGCAGCCGCTCCGACCAGGCCCGAGACAGAGGTTCCAAGCGCGGCGTCAGAAGAGGAAAATCCGTAGTCCGGCAGGATCGCCGTCACTTCCTGCACGCGCTGCGCCACACGGGACAGCGTCCCGCCAATCCCTTCCACCTCCGTGCTGCCTGTCAGCCTCTCAATCGACCATTCCAGGCCGTCCGGGAAGGCGGAAGCAAAATGAGAAACCACTCCGGCAATCACCGCGGCTGCCGCGGCCAGAATCGCCAGCGTCTTCCTGAAGGACAGACGGCCTCGCCCGGCGGACGTCTCCGCCAAACCGGCATCCTGCGAACGGCTGCCCGGCCAGGCAGCCGGAGCCGCAACACCTTCCGTCCGCACCAACGCCCGGCGGGTTCGCTCCTTCTGCCCGGTCCACAGGATCTCCGGCCTTGCCTCATAGACAAAAACCAGCACGGCGGAGGTAATCAGCCCCTCCACCAGCCCGATCGCCAGGTGGATCGGCTGCATGAGAGCCAGAAAAGCGGTAAACGGAAGCTCTGTAATCCCGGAAGCCAGGGTCTCCAGCGTCACAGAAAAAGCGCCCATCTGCAGCGTCAGGACACATCCCAGCACCGACGCCGCGACAATCTTCCTCTTCGACAATCCGCGCCGCATCATCATCCGCCAGATTAGCCCGCCTCCGATGAAACAACCGTAAAACGCCATATTCCATATGTTCGCGCCAAGAGCCAGCAGGCCGCCATCCGCAAACATCAGACACTGAATCAGCAAAACCCCGATCATCGTCAGAAAGCCGGCATAAGGCCCGACCACCGCCGACAAAAGCATCCCGCCGCACAGATGACCCGAAGATCCGGTCCCCGGTATGGTAAAATTGATCATCTGGGATGCGAAAACAAACGCCCCCATGACACCCATCGTCGGGATAATCCGCTCCTCCTCGTATTCCATCTTTTTCATCGAATATGCGGCCGCCGTCCCGGAGGCCACATACATCGTTCCCGCCACCGCCGCGGAAACCAGCGCGTCTGCCATATGCATAATTTTACTCTTCCTTTCCAAGCGTCTTATTCATACTTCCCATCTGATAGCAGCCAAGATCCAGCGCGACATAGGCAAAGCCGAGACTCTTCATATACGCATCCGCCCTCGCCGCTCTGCCCTCCGCAAACAGACGGGAAAACTCCTCCGGCTTTAACTCAATCCGGGCAATGTTCCCGTGAATCCGGACCCGAACCTGATGAAAACCCTCATTAAGGAGCCACTGCTCCGCCCGATCAACCATGCCAAGCTTGTCTTCGGTAATCTCCTCTCCATACACAAAACGCGAAGCCAGACAGGCAAAAGACGGCTTGTCCCAGGTCAAGAGGCCAAGCTCCCTTGAAAGTGCGCGGATTTCATCCTTGGTAAGCTCCGCATACTGAAGCGGACTCTTCACCCCAAGCTCCGCCACCGCCTGTAGGCCGGGACGGTAATCCCCGTTATCATCCAGGTTTGAACCCTCCGCCACATATGCAATCCCATGCGCCTTCGCCACCTCAATGATCTTCGTAAACAGCTCATGCTTGCACAGATAGCAACGGTTCCTGGGATTCTGGCGAAAGCCCTCGATCGAAAGCTCCTCCGAATCAACGACAATCTGCTCGATCCCTTCCTTCTCGCAAAACGCAGCCGCCTCATCCGTCTCACGCGCCGGGAAGGAGCATGAACGGGCCGTCACAGCAATCGCCCGATCCCCCAGCACATCATGCGCCGTTTTCAGCAGAAACGTCGAATCAACGCCGGCCGAAAACGCCACGGCGACACTGCCGAGTTCCTTCAAATACGTCTCCAGCTTCCTTCTCTTCTCTTCCAGTAATGCCATTCTTCCGATCTCCTTTTGCCGTCATTACCCTGACCCGTTTTCAGAAGTGCAGTCACTATATTATATCGGATAGGAGGTGAAATTGCAATGAAAGGCTTCATTTTTTAATTTGGCAAAAAGGCGTAGAAAGAAGCGCAAATTTTTTGAAAATAAGAAGTTTCTGTGAAAAAGACAGAAATTTCTTTTTGTCGATCTGATTCTATGCTATACTTCGTAATATTTCATCCATACTATTATATGATTGCATTTCGCATTTTGAAAAAGGAGGTCACTCATGAAAATCAGGAAATTAGTCAGTCTTTCTCTGGCAGCGTTTCTTCTGGCCGGTTGTTCCAGCTACTCCGCTCATGCCGAGACGGATGCCGCTCAGACAGAGGCAGCACAGACAGAAAATGAAGAGACAACCGCTGTATCTCTCACAGAGACCGCTACACAGACGGAAACGGAAACCGATACGGCGGACGAATCATCCGCGCGAGAACATGAAGGCCCCGGCAGGCAAAATGGAGAAGGAGAATTTCAGCGGGGAAACCGCGGCGGCGGAATGATCGACAAAAGCGGGGATGAGCAGTTAAACGCTCTTTTGGCTGAAACACAGGAAAAATTTGAACAGATCGATTACACTGATGAGGCGACAGGCAAATCCTTTTCCTACAATTTCTTTATTCCGGATGAATATGACGAATCTCAGGAATACCCGCTGGTTTTATTCATCACGGATTCAAGCGTTGTAGGCAGGGAAACCACCGCTGCCCTCACCCAGGGATATGGCGCTCTGGTCTGGGTCACAGATGAAGAACAGCAAAAACATCCTTCGTTTGTCATCGCGCCGGAATTTCCGGAGAACATTCTCGTCGGGGAAGGAACCGCAAGCGAGTATGTCGACGCGCTGTTAAACCTTCTGACTTCTGTACAGGAAACCTACCGTATTGATGAAAACCGCCTCTATATTACGGGACAGTCCATGGGCTGTATGACCGCTCTGTATCTGAATGGAACCTATCCGGATCTTTTCGCGGCAAGCTTATACGTCGACGGACAATGGAGCACCGACATTCTGTCACCGTTGGAGGAACAGACATTCTTCTACTTTGCCGCGGAGGGCGATGAAAAAGCGTCCGCAGGTATGCAGAATGTCATCAACATGTTTGATACAGACGGCGTCGGCTATGGAAGCGCCACACTCAATGCAAAAGACTCCGAAGATACGATTGCGCAGAGCATAACCGATGTCATCGCGCAGGGATACTCCGCCAACTTTGTCAGCTGGGAGAAGGGAAGCGTCCTTCCCGACGGTATGGAAGGCTTCGAAGGCAATGAGCATATGTATTCCTTTGATCATCCATACAAGATCAGCACACTCCGGGACTGGCTGTTTGAACAGGTAAAATAAAAGCTTCCTGCAGCGAACGAAACACACAGAAAAACCTCAGAAACCACTTCTACAGAGGTTTCTGAGGTGATCTTACTTACAGGACACTTTTACACAATCCACACAGCCGCCATATTCAATTTAAGCTAATCTTTTTATCAGGCCATCATATAACCTCATATCAGCGAACACAATACCTTTTCATCCACATATCATCTTCCATTTCGCTCAGCTTTCAAATAACTCCTTTTGTCCTTTCAAATAATCGTAAAATTCCGCGTACACTAATGTCACATATATACTCGTATATACATCGCTCAGACCACCTGTTATTGCCTTTAAGAAAAACCAGCCCAAATTGCTGATATCCAGTTTTATAAGTTCCTTATAGTGCCCTTTTAACAGTTTTCTGCTTTCATTCAATGCTTTCAGGGGATTGCGTTCTCCGTCTCCGGCAACAAAAGCGCTGAAGCGAAACAGATAAATCGGTACAAGAATTCCTATACCAAAAACACAGGATCCAATGATATAACTGATATCCTGTATGATTCCTATCACAAAAAAGGTTACCGGATTCTTTTTATACGCCAGAAAGACATCACTCAGAATCACGCTCTCTTCACGCGCCATTTTTAAACAATACAAATCCCGGCTTTTTCTGATATTAATATAAACAAGTCCAATCACAAGCCATATCAATCCCTTATTATGGCTCATCAAATAGAAGCTCAACACCGCATATAGAAATCCCAGTCCTCCAAAAATCGCCCCCGCCGTCCAGTGACTTGGTTTTACTACACGCATGAATTCCTTTTCTCGTTCCTTCATTGACTTAATATCAAATTCCATGTCGATTCCTCCTCGTAATTCTCAGACAGCCTGTTTTTTGTTTCCTTTTTATCCGCCATTACCTGCATCCTTACAAAAAAACTTTTTCAGACATCAGCAACGGCTTTTTCGCTCTTTTTATAAGACTCGCCACATAATCTGGATCCTGCTGCAGCAGCACTCCATTCACATGCAGATTACCCTCTGCATCTTTCGCAATAGTCAACATATTGTCTTTCGTTCCCAATTTTCCGCAAATTTTTATTGGCGCATTGTTGAACCTCAATCCCTTTCCATCATCGCCAAATTTGATAGACATAGTCTGTTCTCTGAACACAGTAACTTTTTTCCCCGCGCTGTCAATTTTAAACGCCATTAAATACATAACCTTTGAAACATCTTTAAAAACTCCGATATACTCAGATTCTTTATCCAGCTCAATAGGAAAATAGGTATTGTCAATCGCCGAGTATTGCCTGTTTTTCAACTCGTCCCACAAATCGGAACTTATGAACGCTCCTGCCTGAATGCTCTCCCTTCTATTCTGCTCTTTTTGTATCCGTTCCATTTCTTCCTGCGCTCTGCGTTCTTTTTCCTGATTTTCTCTTTCCTGTTCCTCCTCCAGGCGTTTTTTCTCCTGCTCCTCTCTCTTTCGACGTTCTTCCGCCTCCCGGCGCTGCTCCTCTTCTATCCTCCGCTGTTCTTCTTCCTGCCTCTTTTTTCTGACCTGAGCTGCCACCCGCTCCTTTGCAGAATTATACTGATCATGAGCCACTACCAGCTTTCTTTTTTCGGATAACGGCGCCTTATCCAATGCTTTATCAAAATACGTCTTATTGATAAAATACTGGCCCTCCGTATCTACGCCCGAAGCGGGATCATAAAAATCAACAGGCTTACAAAATTCCCACCAGATCCGATAATCCTCCGGATACTGTTCCGTCAAATCTGCCAGAATATCCTGTCCCTTCAAATAATATTCCGGTTCCCTGCCAGGATCGACGGCCTCATTTTTCTCTCTGCTCAGCTGATAATAAAAAGCCACCTCCTGCAATTTTTTATCAACTTCGAAATTCTCCGGCTCCATACCTCGCATGTCTGCCTTCGTGTTCTTCACAGCATCTCTTTCAACTCTTTCCCTACTGGGTGGTAAGATAATTTTATATCCACAAAAACGACAAAATGAAAATGGTTTTTCATCATTTATCTGTGTTTCTCTTCCACAGTCAGGACATATTCTATTTTTTAATGCCATCGTTCCGCTCCTATTCCACCCTGGTCCCACATTCTAAGCAAAACTTTGCTCCTGGAACAATTTTCGCCCCACATTTCGCGCACACCATTTCCAATCTCGCACCACACTCCAGGCAAAATTTCCCATCCGGCACCACTTCACCGCATTTAGGACACTTTACCATCCCATCAGGAAGCGGCATTTCAATTTTAGAACCGCATTCCGGACAAAATTTCCCACTACCTGAAACAAGCGCTCCACATGATTTGCACTTTATCAATGACTGTGCCTGACTCTCAGCTGGACTTTTCTGAACGCTCTGCGGTACATTTGACATCGCGCCACTCATCACGCCTCCGAACGTATTTCCAAGATTCACGCCCATACCTAAGCCCATACCGGCTCCCATAATATTAGCTGCCACTCCTTCATTGGCCGCCGCCTTATCCAGCACATTAAAAGCCCTCTCCTGCTGATAATCATAACCCATTACTGACATCTCTGCTTTCTTCGCCAATGCCTTTTTTAACTGAATATAAGAGGGATCATCTTCCGGAGGAATAATTTCATTGACGGCAAAATGAACCAGTTCAATCCCATAGCGCAAAAATTCTTCTGCCAGCTGCTCCTTTATTCCATCAGATATTTCCTTTAAATGTGCATGGATTTCCAGAAAAGAAACCTGGTTTTTTACAAATTGTGTCGCAATATAATCCTTAATGTTAGTAAGCAAAATTCCTCTGAAGTATTTACGAAGCGTACCCTGGTCAAATGTTTGAATGGTTCCAACCAGTTGTATCAACAGCTTTTTGCTGTCAACAACTCTGACGCCGAACTGGCCCTGAGCTCTTATCGGAAGAATAATCTTATAAATGGCATCCTGTATCGGAATCGGACTGCTTGTCTCCCATAAAACGTCCATGGAAACCACTTTATTAATAAAATATACACTACAATGAAATGGTGAAACTCCATTAAACGGAAGATTCACAAGTCTTCTTATCAATGGAATGTTCTGAGTATGTAGCGTATATCTCCCTGCGCCGAACAAATCCAGCGCTTTTCCATCCTTAAAAAAAACTGCCTCCTGAGACTCTGCTACAATCAGCTGAGACAATGTGTTAAAATCCTCCCCGGGGAATTTCCATGCAAATATATTATTAGGCCCTTCATACTTAATTACATCAAAAACTTTCATTGATACCCTCCAATTACCTGATTAAAATGATGTGAACCGCCCTCAATGTGTTTATTATCGTAATTATTATACGATTTTGTTCTCTATTTTGCAACGAAATTTCGTTATATACTGAGGATAATGTTAACTACTGGAGGTTCTACATGATTGATGTTCTGAAAAAGATAACGGAACAGCGTATTGCGAGAAACTGGACGGAATACCAGCTGGCTGTCCATTCCGGTCTTCCCCAATCCACCATTTCTTCCTGGTACCGCAAAAATATGCTCCCGACGCTCTCCTCGCTCGAAAAGATATGCAATGCTTTCGATATGACAATGGCCCAGTTCTTAGCCTCCGAAAATTACACAGAGTTGACTGCCCGACAAATAGAACTCCTGAAAAAATGGGAATTGCTCACACCGCAGCAAAAGGATGCTCTGTTTGATCTGATTTGCACGATTGTCTGATGCCAAAAAGGTCTCAACCAGATTTAAACCAGTTGAGACCCCAAAAGTCAAAGAGCTACAATTAACAGGAATGATTTATGAGTTCATTAAATGATCGTTTTACAGCAACCATCCATAATTTTTTCCCAAAGTAATCTAACAGGAACTCAGGAAATGCGCTTAACACAAATACCCTATTTAATCTGATTTCCTTATTTTCCAGTTGAAAAATCGTGAGCGGCGTAATGATATCCGTATACTTCTCATAAGTGATCGTATTACTCTGTTTCAGCAGACAGGAAAGTCGCAGTGCAAATACTTCCATCGCGCTTCTCCATATTAAAAAATCATAATCCCTGAAGTGTGGATATACCGCCCGTCTGGCCGTAATATTTTTATAATTGGTCAATTCGTTCAAAAGGACATAACAATTTAATTTTCTACCACAACGCCCCTCTTCAAAATCTCGCAACGCCTCTACCATCGGATAACTGATGTAAAGTTTTCCGTTTTCTGTCTCATTATCAAAACTTTGGAGCATCTGCAACAACACATCCTCTGCCCTGCTGTCGTCAGCGCCACCAAGATTATTTTGATGTACGTCGTAATCAAAGAAAAGGTAAATTTCAGAAAAATCATCTCTCTCCAATCCCGCCAGCTGTCCTTCCATTTCCCGATTATTTTCTCTTATTACTTCAATAATGTCCGTATCAAAATCATCAGCCTTAAGCCGCTTCCATAGCATATAAATATTTTCTCCTGCCGGAAGCGTGATGATCTTCACATTATTATGCGAAAAGAATACACGTATAATATTGCTGATGATGACCGGCTCTCTGGCTTCCCCTTCGACTATGCACGCCTTATAGTCTTTCTTAGCCATTAAATGCACCTGCCTTGTACATTTTCTGCAAATTGTGGGCCTGTCTCAATTCCTTCTCTGTCGCCTGCGAAATAGATTTTATTTTATTGTTCCCAATAAGAAAATAACAATCCGGTCTGAGAAGATCGTTACTCATAAGATCTGTGTTATGTGTAGTTGTGAAAATCTGCACATCCGGTATTTCTATTAAGCGTTTCTCTACATTCCTGGCCAATTCAAAATGATAAAAAGCGTCAAATTCATCAACGAAAACAAGCGATGCTTCCTTCATCTTTATATACCAGTAATAAAATAGTGCCAATGACCGGGTTCCCGTTGAAGATACTTTAAAAAAATCAGCATCTTGATTTTTGAATTTACAATACAGCGCCTTTCTCCCATCCACTTCCCTGGCAAATAAGTCATACTCGATCGAATTTTCTCCCAAAAATGTCTCGAAATCTTTTACCCTGCCACTATTAATGATTCCCTCCGCTATGCTTTCACTTCCATTCATGAACCCCTCATAGCCTTTTGTGTCAAGAGAATAAAACAGCAGCATACGCTCTACAAATTCAATAAACCTTTTAAATACCTGGTTTTCAATGTTATCCTCTAAAATGGAATTACTGTTCACATATTTCACTCGCGAAATCGGACTGTCATTTTTAATCGAGGTATTCAGAGTATCTGAACCGGCAAGCAAGGTAAATCCTTCTTTGGAAACGAAATCAAAATAAATCGCTTCCTTACCATCAATTGAAAGGCTCTCATATAACAATGTGCTGACATCCGTCTTCTTATACTTGTATATAACTTCATGTTCATCAAACGCAAAATTATATTCGAACTCGGCAAAAGACTTTCTTCCGTCCAGGTTTAAATATAAACGCTTTCCCTGAGAAAGCGTTTCCTTATCCGTCAGATGAGTAATAATATCAAATATAGC
>JAJQCO010000051.1:4045-7334 GCA_021202655.1 Clostridiales bacterium | reverse complement strand
ACAAATATCAGACCCGTATCGACCTGATCCTTGATTTGTTAGCCGAAAAACAGGAGAATTCTCGTGAGAAATACGATACCTTCTTCAAATTTGAAGAAATGCGTAGAGAAAATTCGTTGGATCACATTTGGAGAAAGATTCAGCAGACGTTTTTAGTTCTGAAGGACTGGTTTGAAAATCATGAGCTTTACCATAAAATCGGATATTTGATTGCCTCAAACTCTTTAACGCTACAAAAGATTTATGAATCTTCTAAGGATAAAACCAAGGCAGAGTTTAAGGCATCGCTTGACGACTACATTAGAAGGAGTATATTCATTTCCGGGAATTACTCGGAACTGAGCTATGAGAAACCTTTGGAATATAAGCGGATCAGTACGCTTCTCCTTTTGTTTAATGTTGAGTCAGTGAGAAAAAATGGGGAGCATACACAATGGTTCCCGTTTGATAAATTTAAACATGATAAGGGAGGCATGGTTTCATGGAGCCTTGAGCATATCCATGCCCAACAGTCCGAAGGCATGAAAACTCAGGAAGTCTGGAAAGAATGGCTGACGCTCCATATCTCTTCGGTGAAAGCTGTTGGTGGAGAAAATCAGAATGATTTGATACAGGAGATGCAGGATGCCATAGAAGATGCTAAGCTGGATCGCACGAAATTCGAGATGATTCAGCAGAAGGTTTTGGAGCTTCTTTCTGTTTCCGGAAATACAGAATATATGCATTCCATATCGAACCTTGCTTTGCTGAATACTGCGGATAATGCGGCCCTCAATAATTCCACTTTCGATGTGAAGAGAAATGTTATTGTGGAAATGGATAAAAATGGGCAATATATCCCTTTCTGTACCAAAATGGTCTTTTTAAAATACTATACACCTTCGGAGGAAAATCAGCTTCATTTTTGGGGACATGCGGACCGTGTTGCCTATATCAGGGCGATTAACAAGGTTCTAGCCGATTATTTAGATCAACCGGTTGTTCTGGAAAGGGAGGTATTATGAGCACTGTGCTTCATTCGTTTATCGATATTTTTGAAACAGAAATTATGGAAGACAATGAAACCTTTCAGCTTAATAGGATTGCGATTCCCATGATTCAGCGAGATTATGCCCAGGGACGATTAGATGATGATGTCAACAGGGTGAGAAGCAGATTCCTTACATCACTCTACCATGCAATCGTGAATGAACCGATTACTCTGGATTTTGTGTACGGTGATATTGATGATAAGGGAACCATGAATCCTCTGGATGGCCAGCAGCGCCTGACTACTTTATTTTTATTGCACTGGTATGCAGCCAAAAAAGAAAAAATATCGGAAGAAAAATATGAATTTCTCAAACGTTTCAGTTATGAAACACGTTACAGTGCGAGATATTTTTGCGAGGAGCTTATAAACTTCTCTCCAACATTTGAAGGGCATATTTCGGATGAAATTATCAATCAGGCATGGTTCCCGCTGGATTGGAAAAAGGACCCAACGATTCGTTCCATGCTGGTAATGCTGGATGCGATTGATGAACGGTTCCGGGATGTTCCTGATATCTGGAGACGTCTGGAGGCCGGGGCCATTACCTTTTATTTCTTGCCGATTAGAGACATGGGTCTTAGTGATGAGCTTTATATTAAAATGAATTCCCGCGGAAAACCCCTGACGCAGTTTGAGCATTTTAAGGCGGAGCTTGAACGGGAGATCCGAATACTCGATGAAAAAAACGGACAGGATGTTGCCAGTCGCATAAGTGCAAGTATCGATAAAAAATGGACAGATTTGCTTTGGAATTATCGCAATGGTCATTCTGGAGACGCAGATGATGATGTTATCGATGATGAATTTTTGCGGTATTTTAAGTTTATTTGTGATGTTATCTGCTACCGGAGCGGGAAATCGCCCCAGAGCTATAACAACGATGTTTTTGAATTGCTGCAATTGTATTTTTCCGCGGAGGACGAATCTACGCCAGATCATATTGCAACACTTGAATCATTTTTTAACTGTTGGTGTGATATTGACGGATATGATTCTCCCACAGTCTTTCTGGAATCATTTATGAGCTACCAACATGAACCTGGGAAAATCATAGTTGATTCCAGAAATAAGATCGATATTTTTGAGGACTGTATCCATGCTTATTCGGATAAGTCTGGCAGAATTCGATTGTTTCCGTTAAACCGTATTGTGCTGCTTTATGCAATTACGATGTATTTGCAGAACCAGAGCAAGGTTTCAAGAGAAGATTTTGTCAGAAGAATCAGAATTGTGAACAATCTGATCCAAAATTCGGAAGATGAAATCAGTGACAGACTTGACAGAAATCGAATTCCGGCAATATTGCAGGAGGTAGATGCCATTATCCTTACCGGTGAGATTGATGAAACGATTGAAAATAACTTTAATGTAAATCAGCTTCAGGAGGAAAAAGATAAAATTACATTTTTAGCTGAGAATCCGGAGAAAACGGAGCTTTTATTTCGACTGGAAGATCATGATATGCTTAGAGGTCAAATCAGCATTATAGGGCTTGAACATCTCGATTACGAATCTCGTTTTGCTTCTTTATTCTCCTGTGATTGGGATAAGATCGATTGCGCCTTAATGGCAACAGGAGATTATGGTCAGCAGGAAAGAAATAAATGGCGGTATCAGTACGCATCCAAAGGACTCCAGCAGGCATGGAACGGTCTTTTCCATAAGAGCGCTAATATTGGTTTTGAAAAGACGAAGAATATCTTGCTGCAGTTACTTGCTTCCAGAGAGGCTTTTGATAATTTGGTTTTGGACGAGATTATTTTTTCTTTTATATCAGAATGCGAGAATGAAGACGTATTTCCGTGGAGATATTATTACATGAAGTATCCGGCTTTTCGTCCGGGAAGCTATGGGAAATTGAGTAATGATAAAGAATCACCAGAACCCTATATGTTTTCGGTTATGCAGACAAAGTCACAGTGGTCGCAGAATACATATATGCCGTATCTTAAGGAGGCCGATGATGCGCATTTGTCCAGGGATTCCATGGGGCAACGTCTGGTTTATCAGGATGTTTATATCACCTGCCAAAATTCAGCTTATCTTGTTCGAAGGAACGAGGATGATAGTGAAGTTGACAGAATTGAGATACCGCAAGATCAGGAGAATTTTGATACAGAAGACAGAATTATCAGGTTGAAAAATTACATTCGAAGCATGGTTACTCACTAAGGGGAACAGACAAATGAATATTTTTAAAAGTTCTTATAAGGTTGTCCGTGGGAACGGCGATGAAATTTACAAAGGATTTGGCTT
>JAJQCO010000051.1:0-4035 GCA_021202655.1 Clostridiales bacterium | reverse complement strand
CAATATTATGTTCATCCGAATAATCAGTCTTTTAAAGGGACAACTACCCTTTGCCAGCCCATCGGAGAGGCATTGATATTGTTTTCCCTGTTTTGTGCGTCCATACAAAACGGCAGTGAAAAAAAGATCGGAGATTATTATGCCGATGATGACAGCGATCAGGTATTTCTGCAGTTAAATGTGCCAAAGGATTGGCGGGAACATGGCGTGATCGAACCAGCGATATACAGATATGAGGCACTTGTAAAAGAAAACGAGATCACGATTGCCGCTTACGACAATATGGGACGCTGGATTGATGGCGATATGGGGCACCTGCAGCCATTGTATAAATTACTTCCGTGTTTTCTGGTGCTGCTGGCTCGTGAATGTCGTCGGAACAGTGATTATTTTAATACGTTAATGGATTTTGTTGAGAATCCGGCGGCAGATACTTTCGTGAATCTGCACGAAGATTTTTACCAGGCGCATAAATTTGATGAGTATGAAGTAAGCTACGCTAACCTGAGCGGTTTTGATCATGGGGGTCTGATCTCTTACTCAGAAAGTTTTCAGGTAATAGCAGAAAATAAAAGGGCGATCCATAAAGATGGAAGCACTGAAAAAGAGATCAGAAAGTTTGATGAAGAGGAATTCCTTGCGGAATACCGCGCATTGATTCCTCATCTGCCGGAGGAACTTGTGATTCCAAATGCTGTTCGGGGAATCTGTCCGGCAGTAATGGCGGGCGACATACGTGCGGTTCTCTTTCATGGTCCTTCCGGGACAGGAAAAACGATATCCTGTAAGCTGGTATGCCAGGAAATCGGTATGCCGATTATGGACGTTATCAACTGTACAGAAAATCTGGATGAATTTGTTCTTGGAAAGTTTATGCCGGAAGATGACAAAATTGTTTTTAAGGAGAGTTTAGTCACAAAAGCAATCCGTTATGGCGGTGCAGTTGTTTTCGAGGAAATTAATTTTGCCAAGCCTCAATATCTGGCTTTCCTGAATTCGCTTTTGGATGATAATGGTTTTGTGCGGCTTGATAATGGGGAAGTGGTGCGCAGACACCCGAATTTTCGTTTCTTTGCGACGATGAACCTCGGTTACTTTGGTACGAAAGAATTAAACCAGGCGCTGTATAATCGGTTTAACGTGATTTTAGAGTTGGCGGCGCTTTCCGATGAGGCAATTGCGAGGATGCTCACTGTCCGTATTCCGGAATGCGCAAATAAGGTTGACAAGCTGTTGGGTGTATACCATAAACTGAAAAAGAAAATTGACAGTGAAGAACTTGATGTTGTAATTTCTCCACGGAACCTGGAAAACTGGGCGAGACTTGCGAAGTACGAGGGCTATATGGCGGCGGCTGAAAAAACCATCATACCGCTTCCAAAGTGTGACAGGGCCATGGAAGAAATGATTCGCGGGATACTTGTATTGTATAAGTGGACCTGAGAGGAAATGGGCATGAGCAAAATGAGTGGTGAAATGCTTGATCTCACAGATGAGGCTGCGGAGCTTTTGAAAAAAGCTGACGAAGGGGATGCAGAGGCTCAATTTAACTTTGGATATTATCTTCTGCACGAGTCCGATCGTGAGTATAGAAAAGATCTTACGGAGGAACAAATTGACAGAGCTTTTTACTATTACACAGGCAGAAATATGGGATAAAATTCTGGAGATTCTTGAGGAGTGTAGAAATAGAGAATGATCGAAAGAAAACTTGAATGTGATGAGAAAATGAGAGAAATCAAGAAAAGTGCCGACCAAGGGAACCCTGATGCGCAGTATGAAATGGCGTGGTACTGTTTGTGGGAAAGTAATGAGCCTCCTTATGACAGGAATTTTGCGGAAGCCGCTGTTTATTATTTTCAGCAGGCGGCAGGACAGGGGCATTCAGATGCTATGTTGGATTTAGGGGCGTTATATTTGGATGGAACTATCGCGTTAAAACCGGATTTTGACAGAGCGGTTTACTGGTATAAAAAATCGGCAGAATTATTGAATCCAAAGGCGTTCCGCTGTTTGGGATATGCTCTCGGATTTCATTCGTTTAGAGACAGTTACCATGATTACGAGGCCGCGTATTGTTATTTTTCAAAAGGCGCGGAAATGGATGAAGAGAACAGTCTGTATGAACTTGGAGATTTATATGCCCATGGTTTATATGTTGAGGAAGATGCGGAGCGAGCGTTCCGGTTATATCAAAGAAGCTATCAGGTAATTGACGGAGATATGGATAATGACTGTTACGCAGATGCGTGCCTTCGCATAGGTGAATGTTACATGAAAGGCATTGGGACAGAAAAAGATACTGTGGCTGCGAGAATGTATCTCGAAGAGGCCAAAAGTGGATATGAGTACAGACTTGAGAGGGATGCTCCACTCGAGTGGATCGATAATATTTCCTCTGAGCTTGATAGAGTAAATCGTTTATTGGCCGAGCTCTGACGGAGGTAAGTGGTTTATGAATAAAGAAGCGAAGAAGATACTTCAAATGTTTCAGTGCGATTTTAATCGCAGTATCGAAGAAAATTTTGCACAGGTTCTCAGTGAAAATGAAAGAGTACGCTTGTTTTTCATTAATGAAGGGCAGGCTTTTACGGATGGACGGAATATTGTTGTTGATCCTAGCGTAGGCGAAGTATTTGCGGATAAAGATGCGCTTCAACACACAGAAGATTACATGCAGATTGGACATCGGATTTCAAATGATCTCTGGTACGCTCTGCGGATCATTACGAGAGGACAGAATATCCATGAATGTCTGCATCTGTTATATACGAACTTTCCACCAGATGCAGTGGGCGATGTCCGGTCATCTACAAAAGCGCGAAGAAAGACGCTTGCAATTATCGCTAATATAATTGAGGATGCGTTTATTGAGGCGGTCGGATGTAGTGTTTTTGATAATCTGGAATTTTATCTGTTTTTTGAACGCCTGGCGGTGCTGTTTTCTAATGTTCCGGTGGAAGGTACCGTAGATCGTGCTTTTTCTTCGGAAACGGCGGCTCTTGACAAGCCAGAGCCGTTTCCGCTGACCGAATATTTGAATCACATGGGAACATTTTTACTTTATCCTATGGTAATGCAGAAGGAACCGATAGACTCAATCGCAGATTATGTTGAAAAAACGAAATCGCTGTTTTTAGATGGTTGTGCGTGCGGTGATCCGGATGAGAGGTTTGAATTTTCACGGCGGATTTTTGACATAATCGAGCCATTGATTCCGGAATCGGAAGAGGATATTGACGAGTCTCAGCTTTTAAAAATGATTCCTGGTCTAAAAACTCACAGCGGTGATTCTATGGCGATTACAAATGTTAGAATGAAGGGGCGCTTAACAGATGTGACGCGCCGACTGTTTACTGATCTCGATGGAGAACGGCTACAGAAAAGGGATTTCAGTGAGCAATTGAATGATCTTTTGCTATCCAGTGAAGAGGATAAACAGACAGTGTTAAAGATTGTCCTCAGGCAGCCGGTTGTAGTCCGATGGACAGGAACGCAGTTTGATTGTCATAGTATTCACAAAGAAATTGAATTGATTGAGACCAGACCCAGCCCCAATCTTAATCTGCGCAAGGCATACCAGAATATTTACAACAAATATCGAATCAATATCAATTCTTATAATAGCCGGTTTACACAGCTTTTGAAAGCATACGTTCCGGAAAGGGAAGAAAAACGTTTATTCGGTACGGGAATTTCGTCGAAAAATCTGGCTGATATCAAAAAAAGATACTGGTATCGTAATATGGAAGCGCTCGGAGTGCCGGATTTGTCGGTACTTTTGTTGATAGACGGTTCCGGTTCCATGGACGGTGATCGACGTGAAAATGCTATGATATCAAGTGTGATCCTTCATGAAGTTCTGAAGAAACAGGGGATTGAACATGCAATCGTAGAACATCGGGCAATTTATGAGAAACCGGAGGTTCAACATAATATTTTGATAGACTTTGACAGTCAGGATGAGGATAAATTTAATATCCTTGGCCTGAAAGCAGATGAAGGCACAAGGGAGGGATTGTCACTGTACTGGGC
>JAJQCO010000040.1 GCA_021202655.1 Clostridiales bacterium | reverse complement strand
TGACAAATTCTTTCGTCTTATATAGAATTACTGTGAATATTTTGAAATTCAAAACAGTTGGTCGGACGATTGGGCAGAATCAGATTATTTGGGAGATACGGGATGACAAGCAAGGTGATGGGAACCGGTTCTTATGTGCCGGAGAATATTGTGACAAATGAGGATCTGGCGAAGCTGGTCGACACGAGCGATGAATGGATTGTCTCGCGGACCGGAATTCATGAGCGGAGGATCGCCATGGATGAGGGAACGAGCGCGATGGCCGCAGAGGCGGGACGCAGAGCCCTGGAAAATGCCGGGATCGGAGCGGAGGAGCTGGATGTGATCGTGCTGGCGACGACGACGCCGGATAATCTGCCTCCGAGCGGAGCGTGCGAGGTGCAGGCGGCGTTAGGCGCGGTCAATGCGGTGGCCTTTGATATCGCGGCGGCGTGTACAGGGTTTGAATTTGCCCTGACGATGGTCCAGGCATATGTGCAGACAGGCGTTTATCGAACCGGGCTTGTGATCGGCGCGGAGTGCCTGAGTAAGATTGTAGACTGGACGGATCGGGCGACGTGTGTGCTGTTTGGCGACGGCGCAGGCGCAGCAGTTGTGCGCGCGGACGAGAGCGGCGTGATTCATTCCGTTCTTGGCTCTGACGGGACGAAGGGACCGGTTCTGACTTGTACGTCGCGGTCCACAGGAAACTTCCTGAATGGCCGGGAGCCGAAGTTGGGCTATGTGTATATGGACGGTCAGGAGGTTTTCCGGTTTGCGGTGAAGAAGGTGCCGGAATGTATTCGCAGGGTACTGGATGAGTCGAATACAGATATCAATGAGATCAAATATTTCGTGTTGCACCAGGCGAATCTTCGGATTTGCGAGTCGGTTGCAAAGCGGCTTCATGTGTCGATGGATCGAATTCCGATGAACATCGGGGCATATGGGAACACTTCAGGCGCGACCGTGCCGATTCTGCTCGACGAGCTGAACCGTGAGGGGAAGCTGGAGCGGGGAGACAAGATTGTGCTCTGCGGGTTTGGCGGCGGTCTGACCTGGGGCGCGGTATTGCTGGAGTGGTAAGGCAGGTAACTCATGGAAGGAAGCGGAGGATCTCCGCCAAGTTCCGTTAAAAAAAATCAAAATATATTCATAAAAAGGAGATTAAGACCATGTTAGAGAAGATGAAAGAACTGATTGCAGATCAGCTGAGTGTGGAGGCTGACGAGATTACGGAGGCTTCTTCCTTTAAGGAGGATCTGGGAGCGGATTCCCTGGATCTGTTTGAGCTGGTGATGGCGTTAGAGGATGAGTATTCCGTTGAGATTCCGTCTGAGGATCTGGAAAAGCTGCTGACGGTTGGCGACGTGATCAAATATCTGAAGGATAAGGGTGTTGAGGCGTAAGCTTGCCATCGTGTCCACTATTTCAAAAATGCGTCTCTGACGCATTTTTTTGAAATGGCAATTGTATGGTTTTGATGGAGGTTTTTCATGGAAACGAGAATTACGAAATTGCTGGGGATTCGTTATCCGGTTATCCAGGGCGGAATGGCCTGGGTGGCGGAGAATCATCTGGCGGCAGCCGTGTCGGCGGCCGGCGGCCTGGGACTGATCGGCGGCGCGAATGCGCCGGGCGAGGTAGTCCGGGATTATATCAGGAAGGTCAGGGAAGCGACTGATCAGCCGTTTGGCGTCAACGTGATGCTGATGAGTCCGTATGCGGATGAGGTGGCGAAGGTTGTCGTGGAAGAGGGCGTGAAGGTCGTGACGACCGGCGCCGGTGATCCGGAAAAATATATGAGTATGTGGAAGGAAGCCGGGATCCGGGTGATACCGGTGGTGTCTTCGGTGGCTCTTGCCAGAAGAATGGAGAAGTACGGCGCGGATGCGGTCGTGGCTGAGGGAATGGAGTCTGGCGGACATATCGGGGAAGCGACGACCATGACGTTAGTTCCTCAGGTTGTGGATGCGGTATCCATTCCCGTGATTGCAGCCGGCGGTATCGGCGACGGCAGAGGGATCGCGGCGGCGTTTATGCTGGGCGCGGAGGCAGTTCAGATGGGAACCCGTTTCCTGGTAGCGAAGGAGTGTACCGTCCATCAGAACTATAAGGATCGCGTCATCCGGGCGAAGGATATTGACTCGACGGTGACGGGACGCTCACATGGACATCCGGTTCGCTGCCTGCGCAATCAGATGACGCGCGAATACCTGAAGCTGGAAGCACAGGGAAAGGGCTTTGAGGAGCTGGAATATCTGACGTTGGGCACGCTGCGCCGCGCGGTGCAGGAGGGCGATGTCACGAATGGTACGGTGATGGCCGGTCAGATTGCCGGTATGGTATCGAAGGAACAGACCTGTCAGGAGATCATTGAAGAGATCATGGATCAGGCGGAGACGCTTTTGAAACTGAAATAATACAGGAATTGGCCCGCGGCGGGGTTGCGGCAGGGCAGGATAAAGGAGCAGAGGTTAAAGGATGAGTAAGATCGCATTTATTTACCCTGGACAGGGGTCGCAGGTATGCGGTATGGGGCAGGATTTTTATGAGCAGTCGGAGACGGCGAAGGCGGTCTTTGATGAGGCGACAGAGGTTCTGGGTTTTTCCATGCCGGAGCTGTGCTTTGAGAAGAATGACCGGCTGGATATCACGGAATACACTCAGGCGGCGATGGTGACGACGGGCATTGCGATGACGAAGGTTCTTGAAGAGCGCGGTGTGAAACCGGATGTGACGGCAGGACTGAGCCTGGGTGAATATTGCGCGCTTTTCGCGGCGGGAGCTCTGACAGAAGCGGACGCGATTGCGACCGTGCGGCAGAGAGGAATCCTGATGCAGGAGGAGGTTCCGGCGGGAAAGGGCGGTATGGCGGCGATTCTTGCCATGGACGCGACGGCGATTGAGGCTGTGATTGCGGATATCGAAAACGTGGGGATTGCGAATTATAACTGCCCGGGACAGATTGTCATTTCCGGAGAAAAGGAGGCCGTGGATACGGCCTGCGTGAAGTTAAAGGAAGCGGGCGCAAAACGCGCGATCCCGCTGAATGTGAGCGGCCCCTTCCACTCGAAGCTGCTTGTAGGCGCGGGCGAGAAGCTGGGCGAGGCGCTTGAGAAGGTAGAGATCAGACCGCTTCGCATTCCTTATGCGGCCAATGTGACAGGAGAATATGTGACGGACAGCGCGGAGATTAAGCCGCTTCTGGTAAAGCAGGTTTCTTCCTCTGTGCGTTGGGAGCAGAGCATGCGTCTGATGCTGGCCGACGGCGTGGACACGTTCATTGAGATCGGGCCAGGCAAGACGCTCGCCGGATTTATGAAGAAGATTGACCGCTCGGTAAAGGTTTTGAATATAGAGAAGTACAGCGATGTAGATCAGGTTGTGGAGGCAGTGAAGTCATGTTAAAGGACAGGATTGCGGTAGTGACCGGCGCGAGCCGGGGGATCGGAAGCGCGATTGCAAAGACGCTGGCGGCGAAGGGCGCCGTCGTGATTGTCAATTACAACGGTTCCACTGCGAAGGCGGAGGCGGTCGTGGAGGAGATCCAGGCAGCCGGAGGCCGTGCGGAAGCGATTCAGTGCAACGTATCAGATACGGTGGCCGCAGCGGAGATGCTCGCGGAAGTGGTGAAGAAATATGGCCGGGTCGATATCCTGGTGAACAACGCGGGTATCACGAAGGACAACCTGCTGATGAAGATGAGCGAGTCGGATTTTGATGCGGTAATCAATACAAACCTGAAGGGTGCGTTCAACTGCACGAAGGCGATTTCCCGCCAGATGTTAAAGCAGAAGGCCGGGAGGATTATCAACATGGCTTCTGTGGTCGGTGTGACCGGCAACGCGGGACAGGCAAATTACGGCGCGTCGAAGGCCGGGCTGATCGGCCTGACGAAGTGCGTTGCCAGAGAGCTTGGGAGCAGGGGGATCACCTGCAATGCGGTAGCGCCTGGTTTTATCCAGACCGATATGACGGCGGCGATGGATGAGACGGCGAAGGCGGCAGCCGCCGCACAGATTCCAATGCGCAGGCTTGGCACGGTTCAGGATGTGGCCAACACGGTTGCGTTCCTGGCGTCCGACGAGGCGGGATATATTACCGGCCAGGTAATCTGTGTGGACGGCGGGATGACCTGCTGCTGACAGAGAAATGACGGCCTGCGTGATTCTTCGCGGCTGGGAAAGAAAGAGATGGCAGCCATAGGGTTTTGCCTGTATGAGAGGGATGCCGTGAGCATTCGGAAGTTTGATGGAGGGAGATTGGGACATGAGCAGAAGAGTAGTTGTGACCGGCCTGGGGGCGATCACCCCGATCGGTAACAGTGTGGATGAATTCTGGAACAGCTTGAAGGAAAAGAAGGTCGGCATCGGCCCGATCACCTACTTCGACACGACAGAATACAAGGCAAAGCTGGCTGCGCAGGTTAAGGATTTTGATCCGAAGCAGTATATGGATCCGAAGGCGGCAAGACGCATGGAGCGTTTCTGCCAGTTTGCGGTGGCGGCGGCGAAGGAAGCGATTGAGGATGCCGGGCTTGATATGACGGCGGAGGATCCGTGGCGTGTCGGCGTGGCGGTTGGCTCCGGAATCGGAAGCCTGCAGGCGACCGAGCGCGAATATAGCAAGCTGAAGGAGAAGGGGCCGGGCCGTGTCAATCCGCTCCTGGTTCCGTTGATGATCGCCAATATGGCGGCGGGAAACGTTTCGATTCAGTTTGGGCTTAAGGGCAAGAGCATCAATGTGGTGACGGCCTGTGCGACCGGTACGCATTCGATCGGAGAGGCATTCCGCTCGATTCAGTACGGTGAGGCGGACGTGATGGTGGCAGGCGGCGCAGAGGCGGCGATCACGGAGATCGGCGTTGCCGGATTTACCTCTCTGACGGCGCTCAACACGACGACAGATCCGCTTCGCGCGTCGATTCCGTTCGATAAAGAGAGAAACGGATTTATCATGGGCGAGGGAGCCGGCATTGTGGTTCTTGAATCTCTGGAGCACGCTCAGGCGAGAGGCGCGAAGATTTACGCGGAGTTAGCCGGGTACGGTTCATCCAGCGACGCGTTCCATATTACATCGCCCTGCGAGGACGGAAGCGGCGCGGCAAAGGCTATGGAATTTGCGATTGCCGACGCAGGACTTATGCCGGAGGATGTGGATTATGTCAACGCTCACGGAACCGGTACGCACGCGAACGACGTGGGCGAGACGAAGGCCATCAAGCTGGCGTTTGGCGATCATGCCCGCAAGCTGAAAATCAGTTCGACCAAGTCCATGATCGGCCATCTGCTTGGCGCTGCGGGCGGTGTGGAGTTTATCGCCTGCGTCAAGTCCGTGCAGGAGGGCTTCGTTCATGCGACGGCTGGCCTTACGGTCGATGATCCGGAGTGCGACCTCGATTACGTGAAGGGCGAGGGAGTCGCGATGGATGTGAACTGCGCGATTTCAAATTCTCTCGGCTTCGGCGGCCACAACGCGACGCTCCTGGTGAAGAAATACAACTGACCGCTTGCCGTGTGGAGCAGCAGATATTAATCTGCGCCAGGCTGGCGTGCAGGCCAGATAATCCGGAGGTATATGATGAAACTGGGAATTAAGGAAATTCAGGAAATTATCCCCCACAGGCACCCGTTCCTGCTGATTGATTGTATTGAAGAGCTGGAGCCGGGGGTTCGTGCGGTTGGCTATAAAAGCATTACCTTTAATGAGCCGCAGTTTGCGGGACATTTTCCGGGACAGCCGGTGATGCCGGGGGTTCTGATGATCGAGGCACTGTCGCAGGTTGGCGCGGTGGCGATCTTAAGTCTGCCGGAAAATAAAGGGAAGACAGCCTTTTTCGGCGGCATTGACCATGCAAAATTCAGACAGATGGTGCTTCCGGGCGACCGTCTGAGACTGGAATGTGAGATCATCAAACGGAAGGGCCCGATCGGCGTAGGCAAGGCAGTTGCCACCAACGCGGAGGGTAAGGTCGCGGTCAGTGCGGAGCTGACATTTGCGATTCAGTAATCCTTTTTGCAGATCATGTGAACAGATATCCACTGTTTTCAGAAAAAAGTGTGGAAAACCTATCGAAACAGTGGATAACTCAGTGGATAACCGGGTATGGGGAGAAGAAACCGGTGGACATTGTCGGGAACCGAAAGAAAATCAGGGAGGAGCAGGATCCGCACTTTCGAGAGATGTGAGGGCAGCTTTTATGATCAAATCATTGGTTATCGGAGATTTAAAAGCAAAATATCCGCTCATTCAGGGCGGCATGGGCGTAGGAATCAGCCTCCACAACCTTGCGGGGGCTGTGGCGAAAGCCGGGGGGATTGGAATTATTTCTACAGCCCAGATCGGATTTCAGGAGCCGGATTTTCTGAAAAATCCGATTGAGGCGAACATGCGGGCGATCCGCTCAGAATTTGAAAAAGCGCGGGCGATCGCTCCGGAAGGAATCCTTGGATTCAACATTATGGTGGCTACCAGGGATTACGCGCGTTATGTGAAGGAAGCCGTGAAGGCCGGGGCAGATATCATCATTTCGGGAGCCGGACTCCCGATCGACCTGCCGAAGTTTGTGGAGGGGGCGAAGACAAAGATTGCTCCGATTGTCTCCACTGCGAAATCCGCCATGGTGATCTGTAAGATGTGGGATCGAAAATACAAGCGGGTTCCGGACCTTATGGTGATCGAGGGGCCGCTTGCGGGCGGGCATCTGGGCTTTTCCAGGCCGGAGCTCACACGTTATGGCGTGGATACGCCCCAGGTGTCACAGACCTACCGGAAAGAGGATTATGACAGAGAGATTCATGGAATCATGGATGTGATCCGGCAGTTTGAGGCGAAATATCAGAAGCATATACCGGTAGCGATCGCGGGCGGTATCTATGAGCATGAGGATGTTGTGCATGCGATCTGCGATCTGGGAGCCGACGCAGTTCAGGTGGCGACCCGTTTTGTGACCACAGAGGAGTGTGACGCTCCTCTCTCCTACAAGCAGGCGTACATCGACGCGAAGGAGGAGGACATCGTCATTGTCCAGAGTCCTGTCGGCATGCCGGGACGGGCGATCCGCAATCCGTTCCTTGAGAAGGTCGACGAGCAGAAGGCCCGCGGAGAGCGGACGAAGATCGCTCACTGCTATCAGTGCCTGGAGCACTGCGACCCGCTTAAGGTGCCTTACTGTATCACGAAGGCTCTGACGAACGCGGCCGAGGGCGCGTTGGATCAGTCGCTTCTCTTTTGCGGAAGCAACGCCTGGAAATCGTCGAAGATCGAAACGGTGGTAGATGTGATCCGGGATCTGTTCCGATCCGAGGTTTCGGAATAAAATTTTTAAATAAAACAGGCAATCATCGAAGGCTTCCCGCC
>JAJQCO010000117.1 GCA_021202655.1 Clostridiales bacterium | reverse complement strand
TATGATGAGAAAATTATTGGCAAAGCTTCTGATATGCCTGTTTCACAATACCTGCCATAAGTTTCCTGCGCTGCTCAAGGAAATCAGGATATGACATTTTCTCAAAATCAACCGGCAAAGCATTTTCGGCGCAAGTTTTTCTATAGCCTTCTTCACCAAGCTTCTGGCGATATCTTTCAACATATTCGGCCGGAGGAGCGTCAGAAATATCAATGTTGGTATTGTAATCCAAATATGTAAAGTTTGCTATCTGGTTTCTGTCACGGTCACTTGTGTATCCGAGTCCCGTTAAATAATGCTTCGGAAAGATATGATGCTTGTCGATAGCTTTCTTATCTCCACTGGCTCCAGGAAGTAGTTTTGCTGCCAACGTTGTCGTACTGAAAAGCATAGGCGTACCAAGCACATTTAATGCAGCAATATAGCCAAACCATGCCGGCGAAGTCGCAGCGGCACTCATAAGGTCAGACGGCAGTGTGAGGTTGAAATAGTCATCTGTGAATTTTGTTGCTATAACACCCTCCAAATAAGCCACAAATTCATTTGCATTATTAACGCTTCTCAAATCCGCAAACTGCTTTTCAACTTCGGATTCTGTAGACCCTGTATAAAAATATGTAATGGTGGACATAAAAATCCATTTTTTGATAATTTTCTGCAGGGTCACCGGTGGGACCTTGTAATCATACTTACCGAGAAGATATAAAACGTAACAGTATACAACAGCATTTGAGGAAGCAACGATGCCACCATTTACATAGCCTGCATCTGCAAATAGGCCCATAAAGGTATGCCAGTTATTCAGGTTTGTAACTTCTTCCAATGCGTTTTTAAACTTGGTGAGATTGTTATCCATCTCTCTTTTCGTTACGATACCTGTTTCAAGGTCTTTACCTCTCATGAGCATATAAGCATATCGTAATCTGGCTCGACGAAAGCCAACTGCGACCGCCATACGAATGAGGTGGGATGGGTCAACTTTCAAGATAAAGTTATATGCTGTGCCATCCTGCGGAATCCGAGAATCCGCACAGAACTTGTCAATCTTGTCATATATTTCATTATCATAGACTGCCAGAAGTGTCTCGATAAAGTTTTTCTCGGTGAGTTTTTGCCCACCAGAATTGACACGAACGAATACTTCAGCAACATCTTCTTCCGTAGCTTTCGCGTTAATTCTAAGCGTAGGAAGAGTATAGATAGACAGATTGAGCAGATCATTTATGTTTGTTTCTATCGTTTCCTCTTCATCGTCAGTTAAGAACTCTTTTCCATTTTTCTCACGTCCGGCGTTGCACTCTTTAATAAACTGTCGGCGGTACTTAGAAACGTTATGATCGGCATCTGCGGCAAAAACTGTGCTGATTTCACTGATCCACTCTGGATTACGTTCATATGCTTCTGTCCATACAGCAAATTCACGGGTAAGAGGATTAAACGCTATGCGGATCTGCCGTTCTGCATAGTTCTTATCCTTAATTTTGATGCCGTAAATTGCCGCAAGAAGAGCTGTCAACCGTTGTTGACCATCAATAACAAGATAATCCGGCTGAATGTAAGTCTTGTCATTCGTACCTATATGACTGACAGTCTCATAATCATCTGGTGATTGCCAGAGCATAATGTAACCAATCGGATATCCTTTCAACATCGAATCAAGCAAGTCACGTGCCTTGCTGTCTTTCCATACAAACGGTCTCTGCAGATCAGGAAGACCAACCTTTCCATTTTTAACATCGCTGAGCAAGTCACCGACCTTACTCGGAATATTATCAAATAGTTCTTTTCCCATAACTTTATCCCTTTTCCAGTCACTAATAAGGTTCCGATTTATTTCATTACCTTATTCAGAAATTCTTGATAACTGTCTACCACATCATACACCACGCTGCCGGAGCTAATTGCTTTGAAATGCTCCCGAGCACAATGGATTTTAGCTTTTTCTATATCCCTCAACTGCATTGAGCTCATAGAGCCTTTGGTCTCTGCCACAAAGTAGATATGTTTCACGGTTCCTTCCTTGAACGCTATCGCCCAGTCTGGGTTATAGTGTCCCACAGGCGTGGAGATATAGAACCCATCCGGCAACTTCACATAGACAGAGACTGACTCATTTGTATCCAACTCCGTAGCAAACTTCTGCTCATTGGTGGAGTCATAGACGATATGGTCATACAGGTGCCGCTTGGCTTTCATGGCATTGACCCCAAGTTTTCCTTTGATGGTCGGATCTGTAAAGACTTCCGTGCCATAGTGATCATCCAGCATATCATAAGTAATATGTTCAATGATGGCGGTAGCTTTTTCATCATTAATCAGAGCAGCTGTTTTGATGATGAACTCCTCTGGATTATCTTTGAACTGATCAAAGACCGGTTTATCTATCCCAATCAGAATAGCGATTACAGTTTTCCGGGTCAGGCCAGTTTCCTCTACCAGTTTACCAACCAGATCATACTTAACTCCATGACTGGCTGCAATCTTTGTTCTGGCGCCATAGGCTGCAGAGGATTCTTTTACGAAAGAAGCGCCGCTTAAAAGGTCTTCTCTGGATTTGATCTCATCCATCTGACCACTTTCTACTTTAAAGAAGATCATGGACACACGAAGCTTGTGGTTAAGCGTGTCGATTGCCTTCTTTATCAGTTCATCCGTGTCAAAATCTACGATATAGACGGATTTGCCGTTAATTCGCTCCCATAGCGCTTTGAACTGCGGCATGGCTAGCTTGTCCGGGTCAACCTTCAATTCCACGTTATTGCTGCGCGCGTTCTCCGGCTGCAAAGCTCGGCTATCATAAACGGAATCAACGATGTCAATGATGGAGGTAGCACTGTCGGCCACTTCTTCAGCCACTTTGATCTCGTTATTTGCCTTGTCTGCGTAATATTTGTCGGTTAGGGTGCCTTTCCTGTCCACATAGCCGTTGACGACCATATCATAGTAAATGGCATGAGCTGTATCCCGGTCAATGATTTGTTCATTGCCATTCTCGTCTTTAATAGCCTTGCCCACAAACAGGTCAGCGGTGACAGCACGGGGTCGGTCAGCGACAGCATCAGCAAGCTCTGTCTGCAAGCCCTTGGCGAAGGAATCATAGCTCTCACTGGCAATGACGGTCAGAACATTGATGTTATGCACATCGTTTCCCAGCACATTGGTGTCCATGCGCTCACCGTCCTGGTTGACGCAGAGACGCAGGCCGCGCCCTACCTCCTGACGCTTGCGGACATCACTGCCGCTCTGCTTCAGGGTACAGATTTGGAACACATTGGGGTTGTCCCAACCTTCCCGCAGGGCAGAGTGAGAGAAGATAAAACGGACCGGAGAACGCTTTGGGTCTCTATCCAGCAGAAGTTCCTTATTCTTCATAATCAGGTCGTAGGCGTCAATATCGTCGGAAGTTCGCTCTTTTTTATCGCCCAGCTTGCTGTTTGTCATGTGCCCCTTCTTGTCGATGGAGAAATAACCGGCATGAGTGGCCGCAGGAGTAATAAAATTCAGATAACGGAAATATGCGTCCTCGACCATGCCCATTTGCAAGGTAGAGACCACATCCTGATATTCTTCCTCGAACATATCCGCAAAAATTCCGTTCACCGGCTGACCGGCAGCGTCGTACTGCTTATAATGAGATACCTCGTCGATGAAGAACAGGGACAGAACTTTTATACCCTTGTAATAGAGCTGCCGTTCCCGCTCGATGTGTGAGAGAATGGTCTCTCTTATTTGCAGGCGGCGGAGCTGATCTTCGCTGACCTTACCGATCACATCTCCAGCGTACAGCTTGACCCCGTTCAGGAATTCAATGGAATCGTCTCGACCATCGATGTACTTCACCACATAGTTGTTTCGATATTCCTCCATGCCGTTGGAGTTATCGTACAGGTTGAAACCAATGCCCACCGTTTTTGTGACCTTTCGGATACTGGTGGCGCCCTTGAAATCGAATTGAATGGTGGCCGTAGGGTCTGCCTTGGAAAGATTGATGCTCTGTAAGTAGATATAGCTTTCCGTGGCTGTACTGCCAGACTCCGTGATACCCTTTACGGCAATTTTCTTCACCAGGCGTTTGTTATATGCCTCCATTGCGTCAAGGCGATAGACCATATTATAAATGCTGTCCGCACGGTGGGTGGCAGAGTAGCGCAGGGCAAGAAGCGGGTGGAACTCCTTCAGACGCTCCTTGGTCTGCTTGCCCTCTACACTTTGCGGCTCATCAATGATCAGAACTGGATTAGTCTTGGCAATGATGTCAATGGGGCGGCGAGAGCGAAACTCGTCCAGCTTCATGTAAATGCGACGCGCATCTTTTCCTTTGGCGTTGAACGCCTGGGAGTTGATAATCATAACGTTAATGGAACTGTCAGACGCGAAGCGATCAATATCCGTCAGTTGAGCGGAATTATAGATAAAAAAGCGGATTTTCTTGCCATATTCCTCTGAAAAATGTTCTTGTGTCATCTCAAAGGACTTGTAAACGCCCTCCCTGATCGCTACGCTGGGGACCACCACGATGAATTTGCTCCAACCGTAATGCTTGTTCAGCTCATACATCGTCTTAATATAAGTATAGGTCTTGCCCACGCCAGTCTCCATTTCGATGGTCAGGTTATATCGCCCCTCCAGCTTGTGAGACGGGGCGATTTGATTGGTCCGCTGCACCTTTTGCAATTGCTCCAGGATGACTCGGTCAGACAGCTCCGGCACAAGACGCTGATTTGCCCAACCGGTAAAATCCTGCTCTTCTGTCAGTGTTGTTTGGTAATATCCCGTCCCTCTGTCCATCATATAACTCGGAGTCAGATAGGGCTGCCCCGCAAAAACATCCACCACAGCTTTTGCGGCGTCTGCCTGGAACTTCTGGTGTTTGAATTGAAGTTTCATTCTGTATCGTCCTCCTCTGACAGATGCTCTTCCAGCAACTTCTGTAATTCTTTTTTGCTCGGCAAAACCTCCTCATATTTACTTGCGAATATCTGATCATTATCTTCCGGAAGAGTCATTTGAACAACCGCATCATTCTTGTCCCTGCACAAAAGGATTCCAATGGTTTTGTTTTCGTCAGCCAATTTTATCTGCCGATCATAATAATGGACATACATCTGCATCTGACCAATATCCTGATGTGTCAGTTTGCCGATCTTCAAATCAATCAGCACAAAACATCGTAATAATCGATTGTAAAAAACAAGATCTACTTTGAAATGATCCTCTTCATATGTAAATCGAAACTGTCGACCAATAAAAGCGAAGCCCGTCCCAAGTTCAAGCAAAAACCTCTCCAGATGAGAAATAATCCTGTTTTCCAATTCTGTTTCCGAATATTCTGGCAGTTCCGGTAAATTCAGAAATTCTAAAATATAAGGATCCTTTACTAAATCCGTCGGTTTGTCAAAAATCTGCCCTTCTAAAGCGAGACGATAAACTTCTTCTTTGTTCGTACTCAAAGCAATTCTTTCATACAATGCACTGTTGCACTGTCTTTTTAGCTCTTCCAGACTCCAATTATTTTTAACAGCCTCAATCTCGTAGAAATGACGCTCATCTATGTTTTTGATCCGCATCAGTTTCAGATAGTGAGACCAGCTTAAATAAAATCTCCGACCTGAACTTACAGCAGGAAGTTTTTTGAATTGGGGAAACGCTGTTTCCCCAATTTGATCTTCCGCATAAACCGTATAAAAACGACGCATCAGTTTCAAATTATCCGCAGAATACCCCTTGCCAAATATGCCTGTCAAATACACGGACAGTTCTTTCAGCAGATATTTTCCGTATGTTGCCCTGGATTCTCCATTTTGTTCTTCCTCGAAAATCTTTCTGCCAATCTCATAATAAGCATATACCATTGAAAGATTCACAGCTGCTTTCGCGTTATTTTTCGCAGCCAGTAAAATCTGTGAAACATCTTTCAAAAAATTCTCATCGACCTGCTTCATAACCGCGTCCTCCATGGTTCCCAACTTTAGATTACCTTCACCCTTGTATCCGGCGCAAGCAGCTTGAAGCGCTCCCATACGTTAATCTTCGACGGACTGTCCGCAAAGCCGGAGTCGCGGAATACGGCACGAAGAGGCTGCCGCCTGGCAATCTCCATGATCACGCTTTCCGGTATATTTTCGTCAAAGCAGGCAATCAGGTCGCCGTCGTTGTAAGTGTGGATGGTGCAGCCGTCGATTTTTTCACTGTGATAGGGCATGGACAGGGGAAGGCCCCACTCCAGCAGACAGCCGAACAACAAGTCCAGATCGGTGCGGTCGGGTTTGATGTTGGACTCCATGAGTGGCAACATCTGCTGGTCATATTCATCGGCGCTGTAATATACGTCCTGCATATTGGTGTCGTCCAGCTTGAACACACGAAAACCGGTGTCCAATTCTGCTGTGGACATAGGATTCTCTTCCTTAATTCTCTTACCGGCGCGGCGGATACGCTCTTTCCCAATCACTGTGAGGAAATGTGGCTGTTTCTGCTCGTCACAAAGAGCAATTGCATTTTTTAGAACCTGTTTTGAACTACCCACAGCACAAGAGAGTGACTGGTCCAAATCTTCCTGAATCTGAACCATGATGAATTGCAAGCGACAATTCAATTCAACCTGTAACTGCATAACTGCTTCAGCAGTAGACGCAGAGCCAGAAAAGAAGTCCAAGACAATATCGCCTTCCTTAAGTCCTATTGCCTTAAAAAGGCTTCCCAACATAGAGACATCTTTAGGATTTGTAAAGCAATTTCGTCCCATAAGTGTGGTTAGTTGCTTAGAGGCAACACGTCCGTCTTTATACTTTACACTTGTCAGGCTTTGGTAGAGTGTATTTTTCAGATACGTTTTGTTACAAGGGACAACTGATTCATCTTTTCCAAAGTGTACTAGACCTTGCGCAATACGCTCCTTCATAGTACTTTCGGGATAACGCCATCCGCTTGCAGGCTCTTTTACGACCTTACCTGTTACTGGGTGGATAATATCATACCGATACTGGCCAAAGTTAGGGCCAGAGATATTATCGGGGAAATATACTCCCCTTTCATCCATCCATGAGTAGTGCTTGCTTGAAAAGATTGGATTAGATGCAGGAAATTGCTTATACCATGATAGCGCTGCCTTATGAATTGCTTCCCAATCATCTCCATATTGTTTATGAAATTCATCAAAGGCAGCAAAGATTTCATCCGTTCCCTCTTTAGCCTCCTGCCATGTCCCAAGATTGTGTGCTTTACTCTTGACGTAGACAAGAATGTATTCGTGCTGAATGGAAATATATGCTTGGTCGTTTTTACTGCTGTTTTTCCAGATAATTTCGCCTGCAAAATTATCCGAGCCAAAAATTTCAGTTGCAATTTTCTTGAGATTCTCTACCTCATTTTCATCTATACTCATCATTATTACGCCGTCATTGGACAACAAATTACGAGATAACAG
>JAJQCO010000029.1:5103-7430 GCA_021202655.1 Clostridiales bacterium | reverse complement strand
TCACCACGCCCAGCACCATAACGCCGCAGCTGATGATCTTCTCTGCGTTGACAGCCACGATCCCTGAGATGATCATGACAATCGCGATCACGGAAATCAAAGGCAGGACCTCAGAAATTTTCTGAATCTGCTTTCCGAAAAGGCTTCGGATCACAATTCCCAAAAGGACAGGAATCAGAATGACCCGGACCACAGAGTTGATCATGGCCAGGAGAGAGACCTCTACCCAGGCTCCCGCCAGAGCATACACGAGAAGCGGCGTCATAATGGGCGCAAGCAGGGTGGAGAGTATGGTCATTCCCACCGAAAGCGCCACATCCCCATCGGCAATGTAGGTGATGACGTTACTGGCCGTGCCTCCGGGACAGCAGCCTACCAGGATCACGCCCAGAGCCAGATCCTCCGGCAGCTTGAGAAGCACTGCCAGAGCCCATGCAACGATTGGCATCACGGTATACTGGGCGATGCAGCCGATGAGAATTTCCTTCGGATGAGTAATGATGACCTGGAAATCCCCCATTTTTATGGTAAGGCCCATTCCGAACATGGCTGCGCCCAGAAACACAGAGGTATAATTTGTCGTCCACGCAAAGCCGTCGTTCCAGAAAAATGCAATCACAGAAAATATAATGATAATCACTGCGATATATCGGCTCAGGAACGTGCTGATTTTTCCGATTGTTTTCATTACGCTGTCCATAGGGCTACACCGTAAAGCTGAAATTGTCAATCAGGCGAGTCTTTCCAATGTAGACGGCCATAGCCACCAGGACATTATCTTTCACCTGCTCCACAGGCTGCATGGTGAGCGCGTCCACAACAGAAATATAATCAATCCTTGCGAGCGGCTCCGCTTCGATCACTGCGCGCATTTTGCCAAGAACCGCTTCGCTTTCACAGTCGGCAAAGATCGCCTCCTGTCCTGCCCTGACAGCTCTTGAAAGACAGAGCGCGGCTTTCCGTTCCTCTTTGCTGAGGTAGGTGTTTCTGGATGATTTTGCCAGCCCGTCCTCTTCTCTGACAATCGGACAGCCCACGATCTGAATGTCAAAATTCAGATCCTCCGTCATTTTGCGGATGATCGCGAGCTGCTGCGCGTCCTTTTCGCCAAAATAGGCTCTGTCAGGCGTTACGATATGGAAGAGCTTGGAAACTACGGTGCATACGCCCTTAAAGTGAATGGGCCTTGTTTTTCCGCACAGAGTTTCCGACAGCGTATCAATGCTGACATATGCGTGGGGATCATGATACATTTCCTCCGGCTCCGGGTGGAAAATCAAATCGGTTCCCAGGCTTTCACACAGAGCGCTGTCGCGCGCAAAATCTCTGGGGTATGCCTCCAGATCTTCATTCGGTCCGAACTGTGTCGGATTTACAAAGTCGGAAACGACAACAATATCGTTTTCCTCCCGGCATTTTCTGATGAGACTTGCGTGTCCCTCATGAAGAAATCCCATGGTCGGCACCAGCCCGATCGTTTTTCCTTCCTGCTTCCATTTTCTGATAAAATTTCTTGTCTCTTTTACGGTACTTGTTACCTGCATGATTGTCCTCTTTCTTATATGGATTTAGAGACAGCTTCTTTGCTACTCATTTTCTGATCGCACTGTTATTTCATTTCATCTGATATCAACCGGCCGTGAGTTTCATAATTGGTAATCCGGCTGATCCGATTCTCCTCATCCACAAATACAACTGCAGGTTTCTGCTGCTTTGCTTCCTCCGGCTCATAATTTCCATAAGCCATAATGATAATCCTGTCTCCGACACAGGCGCATCTGGCGGCCGCCCCGTTCAGGCAGACGATGCCGCTTCCGCGTTTTCCGCTGATCGTATACGTCTCAAATCGGCTGCCATTGTTTACGTTCACGATCTGCACCTTTTCATATTCCAGGATTCCGGCTGCTTCCAGCAGGGCTTCGTCCACCGTAATGCTTCCCACATAGTCCAGCTCTGCCTGGACAACTGTGGCGCGGTGTATTTTTCCCTTTAACATTTCTACTGTCATTTCATACTTTCCTTTCCTCATGATGAAATTTCGCGCCGTGGCGTGTGAATCATCACGATATAGTAACGACTATGCTAAGTTCGAGCATCGTCTTACGACTCGCTCTCACTAAGCGCCGCATGTATACATGGAAGTTGCCAATCAGCGTTCACCTTCGGTTCCGCTTCTTGGATTTCCATAGTAAAAGGCATCTTCCGGGCAGACTGCGACCCTGAAAATGCCTTCTCATTCTGTATTTTCCGAGTCTTATTTTATATAGGTAAATATAAGCTCTTATATGTCCCGTATGAAATTTCAGTGCATCAGATAAGAGTATAGC
>JAJQCO010000029.1:229-5093 GCA_021202655.1 Clostridiales bacterium | reverse complement strand
TACTATCTCCGCTCCTCATTATAGCACGGTTGCCGGAAAAAAACAGTCTTTATTTACATGGAAAATCATAATGAAATTTTTAAAAAAGCTTTTCTCCGATGAAATGTATCCGGTTTTCATCATAACGATCCTGCTGTTTCTTTTCCTCAGCCGGATAACCGATGGAAATCAGAGCAAAGCAAAGGGTTCCTTCAGGTAAATGTAAAGTTTCTTTGACGTAGTCCATACGCTCTTTGTGGGGCGCAATGCCAAGCCAAACGGCTCCCAGTCCCTGGTTGTCCGCTTCTAAAAGGATATTTTCCACCGCTGCGCTCAGATCAATCTGGGCATATTCCGGAGCATATGTTTCTTCATAATAACAGGCAGCAATCGCTACGGCGGCATTTTTGATAAAGGAAGAATAGGGGCTGGAACCTGATAGCTTTTCGAGCAGATCCTTTTCCTTGGTAACATAAAAACACCAGGGCTGTTGATTTTTTGCCGAGGGAGCTGCCATAGCTGCCCGAAGGAGCATTTTTATTTTTTCTCCCTCTACTTCTTTGTTTTGATAATTCCTGATACTTACTCTGTGAAAAATACTGTTCATCTGAGTTCTCCTTTCTTTACATATATAGATACAAATGTATCATTACGAATTTATGTGAAAAAATCAATACACGATTCTGCAATCCTTTCCCAAAGAGGCATTTTTAACCCTCCAGTATTGAGAAAAATCTTCATCATAATATTTTTCAGCAGTCATCGTTGACTGGTTAATCCATTTTTCGATGAAGCGTGCGGCCTCCGCTGCTACGCTGTCACAAAATTCCTGTCTGGCGTAATATTCTACATTTTTTGATTCTCGCAGCCATCGCTCCTGCATATTTGTCAGTTCAAGGCGGTATATTTTTTCATTCAGACGTCCGCTGAGCATCGCCCGGTTCAGTTTTTCCCTGTAAAGCCACTGTTGCCTGGCCTGCTCCTGATCATGATATGCAAATACCAGATGATTGCTGTATGTATCAAACCAGAAGGGTTGGAACGGCGCAATACACGGAGTAGACATTCCGGTTCCCCACATCATGAGATTGTCTGGATTTATCATCGCAATCATCGTATTTGTAGTGGAGCTTTCACTTGCATAGCCCGTCGCATGCTTACAGATACTCATATCTCCTTTTTTCCATGGGGAATCAGTGGTGTGGCTTTGGAGTGTTTTTATCATATCCTTCAACGCGAACTGTCTCCCAGGCAATTCCAGCATATGCTGTCCTGCAGAACGGCGGATAAAGCCGCTTATATTCTGCGGTCGATCCCAGTCAATATAGCTTCCTGAAAAATCGAAGGGTTCTGTAACCGGATAAGCCATTTCACGGGCATGACTCCTTGCCATAGGATGTTCCAGATCAGGGCGGCCTATAGTCATATGATTTGAAATCGCGTGTACGCCTTCCAGCTTTTTTGCAGCCCAGTATTTCCCCGCAGTCTCCAGATACCAGGTTTCGTTGGCGTCTGTTATCATAAAGGAATTATCATAATAAAATTCTGCTTCGAAGCCGCCATTGCCACCTTGTCCATATTTTTCAAGTAATTCTGTTATTACATACAATGCTTCTCGTGCTGTGGAAGACCGTTCTAATGCCAGACGCAGTAAATCCATACCCAGTAAGGCTTTTTCTTTTGAGGTTTCTTTCGAATAGACCGCCTCGTTTCCGATACAAACGCCAAATTCGTTTATTCCCATTTCTCCGCCCCAGATCCAGGATGGTTTCGACAGGAGCAACGCGTTTGTATGTCTGACCTGTTCTACGGTAAGATAGGTGCATGTTACCATTTCATTTGCGGAATGCTCGCTGCGCGGAATATGGACAAAATATTGTGGCTCGTTACAGTTTCTGTCGCTGTTTTTTCCAAATATCGTGTAACCGTCGACAGTCATTTCCCGGGTGGCAATCAAGGTATCACACATGTTTTTCTCCTTTCGCGTCATATCAGATTCCGCGGTATGATTTTCACATTTTTATAAAGTTACTTTGTTATTTTTTAAAGCAAATGCTATGCCAACTCTTGAAATAAAAAAATTGGCACAGAACTTGCTTTTCAAAAATAAAGGGGGATTATGAGCGGGTGATTTTTATTGTTCTATTTGCAGAAGTGAAAAACCATGAGCATATGGTATGTTTTCTGTATATATGTGCCAGGACTGTTTCGCGTGTGACACAGTTGACACATAAAGTGCGTCATTTGTTTTGTCATAATATGCAAAGGAAGCTGACAGTGGCAGATTTTGTCATTTTAAGGAGAGGACTATGTTTTACTACGAAAATATCCAGGAGTTAAATGAATTAGAAACTCAGATTTATCACTATGTTCATTCTCATGCCCAGCAGGTTGTCAATATGACGATTCGTCAGTTGGCTGAGCAGGTGAGTGTTTCTACCTCCAGTATTTTGCGTTTTTGCATAAAAATGAATTGTAGCGGATATTCAGAATTCCGTTATCAGCTTAAGCAGACGCTGGCTCGACACACATATATAGAGGAAAATGTTTATAACAGCAAGGCTGCTGTAAATTTTTTTAAAGGTACGGAGGTTCTTTCCTTTATGGAAAAGGTCAGTCATATGACTGATCTGATATCAGAGCGGAATCGGATCTATTTTCTGGGACAGGGAGTGAGCAGCATCATGTGTCAATATGGCGCATGGTGTCTTTCCTGTGCCGGAAAACAGTCTTTTCAGCTGGAAAGCCGGTTGATTCCTTATATTCATGTCCTGCCCAGCCAGGATGTGGTACTGATGGTTCTCTCCAACGGGGAAGAAAATGAAGCATTCCTGCAGCAGGTATCTCAATTTCAATGGGCCGGCGCAGCATGCTGCTGTATTACGAATACAGAAGGATGTATCCTGTCCCGTATGGCAGACGTCAGTATTTGCTGTCATTCGGCGGCCGAGCCGCTGACGGAATCCGGGGAATGGTTCAGCCAGGCGCCGGTAGTTTACGTGTTGGAGTTGTTGATGCAGAAGGTGCGGCGAAAAGGAAAGGAGGCGCGTCAGGAAAAAGATATTCCTTCCGGTTGAATGATAAAATTTGCCAGTTGATTCGATATTTTTGTCTAAATCTCGATAATATGGCATGTAGTTTGCTATAACATCTTATATGTATTACTTTAGTTGTGCTCGACACCCGCAGTACCGAATATCAGAAATGGAGGCAAGAATCTATGAATATTTACAAACACGAACGAGATGGAACACCCAAGAGGTTGGATGGGCGTACGGTTTATACCGTTCAGACGCCTGAATTGACGGGAGGCAAGTACAGCTCTGTCCTGGTTACTGTCTATGATCCAGGGGCAAAAGCAAAACCTGCCCATGCTCATGATGATGGAGAGGAAACGATTTACGTTGCCTCCGGGGAAGGGAAAGCGAAGGTAGGGGAAGAAGTATTTCGACTGGAAACGGGCAGTTTGCTTTTGTTTCCTCAGGGCGTACCTCATATGTGCTGGAACACAGGGACAGTCCCGTTAAAGCTCATCTGTTTTTATGCGCCCCAACAGTCTGCATTGGACTATACTTATTATGAAGATTTCGACTTCACGGAAGAAGAAGCGAAATAAATACATTTATGTTTAAGAAAGGAAATTTTTCATGAAAGAAATCAGCATCAAACCGGAAGTTTACTCATTCGATACATTTGCTGCGTTTGCCGAGTCCTTTGATCTGAAGGAAACGGATCTGATTCTGACCAACGAATATATCTACAAGCCTTATATTGAAAAGCTGAATCTGCCATGCGGTTGTATTTATCAGGAGCAGTATGGAATGGGAGAACCAAGCGACACGATGGCTCAGGCTATTGTAGATGAGGCGAACAAAGGCAGTTATGATCGTGTTGTGGCCATTGGAGGCGGTACAATTATTGATATTGCAAAGATATTAGTCTTGCAGTGTGACAATGGAATTGACGCTTTGTATGATTCCATGCCGAATCTGGTAAAGAAACGCGAACTGGTGATCATTCCTACCACCTGTGGCACTGGAAGCGAGGTTACCAATATTGCTATTATGAATCGCACCAGGCTGGGCACGAAACAGGGACTGGTTTCTCCGGTTATGTACGCGGACTATGCAATTCTGATTCCCGAGTTTCTGAATAGTCTGCCCTATAAAGTATTTGCCACCAGTTCCATTGACGCTTTGATTCATGCGGTAGAATCCTATCTCAGTCCCAATGCGACTCCCACAACAGAGATGTTCTCCCGTCTGGCCATGGAACAGATTCTTGCCGGATATTGCCGTATCGCGGAGAATGGGCAGGGCGCCAGATTTGACAATAATGCCGTTTATCTGCGGGCCAGCAATTATGCGGGCATTGCCTTCAGTATCGCCGGTTGTGCGGCTGTCCATGCCATGAGTTATGCGTTTGGCGGCAAGTATCATGTGGCTCACGGCGAAAGTAATTATCAGTTTTTCACAGATGTTTTGTATAAATATCAGGAAAAGCAGCCCAAGGGAAAGATCCAGGATCTGGAGACATACCTGGCAGAAGTAATTACCAGATATGGCTCTGCCGCTGAGATCGAAGGGAAAAATGGTTTCGAGATGTTAGATAGCCTGCTGGCCATTATCCTGCCCCGGAAGTCCATGTCCACTTATGGCGCTGTGCAGGAGGACATCGAACCCTTTGCCCAGAGCACGATTGATAATCAGCAGCGGCTACTGAAGAATAACTATGTTACTTTGACGAAAGAGGATATTGCAGAAATATATCAGAATCGCCTGTAACAGACGCGTCATATGCGTTAGTCATTTGCCAGACCCGGCATTTTTATTAAAAATGCCATACTAAATTTTTTCTCCTAAACAAAGAGCCGTCTCTGCAGAGA
>JAJQCO010000029.1:0-219 GCA_021202655.1 Clostridiales bacterium | reverse complement strand
GCGGTAATTGATATGATATTTTTCAAATTTGCGATATAGAGTTCTACGGCTGATGCCAAGAGTTTCAGCCGCCAGTTTGACATTTCCACCTGAGAGTTCCAGGTGATAGAGAATCCGTTCCCGTTCTGCCTGGTCTTGAGAAGCCGCGTAAGAGGAGAGCGAGTTTCCATATACTGGCACATCTGTTTGGGGGGGGTAGAATTCACCGCCTGGAGAATA
>JAJQCO010000120.1:12827-26572 GCA_021202655.1 Clostridiales bacterium | reverse complement strand
CAATGACGCAGTTCGGATATATTTTAGTGATATGCTCCATTCTCAGGAACTCTTTCTCCATGTGCGTGCCACCCCTCCTCTGAGTATTCCATATGCAAAAAAGCGCCTGACCAAACCAGGCGCTTTTTTGCGTCATCTGCCATAGCATATGGAAAACCTGTCCATGACAGATTCCGTCTTACGGCTACGGCGCAACCGAATTGATCAGGGCCTGGATCTCATCCTGATCCGCGTCTCCCAGCGCGGTCGGGATATCAATCTTTCCATCTACGACCTCCTGACGCTTCGCTTCTACCTCGTCACGCATCTCCTGCGGGACATTCTTCTCATAATACTCGTTGATCGCGATTCCCGAGCCGCCCTCCTTGATGCCGAGCTCCTCGTATTTTCCGTAGGGAACGGTTCCCTCCATCTCCATCTCAGCCATACGCACCAGAGAATCTCCGACCTGCTTGAGCACGGAGGTGAGGATGACGTTGGCCTTCGCCTCATCGACTCCCGCAAACAGCATCGCCTGGTCGGAATCCACGCCGATGATGTATTTGCCCATCTCCGCCGCGGCTTCCACGCAGCCAAGTCCGGCCTGCTCTGCCGCCGGGAAGATGATGTCTACGCCCTGGTTATACTGAGCAATCGCCGTCTCCTTGCCCTTGGCCGTATCGTCCCAGGAACCGATATAGGAAACATAGACCTTGATGTCCTCATCCACCGACTTAGCGCCTGCGATATAGCCGACCAGGAAATCCGTGATGATCGGATGCTCGGAACCGCCCACAAAGCCGATCTTCTTCTCCGCGTTGGCGTTTTCCATATCCGACTCGGTCACCAGCGCTGCCAGCACGCCCGCCAGATAGGAACCCTCGTTCTGCTTGTAGCTGATCGCGTAGAGATTCGGATACTTGTCCTCCTCCATGGTGGAATCGAACATGACAAACTTCTGATCCGGGAATTCCTCCGCCACCTGCTCGATCACCTCTGCCGAGGAGGAGCCGTTGGAGATAATGACGTCATACTTGCCTTCCTCCGCCAGATCCTGGAAGGTTGGCTCCCACTTCGTCTGATCTCTTCCGATCTCGATGACCTTTGTCTCACATCCGAGGCTGGCCGCGATCTCTTCAATCCCGGCATTCGCGGAATCGTTAAACGACTTGTCTCCCAGCTGTCCCGTGCAGACAAATACAAAGCTCGGCTTTGAGCTGTCTGTCTCAGCCGACGCTTCCTCCTGCCCGGCCTCCGCCTCAGCCGCCGCGGTCGTGCCGGAATCTGCCTGTCCGGACGAGCTGCCGCCGCATGCGCTCAGCGCGAAGCCTGCCGCCATAATAAGTGCCACGGCCTTCTTCCAGTTTTTCTTCATAATATGTTCCTCCTTTTTTATCCTTCCTGCGCCTCCGCCGGGATAAAGACCCGCGTATTGTGTACGTCGTCGCCCGCGCGCGCTGCCTGTGCCGCGGCGACGGCCTCTGCGCAAAACTGATCCTGTGCCAGGACAAGCACCTTGCCGCGCTTGTCTATCTTCTCATAGGTCCCATCCGGTTTAAGAATATGCGCCTTTACATTATCCGCCAACTGGACGTCCAGGATATGGATCACCTGCTCCTTCAGCTTCTCATCCTCCACCGGGAACATGATCTCCACGCGCTTATCCAGGTTTCTCGGCATCCAGTCCGCGCTGCCCATATAGACCTCCGGGCTGCCGTCGTTCTCCACATAGAGGATCCGGGCATGCTCCAGGAAATTTCCCACAATCGAGTGGACGCTGATATTCTCGGAGAGTCCCGGCACGCCCGCCTTCAGGCAGCAGATGCCGCGAACCACCAGCTAGATCTTCACGCCCGCGCATGACGCCTCATACAGAGCCGCGATGATCTCCTTGTCGCAGAGGGAATTCATCTTCGCCTTGATATGCGCCTCTCTTCCCTCGCGCGCATGAGCCGCCTCCCGGCGGATCATCTTTAAGCACCGGCTGCGAAGCCACAGCGGCGCCACCGCCAGCTTATTCCAGGTCGCCGGCTCTGAATAGCCGGACAGCATATTGAATACCGCGGTCGCGTCCTCTCCGTACTGGGGATGACAGGTCATCATGCCGCAGTCGGTGTAGAGCTTCGCCGTGGAGTCGTTGTAGTTTCCGGTTCCCAGATGGACATAACGGCGGATGCCGTCCTCCTCTCTGCGGACCACCAGCGCAATCTTGCAGTGCGTCTTTAAGCCCACCAGGCCATAGATGACATGGGCGCCGGCCTTCTCCAGCTTCTTCGCCCAGATGATATTATTTTCCTCGTCAAACCGCGCCTTCAGCTCGACAAGCACCGATACCTGCTTTCCGGCCTCCGCCGCCTCCGCGAGCGCCGCCACAATCGGCGAATGGCCGCTCACGCGGTAGAGCGTCTGCTTGATCGCCAGCACGTCCGGGTCCTTCGCCGCCGCCTGGATCAGCTTCACCACCGGATCAAAGGTCTGATAGGGATGATGCAGCAGAATGTCTCCCTTGCGGATGTTCGTAAAGATATCGTCGTCATTCATCAGCGCCGGAACCGGCTGCGGCGTGTAGGGCGCCACCTTCAGATGGTCAAACCCGACAAGGCCGTACATCTTCATCAGGAAGGTCAGGTCCAACGGCCCGTCGATCTCATAGATCGCCTCGTCGCCGACTTCCAGCTCATTTTTCAGGATCTTTAAGAGGCGCTTATCTACCTTCTCCTCGACCTCCAGGCGGATGACCTCGCCCCACTGACGCTTCTTTAACTGCTTCTGGATCTCCTCCAGCAGATCCTCCGCATCCTCCTCGTCAATCGCAAAATCCGCGTTTCTCATAATACGGAAGGGGTGGGCGGAGACAATCCGGTAATTCAGGAACAGATCCTTGATGTTGCGCTCAATGACCTCCTCCAGAAGAATGACCTTGCGCCCGCCGTCCTTTCCCTGCGGCAGCTCGATAATCCGGGGAAGCACCGACGGAACCTGAACCATCGCAAACTCCAGCTCCCCATCCTCCTCGTCCTTTTTCTGCACAAGGGCCGCGATATTTAAGGTCTTGTTGCGGATCAGCGGGAACGGGCGGGAGGAATCCACCGCCATGGGCGTCAGCACCGGATAGACCTCCTTCTGGAAGTAGCGGTCGACGAACTTTCCCTCCGCCGCCGTCAGATCCTCATGCTCCCAGACCACCGTCAGTCCCTGCTGGCGCAGCGCCGGAAGCAGAGAACGGCTGTAGGTCGAATACTGCAGATCCACCAGCTCATGCGTCTTTTCCCCGATCAGCACAAGCTGCTCCTCCGCGCGAAGCCCGGCGATATCCGGCTTCTTATAGCCCGCGTGAACCTGATCCTTTAAGGACGCCACACGCACCATAAAGAACTCGTCCAGGTTCGAGGCGGTAATGCTTAAAAATTTCAGCCGCTCAAACAGCGGAATGGTCTTGTCCCTCGCCTCATTCAGAATGCGGAAGTCAAATTCCAGCCAGCTCATTTCCCGATTTACATAATTCTTCGGATCCTCAAAATTCATCGCGCTCTCAGCCATTTCCAATCATCCCCTTTTTTTCTGCTTCAACACGGGGCGCACCCCGAATATTTCCTCAAAAAAATCTCCCTTTTCCGCAATCGACAGCGCTTCCAGAGTCAGGTCGTCCGGATAGCCGGTCGTAATCACCAGCTGGCTGTCCTTAATCGACAGTCTGGCGTCCTCCAGCTTGTGCATATGGCTCCGGTCCATAGAATTCGCCAGGCGCAGGATCGCCGTCAGCTTGGCGATTCTCAGGATGACGCTTTCCTCCGACTGCCTGAGGCTGTCATGCGTCGGGTTCGTGGAAATCTCTACCTCGTCATACTGGAACTTCTGCTCATGGTATTTTACCACATTGGCCACGATCTCTCGCTCCAGGTGAGACAGGCCGATGATTTCCGTCGACATGATAATATGATACGCGCAATCGTTGCCGTTGCGCATCGTCACAAACTTGCCGCAGGAGTGAAGATTCACCGCGATCTGCAGAAGAAGTCGTTCCCTCGCCTTCATGCCGTGATACTTCTTCAGCGCGTCAAATATTTTGAGCGCCGCGGCCTCCACGGCCTGCACATGAGGCATGTAGCATTTATAGCGCTTCGCCATATTCCGCGACGCCACGATGATATCATTGGAAAAATCATGGGACAGCTTCAGAAGCTTCTTGTCCTCCGCGTACTCCGCCGCAATTCCGTCTACCAGGTGCGTCCCCGGCGCCCAGATCGTCTCCGCGCCGGTGATTTCCAGAAGTCTGCGGATGATCACCGCCGTCGGCATCAGCATCGCCGCATAGCCCGCATTGACGTCGAACGCGTCCTCGATCTGATCCCTGGTCATGCTGCGGATCCGCTCAAACACACGGCCAAGCTCCTCCATGGATAACGGCGTTCTCTGTTTTCCCGCCTCGGTCTTCGCATAGAGCAGCATGACCGGCTCGCCGATTGCAATCAGCGTTTTGATATTCCGATCCTTCAGATACATCTTCCGGAAGGTAACCAGCTCATTGTCCACCATCTCCTGGGCAATCGCGCGCTCCGTCTCCACCGACACCCGCGCCTTGGTCAGCATCTCCTTAAGCGGAACCGCGCCCAGCGGCAGGTTCTGCGTCGCCACGATGCTGTCCTTGTCAAACAGGGACACCTGCAGACTTCCGAAGCCCATGTCGACAATCGCCGTCCCCTGCTGGATGACATTTGCAAATTCCTCATCCCTGGCAGCCACGGCCTTATAGTTTAAGAACCGCTGTTCCGAGTTGCTGATTACCCGGATCTCGATCCCGGTCCGCACGCGAACCTGCTCGATGACAATCTGGCTGTTGCGCGCCTCTCTCAGGGCGCTCGTCGCGTATGCCCGGTAGTCGTTCACCTTGTAGCCCTTCATAATCCGGGCGAAATCCTCCAGCACATCGCACAGCTCCTCCACCAGCCGGTAGCTGATCTTGCCATTGTAATATGTATCGCTCCCCAGTGCGATCATATGCTTGATAAAATCGATCGAGCGGATCCGGTTCCTGTCAGAGATCTCATAAATCCCCAGAGCCAGCTCGAACGCGCCTACGTTAATTGCCGCAAACGTGCGAATCATACTGCCTCCCTCTTTCCTTTTCTGGTTTCCAGTTCCCATATTCCATTCCCGCCAGGCGCCTTAGCCGCCTGACGGCTGCTTCGCGCAGATTCGGCTTCGGAAATCAAAGATTTCCGGGCTTTCTCAGTAGTTTCCAAGAATCCGGAGATTCTGCCCTTCCTCGGCGATCCCGATTAACGCGTTGGTGATCGCCGCGTCATCCAGGTTTCCTTCAATATCTACAAAGAAGCGGTATTCCCAGTTCCTGCCCGGAATCGGACGGGACTCGATCAATACCATATTGACATTGTTGAAAATGAAATTGCCCAGGATATTGTAAAGCGTGCCGCTTCGGTGCGGGATCTCAAAACTGATGCTGATCCGCGCCGCGTCCCTGCGGTAGAGCGGCTTTCCGGACAGAATCACAAAGCGGGTCGTGTTCCCCTGATTATTCTGAATGGAGGTTTTCAGCGTCTTTAAGCCGTACAGCCTGCCCGCGATCTCGCTGGCCACCGCCGCCTGGGTTCTGTCCCCGTCCTCAATCACCTTCTTGGCAGCCACCGCCGTATTCAGGCAGGGAACCTGCCTCCAGCCCATGCGGTTCAGATAATCCGAGCACTGCATCAGCGCCTGCGGATGAGAATACACCGTCCGGATATCCTCAGGCTCCGCGTCCGTTCCCGCAAGCAGCGCGTGGCTGACCGGCAAAAAGACCTCCGCTACGATGTAAGTCTGATACCTGGTCAGCAGATCGTACATATCGACGACCGCCCCCGCCGATGAGTTCTCGATCGGAAGCACGCCGTAGTCCGCCCGTCCCTCCTGCACCTCTCTCACCGCCGCCTCAAAGGTTTCCACGTGGAAGACGTCCGCGTCGTCCCCAAAATACTGCAGAGAAGCCGCGTGACTGTAAGCGCCCTCCACACCCTGATACACAATCCGTGCGCCCTTCGTATCCAGCTTCTCCTTCCTCGTAAATCCGAGGTCCGGCCCCACGCCGCGCTCGGCGAGCAGCTGATACTGGTAACGGCGGCTGATCGTCATCATCTGCACAAACATCTCCCGCGCCGCCGACTGGTTGAAATCGCCGTGCGCCAGATGCTCCACCGCGTCGAGCTTCTCCTTCTCCCGCTGCGCGTCATAGACGGCCTTGCCGGAAGCGATCTTCGTCTCCGCCACCTCGCCGCAGATCGCCATCCGCCGCTCAAAAAGCTCCACAATATTCCGGTCGATCCGGTCAAGCTCGTTCCTGCACTCCTGTAAATTCACGCTGTTCGCTCCTCCGTTCCTTTTGTTCCCTCTTTAACATATCTTCGATCATCGACTGGACATATGCGCCGACATGCTTCCTCTCCGCAGGCGGAAGCTCCTTTATGTAAATCGGTTCCCCATACTCGACGGTCACATCGGACGGACGCATCCATGGCAGATGCCTCTCCCAGACGTCCGCTGTCCCTGTGATCGCCACCGGAACCACCGGGCATCCGGCCTTCTCCGCGATCTTTAAGCTTCCCTCTTTAAATGGAAGAAGCTGCGTCAGATCCTCCCCCATATTCCTGGTTCCTTCCGGAAAAATCCAGACAGAAACGCCGCCCTTCACCTTCTCCACGCCCTCGCGGATTGTCTGAAGACCCGCCCGGATGTCCTTGCGGTCAAGAAACAGGCAGTTCACGCCGCGCATCCAGGCGGCCAGGGTCCGGACCCTCTCCATCTCCTTCTTCGCGACAAAGCCGGTCAGCCCCGGCACCGTCACATAGCCGACCAGGATATCAAAATAGCTGCTGTGATTTCCCACGTAGAGCACCGGCTCATCCGGGATATTCTCATAACCCTTCACCGTGATCCTCACCCCGGCCAGGCGAAGCACGCTGCGAAACATGGCCTGCACGACCTTCAGGCAGTACTCCTGCTGCTTTTTCGGCTCATTCTTCCATATCAGCTTTTCCCCTATCAGCAGCGGCAGCGTACTGAGCAGCAAAAAGATCGCCAGGACTCCCACAACCAGCACAAAACGTATCATGAAATCCGCACCTCATATTCAAGTATCCGTCGCCCGGCCAATATCGGCGCGATCCTGCATGCAGACGCCGCAGTCCGCCAAACCGCCGCCGGGACTTTTTATAGTATATAAAAAAAACGGGGCAAAAACAAGCTGTCTTCCCCGTTTTTTGCACACTTTTTCATTTTTTAACATGCATTTTCGGCACAGTTTGCACAATTTTTTCAAACAGAAGCCCCGTCGCAAACCAGAGCGGAGCGAAATCCAGCCGGATCAGCCCGCCCACGCTTGCCCGGACGCCGCTGTAATCCCAGGGGCATACGCCCAGACTCCTCAGCCAGGCCCCGGAAAGATACTCTCCCACAAAGATGAGCACCATATACAGCATCCCGTGGCGGATCAGCCGGTCGCCAGGCCGGACAAAGCCTTCCCCGATCCAGGCGTCCGTCCACTGCGCGATCCTGGGCAGCACCGCCCCGCAGCCATAGATGGGAAACATCAGCAGGGACGTCTGTCCGATCAGTCTCCAGTCCCGCGCCAGAATTGATTCCGCCGAAGTCGCGAGCACCTCCAGGCACCACCCGGCCACGCCGCATTTGCAAAAATCCGTTGAAAATTTCCTTAATCGTCTCATACGGATAGTGTGTGCCGGAGCCCGGAAAATATGCATGCTAACGGAACTGATTTCGCTCCGCGTCATACGTCATGCCGACTGCCTCAAGCTTCTTCACGATCTCCTCCACAGAAAGCTCCTGATCCTCGCACAGCGCCTCCAGCGATGCGTAGCGATCTCTCAGCCGGGTATTCAAATAGCTCATCAGAATCATCGGATCCTTCGGTATTCCTGCCATCTCTGCTCCTCCACGTACCTTTTCTTTTCATCCTCCCCTATTATCTGACAGCTTTTTATCCCTGTCAAGTATCGAATCCATTCTTTTCCCTCACGGGCAGCCGCTCCCGGATAAACCGCTTTTTCACCTCGCTCCAGCGAAACGGAATCAGCGGATAGATATAGCTCTTCCCTGCGATCGTCCGGTTCCAGACAACCGCGCAGACCGCAAAAACGGTTCCGGCCACAAATCCCCAGACGTCAAACAGCGCCGTCAGAACCAACAGAATGATCCGCATGAATTTTAACGCATAGCCCAGCTCAAAGCTCGACTGACTGTAATTGGCGATCGTCACAAAGGCCATATACAGCATTGTCTCACTGTTAAACCATCCGGACTTCACAGAATATTCTCCCAGGACAATACCGGCGATCACACTCAACGGCGTCGACAGCATATTCGGCGTGTTGACCGCGGCCAGCCGCAGGCCGTCGATCGCAAACTCCAGGATCAGCAGCTGGCCAATTAGCGGCACATGCATCTCATCCGCGAGCTTCATAAATTCCAGACCTTTGGGGAGCTGCTCCGCATGCATCATCAGAAGCAGAAACACCGGAGTCAGGAACAGGCTTAAGAGCGCCGCTCCCATTCTGGAAAGCCGCAGATAGGTGCCGGTCAGCGGCGGAAAATAATAATCGTCCGCCTCCTCAATGATATCGAAGACCGAGGAGGGCAGAACCATCGCCGCCGGAGAATTGTCCACCAGGATGACAATATTGCCCTCCAGGATACAGGCCGCCGCCGTGTCCGGGCGTTCCGAAAACTTAAACTTCGGAAACGGATTGTACCATTTGTGCGGGAAAAGACACTCCGCCAGACTCTCCTGGTTCATGGTCAACGCGTCCACATGAAGAGCTTCGATCCGCCCCCGGATCCTTGCCAGAAGCTCCTCATCCACACGGCCGCTCATATAACACAGGACAATATCTGTATGGGAGCTTTCTCCCGCCGACATGCGCTCCATCATAAGCTTTGGATCCCGGATCCTCCGCCGGATCAGCGCCACGTTGCTGATCAGCGTCTCCACAAAACCATCCCTCGATCCGCGCAGCACCTTATCCTTATCCGGCTCCTCCACGCCCCGCGACGGATAAGAGCGACAGTTGACCGTCAGACATTCCCGATAGCCGTCGACAAAGACGCAGGTCGCTCCGGCCAGCAGACGGACGACCACGTCCTCCTCCTTCTCCCACAGATCAATCTCGCCGTAAGGCAGGTAGCGCTCGGAAAACGTCTTCGCATCCGACGGCATCTCCTCCCTTCCGACTCCCGACCACAGCTGGAGAATCTTCAACAGAACCTCATCCTTCGTAAACCCGTCCACAAAGAACAGACAGGCCTTTCGGCCGCCGCACTCCGCCTCGCGGCAGACAATGTCAAAATTCCGGTCTGTCCCCAGAGTCCTCTTCATCTGTTCCATATTTTCGGACAATTTTTCTGAAAATGCCATCCGGTATCCCGCTCCTTTCCCTATATCCCGCCGGGCCGCCGCCGCGACCGCGCTTCTCATTCCATCTCTTCAGTCTGCGCATTTCCCGGGAAATTTATACAATACGACCGCTTCTGTCTTTTATATGCATTTTTACATAAAATCCGAAGGGGCATTTCATTTTTTTGCCCAACTTGCACAATATGTCCTTGACTTTATATGAAAAAAATGGTATATTCAGACATGTAAGAGCTAGGGGAGAGAAGTTTTCTTACGCCTGGTATGGGGATACCAGCAAAGCTGTATTGTGTAATGGTTTCTGATCGTGACCGGGAGCTGCCTTTTCGTGGGGGATGGGCAGCTCCTTCTCTTTTTATTTCTCTTTTTTGAATATCTCCGGTTGACGGCGTTTTCTGTTTGGATTAGAATAGACGCGGTATCATCACAAATTCGTTTCATACAACAAGACCGGGAGGACACTCAGATGGACAATAAACAGCTTGCAATCGAAAAACACAGGGAATGGCAGGGAAAGATCGAGGTGATCTCCCGCGCGCCGATCACAAACCGGGAGGAGCTTTCCATCGCCTACACGCCAGGCGTGGCCGAGCCATGCCTGCTGATCGCGGAGGATGAAGAGAGAGCATACGAATTCACCCGCAAGGGGAATCTCGTCGCGGTGATCACGGACGGCTCCGCCGTGCTGGGTCTTGGCGATATCGGCCCGTCGGCCGGCATGCCGGTGATGGAGGGCAAATGCGCCCTGTTCAAGGCCTTCGCAGATGTGGACGCTTTCCCGCTGTGCGTGGCCTCCAAGGACGTCGACACGATTGTACAGACGATCGCCATGATCTCCAAGAGCTTCGGCGGTATCAACCTGGAGGACATCGCCGCGCCCCGCTGCTTTGAGGTCGAGCGGAAATTAAAAGAAATCTGTGACATCCCGGTCTTCCACGACGACCAGCACGGCACGGCAATCGTCGTCGGCGCGGCGCTTTTAAACGCGGTAAAGGTGACGCACAAGGAGATGGGAAAGCTGCGCGTCGTGATCAACGGCGCCGGCGCAGCCGGAGTCGCGATCGGCAAACAGCTGATCGCCATGGGCTTTGGCAACATTATCATGTGCGATGTACACGGTATGATCTGCGAGAATGACGAGGGCTTAAACTCCGGCCAGGAGGAAATCTCCCACATCAGCAACCTGAACAAAGAACACGGCAGTCTGGCTGACGCGCTGGTCGACGCCGATATCTTCATCGGCGTCTCCCGCCCGCATCTGGTGACGAAGGAGATGGTCGCATCCATGAATCGCGGCATCGTCTTCGCCATGGCAAACCCGGTGCCGGAGATCATGCCGGAGGAGGCGAAGGACGGCGGCGCAGCCGTCGTCGGAAGCGGTCGCTCCGACTATCCGAACCAGATCAACAACGTCCTCGTCTTCCCCGGGCTGTTCAAGGGACTCCTCGCCGTGCGCGCCAGAGATATCACAGAGCCGATGAAGATCGCCGCCGCGCACGCCGTCGCGAATGTGATCCCGGAGGACGAGCTGACGCCCGAATACGTGATCCCCTCCGCTTTCGACAAGCGGGTCGTCCTCGCCGTCGCCAACGCGGTCGCAAAGGAAGCGGAAAAGGAGGGTCTCAGCCGGATCCCCTATCAGGAAATCCGCTGACCGGCCGCATCCTGCAAAACGGGGCTGTCGCCTCACGAAATGTAATTCGTGAAGCGAAAGCCCCGTTCTTTTTGAATAATTTCTTTTAGAAGTGCAGCTCCGTGCGCTGAATCAGATCCTTCTGCAGCGGCTTGCCCAACTCTACAAAGTACGCGCTGTAGCCCGCCACACGAACCAGCATATCCTTATAGTCCTCCGGTTTCTTCTGCGCGGCTCTCATCGTCGCGGAGCTCATCACATTGAACTGGACATGCATGGCCTTCCTTGCCATATATTCGTCAATAAAGTTGACCAGGTTGTCACGGCCCTCTGTGCCGGCCACGGCCTCCTCCGGGAATCTTAAGTTCAGCAGCGTCCCGTTCGTCGCCAGGCTGTGATCCACCTTGGTGACCGAGTTGGCGATGGCCGTCGGCCCCTCGGTGTCGTGGGAGCCGCCGTCGGTATGTACCGGTCCCATGTTGTCGGAGATCGCCTCTCCGGCGCGGCGTCCGTCGATGGAAGCGTTTGTATTTAAGCCCATGCCCACATTCGCGTTGACAGAATAGACACCCGGGCTGAACGCGCCTCCTCTCTGCGTCGGCCTGCCCGCGATATGCCTGCAATAGCACTCAAACATATATTTGAACAGATCATCCGCATAGTCGTCGTCATTTCCGTAGTGATGCACCTTTGAGCTGTTGACGAGGGAGTAGAGAACGTCATGTCCCTTCCAGTTGTCAAGCACAGCCTGAAGCATCTCCGCTCCGGTGTAGCGCTTCTCCTCAAACACCAGCTGCTTGATCGCGGCCAGAGAATCCGCGCAGGTGGCAAGGCCGCTCGCCTGCGGGCCGATGCCGTTATACTTTGCGCCGCCTTCGGTCAGATCCTTGCCGGATGAGACACAGTCCTCGAAGAATGCGGAGACAAACGGCAGCGGCTTGCGCGCCCGATGCGCCTTGTCGATGATATTCAGGCTGCTGCACATCTGATCGCACCAGTAGTCGAACTGCTTATCCACGCTCTCCAGCACCTCGTCAAAGCTCTGATAGCTGGCCAGATTTCCGGTGTCCGGACCGACGTGCTTGCCAAGCGCGCCGCAGCGCTCCCAGCGCGGGCAGTGCGGACCGCAGTCCAGGCAGCGGCCGCCGTTTAACACCATCTCCATCATCTTCGCCGTGTTTACATAGGCGGCGTCATGCCAGCCGTACTCCTTGCCGGGCAGGTCAGGCTCCACACAGCCGACAACCGCGTAATCTCTCGCCTCTTCCAGTGTCATGCCCTTGCGCATCATAGCCGGGATCGTCGCGGCGTCATTGAATACCTTCGGATGCCCATAACCGGCACGGATGCACTCGACCGTCTTGACCCGCACCTCATACGGCGTGTTCTCGTGCATACGCACCAGCAGCCACGGATTCATCATACGGGTGTGAGCGGAGGCCTCCAGCATCAGCATGGTCAGGTCATTGGTCGCGTCGTTTCCGTCGCGATCCACGCCGCCGATGGTCAGACACTCGCCGCCGAAGCCGCGGCCGTTGCGGACGATAACCGTGCCCTTATCTTTCAGCTTGGTCGGATTGTTCATCTTTACATACTGAACCTCGATGAGCTCCAGCGCAAATTCCTTGGTGATCGCGCCGCTTTCCATATCGGCCTTGTAATAAGGATACAGCCACTGGTCCATCCGCCCGTAGGAAATGGAATGTCCATTGCCCTCGATCTGCGTCAGGGTAGTCGCGAAATTGAACAGCTGCAGCGCCTGCCAGAAGGACTTCGCCGGGCCGCCGGCAACCTGACGGCAGTTTGCGGACATGATTTCAAGCTCCTCTTTCCGCTTCGGATCGGTTTCCTTTTCGGCGCGCTCGGCAGCCAGCGCCGCGTAACGCTCAATATATTTCTTTGCCGCGTTTAACGAGAGGATCATGGCCTGATAGAAATCTCTCTTCTCCGCATAATCCACATCCTTCTTCGTGATCTTCGCGTAATTTTCCTCCGCGTCGTGGATCAGCCCGTCAAAACCGACCCGCATCAGCTTCGCGTAATCCAGAACCAGATGCCCTACGCCCGCATAGTGGTAGAGATTGGTCTGGAAAATCTTCTTCCCTGCCTCAGAGCCCTTGATCTGGTCGTCGTCCAGCGTGTCATTGATCAGGTCGTCCACCGTCTTCCCGACCCAATACTGGCACAGATCGACGATTTCCTTCCGCTCCTCGTCGTTGCGGATGTAAAACTGGTCGTGGGCGCGCTCCTCAAACGGGAAATGCAGCACCTCGTCAATGATCCAGTTGACCGAAAATTCCGGATAAATCGGGGACGCCTTGGCCGGAGCGGCAATCTCGCCCAGGATCAGATCCTCGTCGTAAATCTCCAGGCCGACATTCGTCAGAATGTGTTCAAACGCATAGGCGCATTTCATCTTCTGAGAATCTCTCTCATGATTCTTGTATGACTCCGTGACCAGGCGCAGACGCTCCACATCCACGTCATACGGCCGGTCCAGAAAGGTCTGGCGGAGACGGTTCACCCTGGGATAGGGAGACCAATCCTCGTGATGTACCTGATAGCCGACGCTGTACGAATGATCATACGGCTCGGTTCCGCTGAAGGCGGGGTGTTCTGTGTTCTTTTCCATTGCAGCCATTTCCTTCTCCTCCTGTCAAGAAATAATGATATATAAACAGTTATTGTTTTTCCTTCGTACCCACCAGACAA